>NZ_RBZY01000002.1 GCF_004022425.1 Microbacterium enclense | reverse complement strand
ACACCGCCCCCCGGGCGTGTCGCGACCTCAGAACCGCGGAAAAACGCGGAAGTGGAGCGTTCGGGGCGTGGCGGGCCGCCTGGCGCCTGCCGAGGCTAGATCAGCGGAGGGATCCATCCGGCTGCGACAGCAGCGGCGGTGTGTCCGCCGGTGAACTCGATCCCGCCGAAGAACATCGCGCCGATGACGAGCACGAAGACGAATGCGATCGACAGGAAGAGCACGGCGACGCCGGCGATGGTCAGAAGCAAGGGAAGTCGAGATGCCATGACGACATTGTCGCGGATCGGTGGCATCCCGGCCGGGGCTTGCCATGAACGACCGAAGGCCGGTACCCCCGAGGAGGTACCGGCCTTCGGTGAGGACGAGAGGATCAGCGACCGCTGAGCTTCTCCCGCAGAGCGGCGAGGGACTCGTCGTCGGCCAGGGTGCCCTGCGCGGGCGACTCGGACGAGAACGAACCACCGAACGAACCTGCGTCCGTCGGGTTCGCGGCTTCGGCCTCGAGCGCCTTGGCGACCGCGGCCTTGTGCGCCTCCCAGCGACCCTGGGCGGCGGCGTACTCCTGCTCCCACTGCTCGCGCTGAGTGTCGAAGCCCTCGAGCCACGCACCCGACTCGGGGTCGAAGCCCTCGGGGTACTTGTACTCGCCGCGCTCGTCGTACTCGGTGACCATGCCGTACAGGGCCGGGTCGAACTCGGTGCCGCTGGGGTCGACCGACTCGTTGGCCTGCTTCAGCGACAGCGAGATGCGACGGCGCTCCAGGTCGATGTCGATGATCTTGACGAAGACCTCTTCGCCGACCGACACGACCTGCTCCGCCAGCTCCACGTGCTTCCCCGACAGCTCGGAGATGTGCACGAGACCCTCGATGCCGTCGGCGACACGGACGAACGCACCGAAGGGAACGAGCTTGGTGACCTTGCCCGGAGCGATCTGACCGATCGCGTGGGTGCGGGCGAACACCTGCCACGGGTCTTCCTGGGTGGCCTTGAGCGAGAGCGACACGCGCTCGCGGTCGAGGTCGACCTCGAGGATCTCGACGGTGACCTCCTGGCCCACCTCGACGACCTCGGAAGCGTGCTCGATGTGCTTCCACGAGAGCTCGGAGACGTGGACGAGACCGTCGACGCCGCCCAGGTCGACGAACGCACCGAAGTTGACGATCGAGGAGACCGTGCCCTTGCGGACCTGGCCCTTGTGGAGATTGTTGAGGAACGTGGTGCGCGACTCGGACTGCGTCTGCTCGAGCAGAGCGCGGCGAGAGAGCACGACGTTGTTGCGGTTCTTGTCGAGCTCGAGGATCTTCGCCTCGATCTCCTGGCCGAGGTACGGCGTCAGGTCGCGAACGCGGCGCAGCTCGATGAGCGACGCCGGCAGGAAGCCGCGGAGGCCGATGTCGACGATGAGACCACCCTTGACGACCTCGATCACGGAGCCGGTGACGACACCGTCGTTCTCCTTGATCTTCTCGACGTCGCCCCACGCGCGCTCGTACTGCGCGCGCTTCTTGGACAGGATGAGACGGCCTTCCTTGTCCTCCTTCTGGAGAACGAGGGCCTCGACGTGATCGCCGACGTTGACGACCTCGTTGGGGTCGACGTCGTGCTTGATCGAAAGCTCGCGCGAGGGGATGACACCCTCGGTCTTGTAACCGACGTCGAGGAGGACCTCGTCGCGGTCGATCTTCACCACGGTGCCCTCGATGAGGTCGCCGTCGTTGAAGAACTTCAGGGTCTTCTCGACCGCGGCCAGGAAGTCTTCAGCAGAGCCGATGTCGTTGATCGCGACCTGCTTGATGGCCGGGGCGGTCGTTGCGGTAGTCATGTAGTGGGTTGTCCTAGTTGGGTGGGTGTCGGGCTTCGACTCTTCGACGCGACCCGGGCGGATCACGCCGGCTGCGGCGCCTTCCGCCGGAAAGCGAACGGATGCCACGAGCCGAAGCGAAGCGGATTGTTTTCATGCGATGCCACAGGGCCGGAGCCCGGGCGTGGGGAACGAGCCATACGCGTGACACTCAAGGCTATCAGAATCCGACCTCGATTCGCGGGGCGGCCCGCGCCGGGGGTGCGCGTCAGTCCCGCGCGCGCAGGCCGACTGCAGGAAGGACGATCAGGTCGATGATCGACAGCAAGAAAGCCCGCGTGACGGGCTTGCGCTCGACCAGGAGCCGCTGCGCGACCATCGCCGAGCCGACCGAGGAGATGAGGTCGACGTCGATGGCATCCGTCACCTCGCCGCGAGCTATCGCACGCTCGATCAGGACTCGATTGGCCGCGCGACGCGGGGCCACCAAGGCCTCCTCGGCGACGTCCGCGAGCTCGGGCGACGTCGACAGCATCGAGACGATGCCCGCCATCACCTGCATCTTGCGCTGAGCGTCGGCGATCGAGGGCTCTTTGATCATCGCGACCAGGTCGCCGCGCAGAGTGCCCGTGTCGGGCAGGGCGGCGAGGTCGTACGCGCCCTTCTTCAGACATGCGATCGCGTCGATCACGAGTTCGGCCTTGGACGGCCAACGCCGGTACAGCGTCGCCTTGCCGGCGCGAGCGCGAGCAGCCACCTCGTCGATCGTCATGCGTTCGAACCCGGTTTCGGCGAGGACGTCCAGGGCCGCCTCGAGGATCTCGGGGTCGCGGCTGAGGTCGCGCTTGCGCCCGAGCCGGGGTGCTGGGGTGCCGGTGATCTCAGGGGCCGTCGCCATCGAGGGTCCTTCCGTCGGGGTCGAGCCGAGTCTACGTCAATACGGAACCCCGTGTTTCAGGAACATTTCATTTCCGAAACTCGTGCGTTCCGTATATGTTGTCGCGCATGACCTCCTCCCCCGTCTCCGCCTCGGCCGCGCCGTCCCGCCGCCGTTGGCTGACGCTCGCCATCGTCGGCATCGCCCAGTTGATGGTCGTGCTCGACGCCACCGTCGTGAACATCGCCCTCCCGTCCGCCCAGGCCGACCTCGGCTTCTCCGACGGCGACCGTCAGTGGGTCGTGACCGCCTACTCTCTCGCCTTCGGTTCGCTCCTCCTCCTGGGTGGGCGACTCTCCGACCTGTTCGGACGCAAGCGCACGTTCATCGTCGGCCTCATCGGCTTCGCCGCCGCCTCCGCGCTCGGCGGAGCGGCCCCGGACTTCGGTGTCCTCGTCGCCGCCCGAGCGCTTCAAGGCGTGTTCGGCGCGCTGCTGGCCCCGACGGCGCTCGCGGTTCTCACCACCACCTTCACCATCCCGAAAGAGCGCGCCCGCGCCTTCGGCGTCTTCGGCGCGATCGCCGGCGCAGGCGGAGCCGTGGGATTGCTGCTCGGCGGGTTCCTCACCGAGGCCCTCGACTGGCGCTGGAACCTCTACATCAACGTCGCTTTCGCGATCGCGGCGATCGTCGGCACGCTCATCTTCGTCGGCCGCGTCGAGAGCGACGGTCCGCGCCCTCGCCTCGACCTCCCCGGCACCGTCCTGGTCTCGGCGGGGCTGTTCGGCGTCGTCTACGGGTTCGCGCAGGCCGAGACGGCCGGCTGGGGGTCCCCCCTCAGCTGGATCCCCCTCACCGCAGCGGTCGTTCTTCTCACCGCGTTCGTCCTCTGGCAGCGTCGTGCCGGACACCCGCTCCTGCCCCTCGCCATCCTGACCGACCGCAACCGCTCCGCCGCATACCTCTCGATCCTCATCGCCGGGGCGAGCATGTTCGGGATCTTCCTGTTCGTCACCTACTTCCTGCAGGCGACGCTCCGTTTCAGTCCCATCCAGACCGGCCTCGCGTTCCTCCCCATGGTCGCGATGCTCGTGCTCGCCGCCCAGCTGTCGACGAACCTGCTGTTCCCCCGGCTCGGGGCGAAGGTGATGGTTCCCATCGGGATGGTCCTCGGGGCCGGCGGCATGCTGCTGTTGACGCGCCTCACCGTCGACAGCGTCTACGCATCGGATGTCCTGCCCGGCCTCGTCCTGCTCGGACTGGCGATGGGGTCGATCATGCCCGCTTCCATGCAGACCGCGACACTCGGGGTGGACCGGCACTTCGCCGGGGTCGCCTCGGCGATGGTGAACACGAGCCAGCAGGTCGGCGGATCCATCGGGACGGCACTCCTCAACACGATCGCGGCCACGGCCACGACCGCGTACCTCACCGACCATCTTTCGGACGGACCGTCGGCGATCGGTCCCGCGGCCGTCGCCGGCTACACCACGGCGTTCACGTGGGGCGCCGCGTTCTTCGCCGGCGGCGCGGTCGTGGCCGCCCTTCTGTTCCGGCGCCGTACGCGCGTGTCGGCGACACCTCCGCAGGTCGCCGACGGCGCCTCCGAACCCCTCGTCGTCGGTTGACACGCGGGGGTCGGGATGCGCGCCCCCGGCATCCCGACCCCCGCCCGGAAGAGCCGCCGACCAGCCAGTTTCTCCTCGACCAAAAGCGCAGTCCACCCAGGTTCCGTCCAGACTGGCGTGCCAGGCTCCCCGTTTCGTGCCCGCTCTACGCGGGTCGGACGTGCGAAACCCGCGCCGTCCCCCCGACACGAAACCGGTTCTATGCGCTCTGATTCGACGCCCTCGTCCAACCGCCGCGACCGTCGCCTGGCCTCCCGCCGCGCACGTCGCCGGCCCGCACTGACCGCCGGCGTCCTCGCCGTCGGCGTGCTTGCAACCGCCGCCCTCACGGGCACGGCACCCACCGCATCCGCCTCCCCCGCTGCCGATCTCTCGTCGGCCTCGTTCCGCCTCGCCGCTTACAGCGCCCCCGCGACGACCGCTGCTCCGGAGGCCCTCGCGGCCCGTGCCGCCGTGACGTCCGCCGGTTCCAGCGCGGACGCCGCCGCCGCGGTGCAGAACGACATCGCCTCCTCGGGACTCGACATCGGTCAGCCCGCCGCGGTGGACACCAGTGTTCTCGCGGCGGCGACGCAGCGTCTCACCGAAGCTCAGGTGCTGCCCGCTACGTTCCTGCCCGAGCTCACCGAGCAGGTGGCCGCCGCCACCTCCGCGGTCGATCTCCGCGTTGCCGAACTGCGCGGGAGCCTCGATGCTGCCGTAGCCAAGAAGCAGGCGGAGGAAGCCGCCGAGAAGGCGCGCGTCGAGGCCGAGGCCGCAGCCAAGGCGAAGGCGGAGGAAGAAGCGGCCGCCGCTCGCTCGGCCTCATCCTCGTCCTCGTCGTCCTCCTCCGGCGGCGGATCGTCGTCGGCCGCGCGTCCGGTCGCTCCGTCGGGTGGCGGCGGCTCCGGCGACAACAGCCCCGGAGGAGCTCAGGCGACGGCCCGCGGAATGCTCGCCGGCTTCGGCTGGGGCGACGACCAGTTCTCGTGCCTCGTGTCGCTGTGGAACAAGGAGTCGGGCTGGAACTATCAGGCCTACAACTCCAGCAGCGGGGCCTTCGGAATCCCGCAGGCCCTCCCCGGCAGCAAGATGTCGTCGGCGGGTGCCGACTGGCAGTCCAACGCCGGAACGCAGATCTCGTGGGGCCTCGGCTACATTTCGGGCCGGTACGGCAGCCCGTGCGGCGCATGGGGGCACTCGCAGTCCGTCGGCTGGTACTGAGCCACTGAACGATGAAGCGCCGCGCCGGGAATCCCGGCGCGGCGCTTCATCGTGGTTCACACACCGCTGCGGCGGGCGATCACCCCGGCGAGGAGCGCGTGGGCCAACGGACCGACCGACAGGATCATCAGGACCGTGCCGAAGAAGGCCTGCTCCGTCTGCAGCAGGATGCCGCCGATGAGGAGGCCCGTGAACAGCACCGCCGAGACCACCCGCCGACCCATGCGTTCGAGATCGCGCAGTCTCCGCTCGACGCGCGGCACCTGGGCGGACACACCGCCCTCCTCGACCCGATCGATGAGCGCGTCGAGCCGCCGCGGGAGGCGCGCGGTCAGGGCAGCTACCGACGTCGCCTCCCGGGCGAGTGCCTGAACAGTGTTGCCGCTCTCCTCGCGGATCAGCCGCTGCGCGTAGGGTTCGACGGCATCCCAGATGTTGAAGGCCGGGTCCAGTGCACTGCACATGCCGCTCGTCAGGGACATCGCGCGGACGATCAGCAGGAAGTTCTCGGGCAGTTGGAACGGCAACGCCCGAACGACGTCGCCGAACTCGACTGCGAAGGCGCGGAACTCCCGCGGATCGACCGCCTGCAACTCGGCGAAGCCCATCCCGCCGAAACGGGAGAACAACTGGGTCATCGCCCGCTCGAGCTGGACGGTGTCGGCGGACGGGAGAAGCACGCCGACATCGCGGATGCCATCCACCAACCCTTTCCCGTCTCGGGAGGCGGCCGCGATGAGCACGCGGCGCAGCCCCCTCCGCAGGTTCGGCGGCACGTCGCCCATCATCCCGAAGTCGATGAACGTGAACCGCCAGGGCGGGGAGCCGGCATCCGTGGTTCCGGGAAGCGGGGTGACGAAGACGTTGCCCGGGTGCGGGTCGGCGTGGAAGAACCCGTCGTCGAACAGCTGGTCGAACATCACCTGCGCGAAGCGCGCCGCGACCTCGGACGGATCGATGCCCGCCGCGCGGAGAGCGTCCACGTCGTTGATCTTGATCGCCGTGACGTCCTGCAGGGTCAGCAGGCGTCGCGTCGTGCGCTCCCACGCGACCTCGGGAACCGCCACTCCCCTCTCGCCGCCGAATTCCTGCGCGAAACGCTCGGAGTTCGCCGCCTCGTGGAGGTAATCGATCTCTTCCAGACTCGTGGCCGCGAACTCCTCCACGAGCGCCGGCATGTCGACGCGATCGCGCACGAGGGCGACGCGGCTGAGCCACACGCCGACCTTGCGCAACGCCCTCAGATCGACGTCGACGATCCGATCGATCCCCGGGCGCTGGATCTTGACCACCACCTCGCGCAGCCCAGTGTCCTGCGCGAGGGCGTCGGTGAGAACGGCGCGATGCGCTTGCCCCAACGAGGCGGCCGCGAGCGGCCGCTCATCGATTGAGGCGAAGGCCCGCTCCAGCGGCATCCCGAGCTCTTCCTCGGCGCGCACGCGCATCTGCGCGAAGGGGACCGAGGGCACCTCGTCCTGCAGGCCTTCGAGCTCTTTCGTGATCACGGGCGGAAGCACGTCGAGGCGGGAGGACATGAATTGCCCGACCTTGATCATGAGTCCGCCGAGATCGACGGCGAGAGCGTGGAACCGGCGCGCAATGACCTGCAACCGCCGGGTCCGGCCCCGCGCGGAGACGCGCTCGAGGCCGAACCGCGGCAGGAACAGCTCGTACCACCACGCCTGGACGAGGTAACGTGCGGCGAACCGCGTGATGCGCCGGTAGCGGGCGCGCATGAGGGCGTCGTCGGTCATCGGATCTCCGGGATGCCGATGACCCGACGACTGCCGTCGGGCTCTGGCACCCTCAGCTCTGGGCGAGGATGGAGTAGAGCTTACGGCGCGCGTCTTCGAGGATCTCAACGGCCTGCGCCACCTGCTCTTTGTCGCCCGTGCGCGCGACCTGGGCGGCCGCCTGCGCCAGCTCGACGCCGGCCTTCGGCAGCGCCGTCATACGACCGCCGTCGCGCGAGGTCGCGGACTCCCACGGCGCCGTGCGCTCGGTCGTCTCGTCACCCGCAGCAGCCCGACCCTCTTCGGTGAGCGAGTACGTCTTGCGACCGCCCGACTCTTCGGCGCGCACGAGGCCCTCGTCGGTGAGCAACTGCAGCGTGGGGTACACAGAACCGGGGCTCGGCTTCCACGAGCCGCCGCTGCGCTCCTCGATCTCGCGGATGATCTGGTATCCGTGCATCGGCTGCTCGAGGAGCAAGGACAAGACGGCGGAGCGCACGTCGCCCTTGTTCATGCGCGGGGCGCCGGACGTCTTCTGCTCGAACTGCGCACGGAGCTGCTCCATTGCGTCGAGGATGTTCGACATCGGCCAGCCCTGGCCGGCGGCGCCGCGAGCGCCGAAGGCGTCTCCCAAGAACGAACCACTCATGATGACCTCCCGAAAAGCGGACTCCGGATGAGTCCAGCGATATACAACGATATATCGCTGAGAGCGGTTCGGGCCTGGGAATTCCCGCTCAGTACCAGTTGGTCGCTTGGGAGTGCCCCCAGGCGCTGCAGGGGGTGCTGTAGCCGCGCGAGATGTAGTCGAGGCCCCACGCGATCTGGGTGGCGGCGTTGGTCTGCCAGTCGTCACCGAACGTCGCCATCTTGCTGCCGGGGAGGGACTGCGGGATGCCCGTCGCGCCGCTCGGGTTGTAAGCCTGGTAGTTCCAGCCGGACTCCTTGGTCCACAGAGATTCGAGGCACGAGAACTGGTCGGATCCCCACCCGTACTTCTGAGCCGCGAGCGAGGCGGCGAACTCCTTCGCGCCCGCCGGGGTGTTCACTCGCGCGAGGGCCTCCGCGGCTTCCCGCTGGCGCTCAGCCTCGGCCGCGGCGGCCGCCTCTGCCTGCCGCTGCGCCTCCGCGGCCGCATCCGCTGCCGCCTTGGCCGCGACGGCTTCGTTCAGGCTGCCGCGGAGCACGGCCACCCGCTCAGCGACACGCTCGGCCTCGGATGCCGCGTTCTGGCTGAGAGCCGGAACGAGCACGACCGGCAGGAGCTCGGTCGACGACAGGCGATCCGCCGCGTCCTCCAGTGCAGCCGTGTCGACGGAGGTTTCGCCGACGCTCAACGGGAGACCCGCCGCCGCGATGTCGGACTCGACCGTCGACGCATCCGTGAGGGTCGTCTGAGCGCGGGTGAGCGCGGCGTCGGCAGCTCCGACGACACCCTCGAGCGTGGGCGCGTTGCCGACCGCCTGCACCGCGGGGAAGGCGGGAGTGGAGATCGCGGATGCCGCAGCGTCCGGGAGCGAGAGCGGAGAGGCCGCTGCCACGCCCGTCGTGACCACGATCCCGAGAGCGGCGCCGGCGCAGGTGGCGGCGGTGGCGAGGGAGCGACGGGCGCGATGAACATGGGCGAGTCTGAGGTCGGAACGCAGCAAAACGGGAACAGTCTTTCGTCGGGGGCGCGTCTCATCGGGTGCGAGAGCGTGAGGCGTGCCGTCGGGTCGGCACAAGTCCCCGAGTGTGAGTGGTCGGTCTGAGCGTTATCTCTTCGTTACCTGAGAGGGCCGTGAGAACAGCGCGCACGCCGCCTCACGGCCACCTCCCCGCACCGCGCGTCAGGAGCGGTGGGCGCGGTAATAGGTCAGCAGCGCTGCCGTCGAGGCATCCTGCGACGCGAGTGCGTCGTCGTCGCCCTCGATCGCGGGCGCGATCTGCAGTGCCAACTGCTTTCCGAGCTCGACGCCCCACTGGTCGAACGAGTTGATGCCCCACACGGTGCCCTGGGTGAACGTGATGTGCTCGTACAGCGCGATGAGCTGACCGAGCACCGCGGGAGTCAACTCCGGGGCGAAGATCGACGTCGTCGGGCGGTTGCCGGGGAAGGTCCGAGCCGCCACCAGGGCACCAGTGGTGCCCTCGGCCTCGACCTCTTCCGCCGTCTTGCCGAAGGCGAGGGCTTTGGTCTGTGCAAGGAAGTTCGCCAGGAACAGACCGTGCACGTCGCGGCCGTCGTCGGCCAGGGGGTAGGCGGGATTCGCGAAGGCGATGAAGTCGGCCGGGATCAGACGCGTGCCCTGATGGATGAGCTGGTAGAAGGCGTGCTGGCCGTTCGTCCCGGGCTCGCCCCAGAAGATCTCGCCCGTGTCGGTCGTGACGGGCGACCCGTCCCAGCGCACCGACTTTCCGTTCGACTCCATGGTGAGTTGCTGCAGGTACGCCGCGAAGCGGCTCAGCTGCTGGGCGTACGGCAGGACGGCGTGAGACTGCGCGCCGAGGAAGTTGGTGTACCAGACGTTGAGGAGGCCCATGAGGACCGGCACGTTCTGCTCGACCGGCGTGGTCGCCACGTGGACGTCGACGGTGTGGAAACCGCCCAGCAGCTCACGGAACACGGCCGGGCCGAAGGCGATCATGAGCGAGAGCCCGATCGCGGAGTCGACCGAATAGCGACCGCCCACCCAGTCCCAGAAGCCGAAGGCGTTGGCGGGATCGATACCGAAGGCCTCCACCTTGTCGAGCGCGGTCGAGACCGCGACGAAGTGGTGGGCGACCGCGTCGACGCGGTCGGCATCGGTGTCGTCGATCGCGCCGGCGGCGGCGAGGCCCGCCCACAGCCAGTCGCGTGCGAGGCGCGCATTGGTCAGGGTCTCGAGCGTCGTGAAGGTCTTCGACGCGACGATGAAGAGGGTCGTCTCGGGGTCGAGGTCGGCGGTCTTCTCGGCGATGTCGGTCGGGTCGATGTTGCTGACGAACCGCGCCCGGATCCCGGCATCCGCCAGCGGCTTGAGCGCCTCGTAGACCATCACGGGACCGAGGTCGGAGCCGCCGATGCCGATGTTGACGACGTGCGTCACCTTCTTGCCGGTCACCCCCTGCCACTCGCCGCTGCGCACGCGGTCGGCGAACTCCGACATCGCGGCGAGAACGGCCTGGACGTCGTGGTCGACGTCCTGCCCGTCGACGTGCAGCGCGGGCGTGGCGCCCGCGGGGCGGCGAAGCGCCGTGTGCAGGACCGCGCGGTCTTCGGACGTGTTGAGGTGGACGCCGTTCAGCATGTCGGCGAACCGTTCGCGGATGCCGGTCTCGTCGGCGAGCGCGACGAGAGCCTCGAGAATCTCCGGCGTCACGAGGTTCTTGGAGAGGTCGACGTGCAGATCGCCCACGGTGCGGGTGAAGCTGTCGACGCGTCCGGGATCGGCGGCGAACCACCCGCGCAGATCGGGGGTGAAGCCCTCTCGGAGAGCGGTGAGGCGGGTCCAGGCGGCGGTGGTGGTGGGATCAACGGGCGCAGTCACGAGACCCACGCTAGCGATCTCGCGGGAGGACAGAGTACGGGATGACGAACGTGAGGGAAAACGCTAGGGAAGAGGAGCCTGGGGAGGAACCGTGTCATCGTGCGAGCCGGGCAAGGAAAGCGCGATTTCGCGGCTCCGATCCCAGGGCTCCGTCCAGCCGAGGCGATCGAACAGCCCGTCCAGCAGCATGGCGGTGAAACCCCACACGACGTGCGTTCCCGACGTATGCGGCACGAGGAACGCCGGCCCCCGCCACGTCCGGCCGTCACGGTGAAGGGCCGTTACTCCGCGCCGCGCCGGATCGAGCAGGTCTGCCACGGGCACGCGGAAGACGGCGGTCGATTCGGCCGCGTCGACGGCGCGCACCGGAGTGGGCCGCTCCCACCATCCGAGCACGGGGGTGACGACGTGTCGCGAATGGGCCAGTGGTACGCGGGGCAGGGTTCCGATGACACCGACGCCCGCGGGATCCAGGCCGGTCTCCTCGCGCGCCTCTCGCAGCGCGGCCTCCACCGGACCCGCGTCGCCCGGGTCGACCCGTCCCCCGGGGAAGGCGACCTGCCCCGGGTGCGATCGCAGCGTGTCGGCGCGCGACAGCAGGAGGACGTCGAGATCGGACGGCACGGATGCCGCGATGTGGGCGCTCGGCACGGCATCCAGGGTTCCGAAGAGGATGAGCACGGCGGCGGCGCGCGCCTGGCCCTCGACCGGCAACGCGCGCAGGTCGGCGAACATCCCGCCCGTGGCTCTGTCGACCAGGGCCTGGAGTTCGTCGCGCGCCGAGACCATGGATCGAGGCTAGACCGAGACGTGCGGTCGCGCGGGCACGGCATTCGCGCGCACTGCCCCGCGGGACGCCGAGCATGTGAGGATGAACGCGGGAGGTGCCCGATGACCGAAAGACTCCACGCCGTGACCCTCGTCGTCGACATGCCCATCACCAAGATCGACGCTCTCGACGTGATCGCATTCGCCGCGGACGGCGGGGTGGACGACGCCCGCACGTCGCACCCGCGCGTGTGGTTGGCCCCTCACGCCTGGGCCGAAGTGGAGATTCCGAAGTTCGCCGATCCGCCGCCTTTCGCCATCGATGTCTACTCCGACGCGTCGGGCGAGATCGCCTGGGCGCAGGCCCGGCGTCTGCACACCGCGCTGGAGCGGCTCGGGTGGACGGTCGAGCCGCCGCGCGCGGGCGCGCAGTGACCCCGGGGGCGTGGCATCCCGGGCCCTAGGACCCCAGCCCCACGAGACCCGCACTGCGGTCCCACAGCAGACGCGCCAGCGCCGGGTCGTCAGCGCGACGGTGGGTCTTGGCCGCCTTGTTGTTGGCGTAGAACCCGCCGGGCTCCCAGTCGACGCCGGGCTTGCCCAGGGCGAGCCAGGTCAGGCGCGCGCCGCCGACCTCGGTCGAGGTCATGAAGCGCTCGGCGAGCGGGCCGCCGTACAGGAACTTCCACGACCCGCTGCCGGTCGATCCGAAGCTCGAGGCGATGACGCCCGGGTGGTACGCCACGGCGGAGAGTCCCGCGTCGCCGAACCGCCGGTTGAGCTCCTTCGTGAACAGCACGTTCGCGAGCTTGGCGTTGCCGTAGGCACGCGACGCGGAGTAGCGGTGTGCGCCCTGCAGGTCGTCGATGTCGAAGCGGGAGAACAGACGCGCGGCAGCGCTGGAGGTCTGAATCACCGACGCCCGCGACTCGACCAGCACCTCGCGCAGGAGGTTCGTCAGCAGGAACGGCGCGAGATGGTTCACCTGGAACGTGACCTCGTACCCGTCGCCCGTGAGCTTCCGGTCGCCGAAGATCCCGCCGGCGTTGTTGGCGAGGACGTCGATGCGGGGATATTCGGAGCGGAGCGTCTCGGCGAGCTCACGCACTTGCGCGAGGTCGGAGAAGTCTGCGGTGAAGGAGGCGACACCGAGCGCATCGGCGACGCGACGGGTCTTGTCGGGGTTGCGGCCCACCACGACGACCTCCTCGCCGATCTCGTGCAGCTGGCGGGCCGCGGCGGCGCCGATACCGTCGCTGGCTCCGGTGATCACGATCGTGCGGGGCATGGATCCTCCTGGGTGTCGAGCCGCCACGCTAGCGGCCCCGCCGATGAGAACCTCGGGGCTTGCCCTCGGCATCCGAGACCCCCGGCAACTCACAGCGCGCTCCCAGCCCCGCGGGACCAAAACCGCAGTGCCGTGCGTTCTCCTCAGTGATGCCCGAACCGGCATCGCAGGCGAAAGGACCACACCGTGACCACGGAGTACCGCAAGACGTTGGAGGCGCTGGGCCGTCTCACCGACCGCCAGTTCGCCGTCACGCAGGACGACGCGACGGAGCCGCCGTTCCGCAACGAGTACTGGGACAACCACGAGCAGGGGATCTACGTCGACGTCGTGTCGGGGCAGCCGCTGTTCTCCTCGACGGACAAGTTCGACAGCGGGTCGGGCTGGCCGAGCTTCACCAAGCCCATCGACGCGACCGCGGTCGTGGAGAAGACCGACCGGACGCTGTGGATGAAGCGCACCGAGGTGCGTTCGAGCGGCGCCGACAGCCACCTCGGCCACGTCTTCGACGACGGCCCGCGCCAGGCCGGGGGGCTGAGATACTGCATGAACTCGGCGGCGCTGCGGTTCGTGCCCGTGGCGGAGCTCGAGAAGCAGGGCTACGGGGACTTCCTGTCCCTGTTCCGCGAGACCCGAGCCTCATGAACCTCTTCCCCTTCCGCAACCGCAAAAGGAGCAACACCATGACCAGCGGACCCACCGATTCCGGCGAGATCACCCGTCGCCCCGGCACCGAGACCGCCGTCCTCGCCGGCGGCTGCTTCTGGGGCGTCGAAGACCTCATCCGTCGCCAGCCCGGCGTGCTCGACACGCGCGTCGGCTACACCGGCGGGCAGAACGAACACGCGACCTACCGCAACCACCCCGGCCACGCCGAGGCGGTCGAGATCGTCTTCGACCCGACGAAGACGTCGTACCGCGACATCCTGGCGTTCTTCTTCCAGATCCACGACCCGTCGACCCTGAACCGTCAGGGCAACGACATCGGTACGAGCTACCGCTCCGCGATCTTCCCGCTCTCCCCCGAGCAGGAGCGGGTCGCGCGCGACACCATCGCCGACGTCGACGCGTCCGGCATCTGGCCCGCGAAGGTCGTCACGACCATCGAGCCCGAGGCTCCCTTCTGGGAGGCCGAGCCCGAGCACCAGGACTACCTGATCCGCATCCCCAACGGCTACACGTGCCACTTCGTGCGCCCCGGTTGGGTGCTGCCCAAGCGCGAGGACGCCACCGCGTAAGTCTCGGAATGAGGGCCCGGATGCCATGGCATCCGGGCCCTTCGCCGTTCCGACCGCGCCGACCAGGCGGTTGATACGGTGGCGGCACCATGGACATCCGCGTCGACGCCGCCTCCGCCACACCGCCGTTCGCGCAGGTGCGCGCGCGGATCATCGCGCTCATCGACAGCGGCGACCTGCCGACCGGAACGCGGCTGCCTCCGGTGCGCACCCTCGCGACCGACCTCGGTCTCGCCGCGAACACCGTGGCGCGCGTCTACAAGGAGCTCGAAGAGGCGCGCTTCGTCGAGACCCGCGGCCGCGCCGGAACGTTCGTCTCGGCGGGAGCGGATGCCACGCGCGCCCGCGCCGCCGACGCCGCGGCCACGTTCGCCCGCGCGATGCGCGACCTCGGTGTCGCGCCGTCGGACGCGCTCGATCTCGCTCGCGCGGCGCTGGGCAACGAGAGCTGAGGCACGCAAGCCCCACTGCCTCTCTTCTCCGGCTGCCTAGGCTCGTACGGTGAGTGGATACGACGTCGTGGTCATCGGGGCGGGGCTGGCGGGACTGCGGTGTGCGACGCGCCTCGCGGAGGCGGGGCGGGACGTCGTCGTCCTCGAGGCGGAGGACGCCGTCGGCGGACGCGAGCGCACCGACGTCGTGGACGGCTTCCGTCTCGACCGCGGCTTCCATGTGCTGAACCCGGCTTATCCGGCGGTGCGGCGGTGGGTCGACGTGGGCGCGTTGGCGTTGCGGCGGTTCCCCGTGGCCCTGTCCGTGCGGCTCGACGACGGCGTGGCCCGCATCGCCCATCCCCTACGGCATCCCTCGATGATTCCGGCGTCGCTCGGGAGCGGGCTCGTACGCCCCGCCGATCTCCTCCCCCTCGCTCGGTGGGCGCTCCCCGTGCTGGCCGATCCCCGCGCGGTGAAGCGCGGACCCGATCGCCGTCTCGCCGAGGCCTGGGATCGCGCGGGCCTCCGCGGCCCCCTGCGCGAAAGCGTGCTCGAACCGTTCCTCGCGGGCGTTCTCGCCGACGACCGTCAGGAGACGTCCGACGTCTTCGTGCGCCTCCTCATCCGCAGCTTCGCGCTCGGGGCGCCCGGAGTTCCCGCCGCGGGGATCGGCGCTCTCCCCGCGCAGCTGGCCGACACCGCGCGGCGGGCGGGAGCCGGCATCCGGCTCTCCCATCGCGTGACCGCCACCCGGCCGCACGGGCGCGGCTGGCGTCTCGACATCGACGGAGCGGATGCCATCGACGCCCGCGCCGTGGTGCTGGCGACCGGTCTGACCCCCGGCCTGGACGTTCCCCTCCCCCTTCCGCGCGGCCTGCAGACGTGGTGGTTCGCGACCGACGAGCGACACCACGACGACGGCGCGCTGCGCGTGGACGGCCTACGGCGCGGGCCGATCGTCCACACCGCGATCGTGTCGAACACGGCCCCCACCTACGCGCCGCGCGGTCAGCACCTGGTCGAGGCGACGGTCGTACTGCCCACCACTGCGACGGTGGCGGACGTCCGCCACCAGCTCGAGGAGCTGTGGGGCACCGACACCCGACCCTGGCGACTGCTGCGACGCGATGACATCGCGGCGGCGCTCCCCGCGCAGGACCCGCCGCTGCACCTACGGCGTCCGGTGCGCCTGGGCGATGGGCGCTACGTCGCGGGGGACCACCGCGACACCGCGTCGATCCAGGGCGCGCTCGTCTCCGGACAACGCGCGGCCGAAGCGGTGCTGCACGACCTCGATCAGCGCTGAGCCAGCGCCTCCAGCGCCGCACCGGTCACGCGCCGCGTCGTCCACTCCTCCATCGCCTCGGCGCCGAGGGCGCGGTAGAAGCCGATCGCGGGCTCGTTCCAGTCGAGCACCGTCCACTCGAGCCGCGGGTAGCCCTGGGCAACGCACTCCGCGGCGAGCGCGGACAGCAGCGCCACGCCGTACCCCTGCGAGCGGTACTGCTCGTGCACATAGAGGTCCTCGAGCCAGATCCCGTGCTTCCCGGTCCACGTCGAATAGGTGAGGAACCAGATCGCGATCGCGCGGATCTCGCCGTCTCCCCCGTCGACGACGAAGGCGAATGCGCGCGGGTCGTCGCAGAACAACGTGGTCGTGAGCATGTCGACGGTGTTGTCGACGGCATCCGGTTCTCGTTCGTAGTCGGCGAGCGCCTGGATGCACGCCAGGATTCCGGCTTCGTCACCGGGGCGGGCGCGGCGCAGAACGGCGCCGTCGGTCAGTTCGGTCATGGCTGAGCCTCCCAGCTCTCGAGGGCGACGCGGCGGAAGTTCCCGCCGAGGACCGCCGCGATGTCGTCGACGCGCCACCCGCGGTCGCGGAGCGCCGCGCCCAGGCCGACGAAGGTTTCGGGTGGCATCCATTCGACCGGGCCCCACGCGGTGTAGCTCGCGTCGTACAGCGCAGGGCTCTCGGCCAGGATGGTCTGGAACGTCTCCCAGTCGAACGAGAAGTCCGTGCTCACCCCGACGTGCCGGATGCCGACGACCTCCACGGCGTAGTCGATGTGGCGCACCATGGCCTCGAGCGTCGGGGTATTGGGGCCGAGGAAGATGCCGACGCCAGTGATGCCGACGACTCCCCCGGTGTCGGCGGCCGCGCGGGCCTGGTCGTCGGTGATGTTGCGGGGGTGGTCCCACACGGACCGCATGCACGAGTGGCTGAAGACGACGGGCCGCGTCGATACGGCGCACATGTCGAGCGACGTGCGGGCGCCGACGTGCGAACCGTCCGGAACCACGCCGCGCCGATTCAGCTCGGCGACGAGGTTCCGGCCCCAACGCGAGAGCCCCGGGTCGATGGCATCCAGACATCCGCCCCCGGCGGCGTTGGTGTAGTTGTACACCGGGCCGAGCGTGCGGACCCCCTGAGCGACGAGCGTCGCGACGGCGTCGAGGTCGCCCCCGAGCGGCGCTGCATCCTCGAGGTCGAACACGATCGCCGTGTCGCCGGCGGCGGCGATCCGATCGACGTCGGCGACCGTGGCGGCGAGCTCCAGCCCGTCGATCGCGGTCACCTGCGCGCGGAACGCGCGGAGGACGGATGCCGCGACCTCGGGGCCGTGCGGGGCGTACCCGACGTTGAGCGAGACGAGTCCGCCGCCGGCGGGACGGTACCGGTGCAGCTCCGTCAGGTCAGCGGTCTCGACGAGTTCGGCGCACGCGTGCTGATCCCACAGCATCGCCTCAGACGCCCGCCCGCGCGGCGAGCGCCGGGTCGAGGGCTTCGCGCTCGTCGAAGACGAAGCAGTCGCCGTCCCAGTGCGCGTCTCCTTCCGCGGCGAACCAGCCGAGGATGCCACCGTCCAGCTGGTACGCGTCGAGGCCCTGGTCGCGCAGGTACAGCGCCGCCTTCTCGCACCGGATGCCACCGGTGCAGAAGCTCACGACGGTCTTGCCCGCGAGCTCGTCGCGGTGAGCGCTCGCGGCATCCGGGAACTGAGTGAATCGCTCGATGCGCCAGTCACGGGCGCCGGAGAACGTGCCGTAGTCGACCTCGAACGCGTTGCGCGTGTCCACGAGTACGACCTCGCGGCCGTCGTCGTCGACCCCGCGGTCGAGCCAGCGGCGCAGGGTCGCGGGCGACACCGCGGGGGCGCGACCGTCCTGCGGGCGGACGTCGGGCCGGTCCATACGGATGATCTCGCGCTTCACCTTCACGAGCAGACGGCCGAAGGGCACGGCATCCGACCAGCTCTCCTTCGCCCGGAGAGCCGGGAAGTCGGCACGCAGGCCGCCGACGAAACCCCGCACGGCGTCGGCGTCACCCGCGAGGAACAGGTTGATGCCCTCCTCGGCCAGCAGGATCGTGCCGCGCAGCCCGGCGCCTGCGGCGCGCTCGCGCAGCACGGGCCGGAGCGCCGCGGGGTCGTCGATCCGCGTGAACAGATACGCCGAGACGTTGAGGACGGATGCCATGGCATCCAGGGTACGCAGAGCGCAAGGCGGCACGGGGCAGCGATGGTCCCGGCTAACGTGGCAGGACTCGTCCCCCTGGAGGTTCCGTGCCCGAAGGCTCCACCGTCTCGGTCGTCATCCCCGTCCGCGACGACGCCGTCCCGCTCGCCGCGTGCCTCCAGGCGCTCGCCGCGCAACGTCGCCCCGCGGACGAGATCGTCGTCGTCGACAACGCCTCGAGCGACGACAGCGCCGACGTCGCGCGCGCCGCGGGCGCACGCGTTGTGTTCTGCGGCGAGCGCGGGATCCCCGCCGCCGTGGCCGCCGGGTACGACGCGGCCATCGGCGATCTGATCCTGCGGCTCGACGCCGACAGCCTGCCCGCGCCGGGGTGGATCGGGAGGATGCTCGACGCGCTCGCCGACGAGGACGTGGATGCCGTCACCGCCGGTGCCGTCTTCCACGACGGCCCTGCACGAGGACGGCGGCCGTTGGCCTGGGCCTTTCTCGGGACTTATACGGCGTTCGCCTTCCCCGCCCTCGGGCACGCTCCGCTGTGGGGCTCGAACATGGCCTTCCGCCGACGCGCGTGGGAGGCCGTGCGGGACCGTGTGCATCTCGACCCCGAGGTGCATGACGACCTCGACCTCGCCTACCATCTCGGCGAGCGCCACCGGATCCGCATCGTGGCGGCGCACCAGCACATGCGGGTGTCCTCTCGCACGGTGCGGCCCCGGCGCTTCGCGAGAAGCTTCTCCCGCGGGATGGGCACCGTATTCGCGCACTGGCCCCGCGACATCCCGCCGTTGCGCTGGGCTCGACGACTGGGGCACCGGCGCTGATGGGTGCGGTTCTGTTCCCGAACGTCGAGGCACCCGACCTCCACGTCATGAGCTTCAACGTCCGGCGCCGATTCGAGCGACTCACATGGCCGCCGGAGGACCGGTGGGGACTGCGGAAGGAGCGCCTCCGCGTCTTCCTCGGCGCCAACACACCGCACCTCCTCGGGTCGCAGGAGGCCCGGCCGGATCAGGCCCGGTGGGTGCAGCAGTCGCTCGGCACCTCCTACGGCCGCATCGGCCACGGCCGCGGGCGGGACCGCGACGGCGAAGGAACGCCGATCTTCTATGACCGCGACCGACTCGAGCTGCTCGATTGGACCCAGGTCGCTCTCTCGGACACGCCCGACGTCGATGGGTCGACCGGCTGGGGGAACACGATCCCCCGTATCGCGGTCATCGCCCGATTCCTCGACACGGCGACGTCGGCGCCGTTCGTCTTCGTCAACAGCCACTTCGACGCGTTCTCCCGCAAGGCCCGCCGCCGCTCCGCGCAGTGGCTCGCCGACCTCGTCGCTGCGCAGGATCTGCCGCTCCTCTTCACGGCCGACGTCAACGCACCCGTCCGGTCCGAGGAGCTCGCCGCCATGTTCGCGGACGGCGGCCTCGTCGACACCTGGTCGTACGCGCCCGTCCGGAGAACGGCTGAGTGGGGAACGTTCAACAACTACCGGAAGCCGCGGATCGGCGCTCGCCGCATCGACACGATCCTCGCCACGCCCGACGTCGGCGTGCGGGGTGTGGGGATCGACCCGCGCCCGACGGGCACGAGCTGGCCGTCCGACCACCTCCCGGTACAGGCCGTCGTGCGCATCCCGGCGGCGCGATGATCGCGTCGCTCTACGCGAACCTGAAGCGTCCGCCGCGCACGGCGCTCGAGTGGATCTCGGATGCCGTCCGCGCGGTCGCGATCGTCGGCGTCCTCGTCTCCGTCTTCACGCTCCCCGCGACCGACACCGCCGTCCTGTCGATGACGTTGCCGGCGGTGATGCTCTCGCGGATGCTGGGCCTGCGTTCCGGTCTCGATCTCGCCGTCTGCCTGACCGTCATCGTTGCGGCGGGCAGCAACGTGATCGACCTGTACCGCACATGGACGGGCTGGGATCTTCTGGTTCACGCGGTATGCACGGGGGTGCTCGCCGCCGTCGCGCTCGTGGTGCTCGACGACTCGCGCGTGATCGCGCCCACCGGTCGTCGGCGGACGCCGATCGTCGTCGCCACGACCGCGGGTCTTGCTCTCAGCGCGGTCTGGGAGATGGTGGAGTGGTTCGGCTACCGCTTCATCACCGACAGCATCTTCGTCACGTACGACGACACCATCGGCGACATGGTCGCCGGCGGGCTCGGAGCGCTCATCGCCGGAGTGCTGGCATCCCGCTTCCGTCTGACCCGGCGGGACCGTGCCGCGGTGTGACACGGTCCCGCTGACGTCGGTTCAGATGCGCCCGGCCACGTCCCGACCGACCAGGTCGCCGTCGGGGTTGGGCTCGCTGAGCTGCTCGCCGGGGGCGGTCGATCCCGCAAGCGGCGGCAGCCCGGCCTCGACGCGCGCCCCGATCCCGGCATCCACGTTCTTCCAGTACTGCACGGCACGGTCACGCACCTCGGCGCGGGTGACGCCCCCGACGTGTCCGGTGATCGTCTCGACGAGCCGGTCGCGCTCCTCGGCCGTCATGACCTCGCGCACGAGCGTTCCGGCCTGACCCCAGTCGTCGTCCTCCGGGTGCAGCGTCGCCGCTGAGCGGACGAGCTCGCCGTCGCTCTGCCACCCGCCGTCACCGGCGCGTCGCGGGTCGGCCGCGGGCCCTCCGGCCGAGTTGGGCGCGTACACCGGCACCTCTGGCGGGTTGTACTCGTAGCGCATGGCGCCTTCCTTCGAGTACGAGTGCACCTCGGTGTGCGGGCTGTTGACCGGCAGCTGCTGGTAGTTCGTGCCCACGCGGTAGCGGTGGGCATCGGCGTAGCTGAAGATGCGCGCCTGCAGCATCTTGTCGGGGCTGCCGTCGATACCCGGGACGAAGTTCGACGGCTCGAACGCGGCCTGCTCGATCTCGGCAAAGTAGTTGCCCGGGTTCCGGTTGAGTTTCATCGTGCCGACCTCGATCTCGGGGTAGTCGCTGTGCGGCCACACCTTCGTCAGGTCGAACGGGTTGAAGCGATAGGTCTTGGCATCCTCGTACGACATGATCTGAACCTTCAGGGTCCAGGTCGGGAACTCGCGCCTCTCGATCGCGGCGTACAGGTCGCGGATGTGGAAGTCGGCGTCCTGCCCGGCGATCTGGTCGGCTTCGTCCTGCGTGAGGGTCTTGTGCCCCTGGTCGGTGTGGAAGTGGTACTTCACCCAGAACCGCTCCCCCTCGGCGTTGATCCACTGGTACGTGTGCGAGCCGTACCCGTTCATGTGCCGCCACGAGGCCGGGATGCCACGGTCGCCCATGAGCCACGTGACCTGGTGCGCGCTCTCGGGCGACAGCGTCCAGAAGTCCCACTGCATCGTGTTGTCACGCAGGTGGCTGCCGGGCAGACGCTTCTGCGAACGGATGAAGTCGGGGAACTTGATGCCGTCCTTCACGAAGAAGACCGGGGTGTTGTTGCCGACGAGGTCGTAGTTGCCCTCGCTCGTGTAGAACTTCAGCGAGAAGCCCCGCGGGTCGCGCCACGTGTCGGGGCTGCCCTGCTCGCCGGCGACCGAGGAGAAACGTGCCAGCATCTCGGTCTCGACCCCGGGCTGGAACAGCGCGGCGCGGGTGTAGGCCGAGACGTCCCCCGTGGTGCGGAACGTCCCGAACGCGCCGCCACCCTTGGCGTGCACGACACGCTCGGGGACGCGCTCGCGGTTGAACTGCGCCAGCTTCTCGATCAGGTAGTGGTCGGTCAGAGCGATGGAGCCGTCTGCTCCGACGCTCTGAGAGTGCTCGTCGCTGGCGACGGGAGATCCGTTATTGGCGGTGGTGGGCTCGGACATAGCGCTCCAAACGTGGGGATCCGGGGACGCTTTCGACGCTACGCACCGTGTCGCGGACGGAGGAGCCGTTGCGCTTCCCGTCTCGAACGCGTACGGTCCGAGCGGCTGTCAATCCCCCGTCCCGTCCGCTCACTGCTCGCGAGCATGGCGGGACCGAACGGAAGGGACACCACATGTCGAAGGATCTGTCGAAGGGCGACCGCGTCAGCTGGGACACGCCGCAGGGCCGCACGCAGGGCGAGATCGTGGAGAAGAAGACCAAGGACTTCCAGCATGACGGCCAGAAGTTCACCGCGTCCGACGACGACCCGGCCTACATCGTCAAGTCCGAGAAGTCCGGTTCCAGCGCGGCCCACAAGGGTTCGGCGCTGAACAAGCTCAAGAGCTAAGAACCGGCGGCGTCCCTCCGCTTGCGCATCTGCGCGAGTGCGAGGGTCAGCCGGTGGTTGCCGGCGAAGACGTCCTCGTGCCGCTCGAGGAACGCCCAGTAGGCGTCGGTGAACACCGAGTCCTTGGCGTCCTGCGCCGACGGCCACCACGACCCCATCTTCTGCAGATACGCCCCGCCCGAGACGTACGGCTTGGTCGCGACGAAGCCACCGTCGGCGTATTGGCTCATGCCCATGACGTTGGGCACCATCACCCAGTCGTAGGCGTCGACGAACAGGGCGAGGAACCACGCGTTGACCTCGCGCGGGGCGTACCCCTGCAGCAGGAACCAGTTGCCGAGCACCATGAGTCGCTCGATGTGGTGCGCGTATCCCCACCGGTGCACCCGGTCGAGCACCGTCCGCACCGGCACCGGCAGGTCGGACGGCATCCGTTTCCCGCTGTACCAGTACTTCTCGATGCGTTTCTCGAGGTGCAGCGCGTTGACGCGCTCGAGCTTGGGGTGCGCGCGGTACATCCCGCGCATGTACTCGCGCCAGCCGATCACCTGACGGACGAACCCCTCGACGGATGCCAGCGGCGCGTCGGTCCGCGTGACGGCGGCGATCACCTCGTCGACGGTGAGCAGCCCGATGTTGAGCATCGGCGAGATCACGGCGTGGAAGAGGAACGGTTCGCCGGCCTTCATGGCGTCTTCGTACCGGCCGAAGTCGGCCAGCCGCTCGGCCACGAAGACCTCGAGCCAGGCGCGGGCATCCTCGGGTGTGACGGGAAGCCAGAACTCGGACGCCGCGCCCGGGTGGTCGGGGTAGCGCTCGTCGACCTCGGCGATGACCGCGGCGGTGATGTCGTCGTGCTCGGCCGACGGGAGTGCGGGAATGTCGACGCCCTTCTTCGGAAGGGGCTTGCGGTTGTCCGCGTCGAAGTTCCAGCGGCGCCCCGCGGGCTTTCCCCCGTCCATCAGGATGCCGGTGCGCCGACGCTGCCAGCGGTAGAAGTCCTCCATGAGCGGCGTGGGGTGCTCAGCGAACCAGGTGTCGACCTCGTCCTCCGGGGTGAGGAAGAGCCCGTCCGGCAGCACGTCGGTCTCGACGTCGTGCGCGGCGCAGATCGCTGCGATGCGCTCGTCGACGGGACGATTGGGGTCGCTCATCCACGTCAGCTCGGTGACGCGACGTTCGGTGAGCAGGCGCTCGAGCCCCGCCCGGAATGCGAGGTCGTCGGACAGCGCGATGCGCCGCACGGTTCGCCCCTCCGCCTCGAGCCGCGCCGCGGTGTGCCGCATGGCCGAGACGAGCAACACGATCTTGTGCCGGTGGTACGGCAGCTTCGCGAAGCGCGGTGCGGACTCGATGAAGAAGAACTCCTCCACCTCGTCGTCGTCCAACGCCGGATGCGCGGCGAACTGTTGCGTCGCGAGGATCAGCGCCGCTTTCACGCGCGTCTCCGCTGCTTCGCCGCGTTCGCTCGGCATCCGCGCGAACAATAGAGGACCTCATCCCACTGGCCGCGCCCGCTCCAGCGCTTGCGGTCCGAGAAGGGTCTGCCGCAGTAGGCGCACGGCTTGGTGCGAAGCGGGGGTCGTGACATGGCGTCATGGTGCCAGCGGGCGTACTTCGGGAACGGGGGCTTGCGCCCAGCACAGCGAACCGTCCGTGGCAAGGGCCGTGCGCTCCGCGGCGCACGCTGATCGAGTGGATGCCATGGACACGACACCGCAGAGCACGCCCGACACCGCCGACCAGCCCGACGAACTCGAGACCGCCGACCTGCCCGAGATCCCCGACGGCACGGACGACGACGACGCCCCCGTCGACAACCCGTCCGGGGGCTGACGCCGCGCGTCCCCGCCCGATCAGTCGGGGAGGTCGAACTTCTCGTTCTCGCCGCGCGGTCGCTCGCCGGTGACCTTGGATGCCACCAGGGCCACCGCCGTGGCGATGCGACCGCCGGCGCTCCCCCAGTACTCCCCGCTCAGCGCGGACACCTTCAGAAGCGTGACGCCGGGCGACTCCGGGCCGTCGGGGAACCACGCCTCGACGCTCGTGGACCACAGCTCCTTCAGCTTCGCCAGGTCGTCGACGACCTCCGCCTCGCCCGCGAGCGACAGCCACAGGCCGTCGGAGCTGAAGGACAGGCCGACCTTCGGGTCGCGCCGGACGTGTTCGACGGCCGAGGCGTGCGTCCCGACGATGAACCACAGGTCGCCGTCGGATTCGGTCTCCTGCACGGTGAGCGGGTGCGCGTGCAGATCGCCCTCCGCCGCCCGCGTGGTCACCATGGCGAAGCGGAACTTCGGGAGCAGTTCGTTGAGCTTGTCGAGCTCGGACACGGTATCTGACATGGGTCCTCCTCTTTCGGTGGACACCCAGCCCATCCGCTCGAGCGGACACGGACCAGGCGTTGACGTCTCGCCGGGTGTCTGCTCTCACGCGGCGCTTTCGATGTGCCCCGTGTGCATACAGGTCCATCCGTGCTACCGTGGAGTATTCGTTCTGGGACCTGCTTCATCGACGTCCGCCTCATCGCTGAGATGCCGGGCGCACGGCACCGAGCCGTCATCGATGCACTTCCCTCCTCATCTCCGCGCGGTCTGCGCGGGAGCGACCATCTGGTCGCCCGGCGGCCGCGGAAAGTTCGCGTGTCTGCTCTTCTCCCCCTGCCCCTGTCGTGGCGCCAGGCCGATCTCGACGTCTTCGTCGCGACGGCCGACTTCGCGTACGCCGGTTTCGTCGGCGCCGTTCCCCTGGGCTTCGAGGCCCAGGGTGCGCGCGGCGAAGACCTCGGCATCCACGACTCCGTCGACGCGGCCCGCGCCGCCGTCGATGCCCACCGCGTTCGCACGACCCTCCCGGTCGCGCGGCGTCCCCGTCCGCTCCGCATGCGTCGGAGCGGCACCCACGGTCGCAACTGCGGCCCGAAAAGAAAAAGGAAGAACACGATGGCCACTGGCACCGTGAAATGGTTCAACTCCGAGAAGGGCTACGGGTTCATCGCACCCGACGACGGCTCGGCCGACCTGTTCGCGCACTTCAGCGCGATCCAGGGCAATGGCTTCAAGGAGCTGCAGGAAGCACAGAAGGTCGAATTCGACGCCGAGCAGGGCCCCAAGGGCATGCAGGCGGCGAACATTCGTCCCCTCTGAGCTCACGCTCCTCAACGGAGGCCGGGAGTGTCGCTACGGCGACGCCCCGGCCTTCGTCGTTCGCGCAATGCGGTATCCGCCGAACGATGAAGGCATGTCCGAAAGGTGTCGACTTCCGGTGAGTGTGCCGTGCATGGGGTCGTATACCGACGGCCTTATGGACACCCCCGTAGTGTGAGCCTCAGCCCGGGCGACTGCTCTGGCTCCCGACTACGGTCATCACTTCGAGGAGCATCTTCATCGCCTCCACCATCGTCGAGTCCCGTCTCGGCCCCGTTCGTCAGACGTACGCCGGCACCACCGAATTCCCCCCGATCGCGAAGGCCTACACAGAGCTGTCCCAGGTCGTTCGCGAGAGCGGACTCCTCGTTCGCACTCGAGTCTTCTACGCCCTCGTCGGCACCGCCATCGTCCTCGGCTTCGGCGGTGCGATCACCGGGTTCGTCCTGCTCGGCGACAGCTGGTTCCAGCTCTTGATCGCCGCCGCGTTCGGCATCCTGTTCACCCAGGTCGCCTTCCTCGCCCACGAGGCCAACCACCGGCAGATCTTCGCCTCCGGGCGGGCCAACGACCGCCTGGCGCTGTGGATCGGCAACGGCATCGTCGGCATGAGCCAGTCCTGGTGGGCGACGAAGCACACGCGTCACCACGCCAACCCGAACCGCGTGGGCAAAGACCCTGACATCGAGATCGACACGATCTCGTTCCTCGACGAGGATGCCGCCACCGCGCGGGGCCTGCGTCGCTGGATCACTCTTCGCCAGGGCTGGTTGTTCTTCCCGCTGCTGACGCTCGAGGGCTTGAACCTCCACGCGCTCGCGTTCCGTCACCTGCTCTCGCGCGGCGAGGTCAAGGGACGCTGGACCGAGCTGGGGCTCCTCGCCCTCCGCTTCGCGATCTTCGTCGCCCCCGTGTTCGTGTTCCTCCCGATCGGGATGGCGTTCGCCTTCCTCGGCGTGCAGCTGGCCGTGTTCGGCGTCTACATGGGCGCGTCGTTCGCCCCGAACCACAAGGGCATGGCCGTCATCGCCCCGGGCGCGAAGCTGGACTTCTTCAGCAAGCAGGTCCGCACCTCCCGCAACATCTCGGGCGGCTGGTGGGCCACCTGGCTCATGGGGGGCCTGAACTACCAGATCGAGCACCACCTGTTCCCGAACATGCCGCGGCCGTACCTCAGCAAGGCTCGCGAGATCGTCCGCGAGCACTGCGAGACGCTCAACGTTCCCTACGTCGAGACGACGCTTCTGCAGTCGTACGGCATCGTCATCGCCTACCTCAACCGCGTCGGACTCGCCGCGCGCGACCCGTTCGAGTGCCCGATGACGTCGGCCGCTCGTCGCGTCTGAGCATCAGCCGCGCGCGACCTCGACGAGGGTCGCCTCGGGAACGGCGCCGTCAGCCAGCGTGAGCATCATCATGGTGCACACCGGCTGACGGCGTCGGTCCGTCGGCGAGCCGGGATTCAGCAGCCGCATCCCGGCCGCGGTCGTCGTGTCCCACGGAATGTGGCTGTGGCCGAAGATCAACAGGTCGACGTCGGGGAAGGCGGCATCCATCCGGCCCTCTCGACCCGCCGCGGCCCCCGTTTCGTGCACCACCGCGAGTCGGAGCCCCTCGACCTCCGCGCGTGCCACCTCGGGCAACCGGGCCCGGAGGTCGGCGCCGTCGTTGTTGCCCCACACCCCGAGGACCGGCGCGAGGCCGGACAGCTCGTCGAGGACCGCGACGGTCACCCAGTCACCGGCGTGAACGACGAGATCGACCTCGGATGCCGCCCGGCGCACGGCCTCCGGAAGGTGTCGAGCCCGCTTCGGGACGTGCGTGTCGGCGATCAGCAGCAGTCGCGTGGTCATCGGGCCACGCTGCCCGCGGGGGAGAATGGGGTGGTGACGTCCCGCCGCTCGGTTCTCCTCGCTCTGCTCGTCGATGCCGCTCTGGTGGTCGTGTTCGCCGCGATCGGGCGGGCCACCCACGACGGCGACGTGCTGGGTCCCGCGGGCTCGGGGCTCGCCACCACCGCGTGGCCGTTCCTCGTGGGCCTGCTGCTCGGGTGGGCCGTGAGCATAGGCTGGCGACGCCCGCTCGCACCCCTGCGCACCGGCCTGCCCGTCTGGGCCGTGACCCTCGTGGTCGGGATGCTCCTCCGGGCACTGAGCGGTCAGGGCATCGCCGTGGCGTTCATCATCGTCGCGGGGATCACCCTGCTGCTCTTCCTCGTCGGCTGGCGCGCGATCGCGGCGCTCGTCGCCCGCCCGCGCGTCAGTCGATCAGTGTGACGTCGACCTGGATCTCGGCCGCGAGATTCTGCAGGTCCTCCACCAGGTCGTCGACCTCGGCACCGCTGACGAGCATGGCGGTGAGCGCGGCCTCGAACAGGCGACCGCCGGCCATCGCGGCATCCGTCGTCCGGGTCGACATGCGCTCGATGCTCGCACCGCGGGCGCTCAGCGCGCCGGTGATCTCGCGCACGATGCCGGGCCGGTCATTGCCCATGACCGTGAGCGCCACCGTGCGGGCCGCCGTCGCCGGGACCGGAGCCGGACCGTGCACCGTGACCCGCAGCGTGCCGGCCGCCGCCTCGAGCGCCGCGCGCAGGTCATCCGCGCGATCCGCCGACACCGACACCTCGACGATCCCGGCGAACGCCCCGGCGAGTTCGGCCATCTCGCTCGTCTCCCAGTTGCCGCCGTGCGCGTCGACGATGTCGGCGAGGGAGGCCACGAGCCCGGCCCGGTCGTCGCCCACCACGGTGATCACGAGAGTCGTCATGTGCGAAAGCGTAGCCACCGGGCCGCTGGTAGCGTGAGGGCCGGACCGAGGAGAGGGGAGAACGGGATGATCGCTTCGTTCCTCACCGCCCTCAACCTCCTCCTCGTCACCGCGGAGATCGCGCTCGTCCCCGACGGCGGCGCCTCCCCGGCGCCGCTGATCGCGCTGGCGCTGGCGGCCGCGGTCGTGATGACCGTCGTGCTCGCGGTCGTGATGTTCCGCCTGGTGTCCGGTGCAGCGCCCGCGCGTCCGACGAGACCCATCGACCCCTCCGCCCCGCTCGCGCAGAGCGATCCCGACGCCGCCGGCCACCCGCGCCCGCGAGCTCCCGGACACGCGGCCCTGGCCGCGTAGACCGCCCGACGCCCTCCTCGGCGTCTGTGGCATCCCTTCGTGGCCGATCCGCCCTGATCGCTTCCCACGAACGGACACTTCCTTGGACCCCTTCACCCTGCCGCCGCTCGCGGCCCTGCTCGATCTGACCACCCAGGGCCTGCTCGTCCTCACCGCCCTCCTCTCCTCCGTCGCCGGCGGCGCCGCCGCCGCGCTGGCGGTCGTCCTCGTCACCCTCGCGGTGCGCATCGCGCTCGTCCCGCTCGGGGTCTCGCAAGCCCGCGCCGAACGGGACCGCGCGCGGCTCGCCCCGCGCCTGCGTGCGCTTCGCGAACGGTGGGGCAAGAACCCCGAACGCCTGCAGCGCGAGACGATGCAGCTCTACCGTGACGCCGGCGTCTCGCCGTTCGCGGGATGCCTTCCGCTCCTCGCACAGGCACCCGTCGTGGGGCTGCTCTACGCCGTGTTCCTGCACCCGTCCGTCGGCGGGCACGCCAATGCCCTGCTCGCTGAGCAGCTCGTGGGGGTACCGCTCGGCACGAGTCTGCTCACGGCGCTCGTCAGCGGATCGGCGGATGTCATGACCTTCGCGCTCGTCGCGATCGTCGTCGCCGTCATCGTCGGCGCGGGGGAACTCACGCGACGCTTCCTCCGCCCGCCGTTCGACCCGGCCACCCCGAGGTCGGTGGTCGTGATGACGTCCGTCCTCCCGTTCACGACCGCGATCGTGGCGCTGTTCGTCCCGCTCGCCGCGGCACTGTACCTCGCCGTCACGACGGTCTGGACCTTCGGGCAGCGGTGGATCCTGCGCCGGTTCTACCCGATCGACGACGGGCCGGCGGCATCCCACCGGCGGGCGTGAACGAGGTTCGCCGCCCCCATGGCGAGGACGATCAGCGCCGCACCCGCCGGGAACAGCATCGCCGTCTCGACCGACGCGCGTTCGGCGACGGCACCGGTGACCGCCGATGACAGCGCCTGCGCGAGTGTCAGGGCGGAGGCGAGCACGGTCATCGTCGTCGCGGTGCGACCGGCCGGCGCGCGGTACCCGGCGAGGCTGAACAGCGTGACGAGCGAGGGTCCGACGCCGATGCCCATGAGGCACAGCACCACGGTGACCGTCACCACCGACCCGCCGACCGAGTACGCCCCCGCCGACGCGAAGAGGAGGATGGCGAAGATCGCCAGACGCCAGCGCAGCGAGAAGCGAGCGGGCAGCACCGCCACCGCCAGCGCGAGCACCGCGGAGCCGACCCCCATGACGCCGTACAGCAGAGCCCCGGCCTCGGGCGCTCCGCGCTCCTCCATGAACGCGGTGAGCGAGGTGAGGGTCGAGCCGAAGAAGGCGCCGACGCCGAACACCGCCACGACGAGCATGAGCATCCGCGGCCGCAGCAGTTCGCGGGCCGGGGCCATGGCTCCGCGCTCCGACGCGACCGGAACGACACGACCCGTCGGATGCAGCGCGAACGCGGTGACGAAGACGAAGCTCAGCGCGGCGGCCGCGGCGATGGGCGCCCACGGTGCGACGATGGCCGCGAGCACGCCGACCACGAACGGGCCGATGACGAACGCCGTCTCGTCCGCCGCGGACTCGTACGCCATGGCGCGCGAGAACGTGCGCTCGCGCCGGTCGGGCGCGATCCGGTCGCCGATCAACGCCATGACGCGGCTGCGCGACATCGCCGCGGTCTGCGGACCGGTCAGGCCGATCGCGACGGCGCTCGCGAGCACCAGGCCGTCGGCGGCGGGAGAATCCACGACGAGGGGGAAGAGCGCGAGCAGGATGCCATTGGCCAGACCCGTCGGCACGAGCACGCGCGACTGCCCGAACCGGTCGGCGAGATCGCCGAGCACGGGACCCGCGATGACGACGCCGATGCCGACCGCGGCCGACGTGAGCCCGCCGAGGGCGACCGAGCCGCGCACCGACACCACGAGGGCCAGGACGCCGACCGTCATCATCGCGAACGGCAGGCGCGCGACGAAGGCGACCGGGAAGTACCAGAACCCCGTGTGGTGGATCAGGGGGCGTGACGAGGTGGTCGGGACGGGGTGGTGCATGCGGATCTCCGGGGCGTGGGGCGGTGCCGCCTTGCCGGTCCGGTAGGTAGATGCACGAGGTGCGGCGGGCGAACCCGCAGGCCCATTCTACAGAGCCGTGCTCCTAGGAGACGAGGGCCGCGATCGCGGCGATCACCGACGCGAGCGCCAGCACCAGGGCGATCGCGATCAGCACGGTATGCACGATGAGGAACGGCGTCGGCTTGCCCGCGGCATCCCGCGCCCGGGGGTCCTTCGCGATCCGCGGATAGAACCGGGGCCACACGACGGCGTTGAAGACGGCGTTGGCGAACAGCAGGACGATCAGCAGGGGTTCCACCCTGCGAGCCTACGCGGGGCTTCAGATCGCGCAGGCGATGCAGCGTCGCGCCGTCGGCCGCGCCTCCAGGCGCGCGTCGGTGATCGGGCGACCGCACACCTCGCACACGCCGAAGGTTCCGGATGCCACGCGCTCCCGCGCCGCACGGACCTCGTCGCGCTCCGCGCGCGCCTCGCGCGCCAGAGAATCGGCGTGCGCCCACTCCCCCGACAGCGTGGAGCCTTCGGGGTCGTGCTCGTCGTCGGCCGTGGCATCCGCCCGATCGTGGCGCAGGCTCTCGGTGTTCTCGGTCAGATGTCGCAGCCGTCGCTCCACGGCGCGGTCGAGCTCGTCGAGCAGAGCCGTGGCGCGAGTGGCATCCATCCCTCGACGGTACTGCGGGGGCACGACATCGCGGCGGGACTGGATCGTGAAGCTCCGAGCCGTCAGGATCGGCGCATGTCTGACCTCACCGAACACTGGACGCCGCTGTCGGTGGCGCTCCTCGTGCTGTCGATCCTCGGGCTCGTCGGAACGTGGACCTTCAACGTCGTCGCCGTGGTGCAGATGGTGGACTTCCTGGGCGACCTGGTCTCCAGCGGGCCGGCGGTGTCGTCGATCACCGTCGACCTGCTCGTCGTCGCGGTGGCCGGCAGCGTCTTCATCCTCGTCGAGGGGCGACGCCAGGGGATGCGGCGCCCCTGGCTGTACGTCGCGCTGTCCGCCATCACCGCCTTTGCCTTCACGTTCCCGCTGTTCCTCGCGATGCGCGAAAGGAAGCTGACCGCCCGGGCCCGCGCCAGTGCGTGAGCCCGGGCCGGACCAGAGTCAGCGGCCGAGGGCGGCGCGCAGGCCCTCGACGAACGGCGTCGTCGGGCGACCGATGACGCGGGCGAGGGTGCCGTCGGTCTGCGATAGGACACCCCGGGAGATCGCCTCGTCGATGCCGGCGACGAACGCCGCGGTTCCGGCATCCAGGCCTGCCTGCTCGAGACCGGCGGTGAGCTGTTCGACCGTCACCGGCTGATAGACGACCTCGCGGCCGAGGACCTCGGAAGCGGCCGCGGCGAGCTCGTCGTACGTCCAGGCGACATCGCCCGCGAGCTCGAGCGTCCGGCCCGCGAGGTCGTCGGTGGTCAGGGCCACGGCCGCGGCGTCGGCGTAGTCGCGCCGGCTCGCGCTGGCCACCCGCGCGTCTCCGGCGGCGGCGACGATCACTCCGGACTCCGCGGCGCGGGAGACGGCGTCGACGTAGTTCTCGGTGTACCAGTTGTTGCGCAGGATCGTGGCATCCAGTCCCGATGCGGCGATCACGCGCTCCGTGGCGAGGTGGTCCGCGCCCAGGGCGTACTCGATCTCGTCCACGCGCGGTGCGCTGGTGTAGACGAGACGCTCGACGCCCGCGGCCCGCGCGGCCTCGACGACGTTGCGGTGGCCGGTGGCCCGGTCGGGGTCGGTGCCCGAGATGAGCAGGACGCGGGTGACACCCTCGAGCCCGGCGGTGAGGGTCTCGGGCCGGGCGTAGTCGAACTCGACGACGCGGATGCCGCGGGCGGCGAGGTCGTCGGCCGCGGCGGGCGTGCGGACGCCGGCGACGATGTCGGATGCCGAGATCCCGCGCTCGAGCAGAGCGTCGAGCACGAGGCGTCCGAGGTGGCCGTTGGCGGCGGAGACGAAGAGGGTCATGGGTGTGTCCTTTCGGTCGGTACGCCCAGACCAACGCGCCCATCGGAGACACATTCCGGAATGTCGGTACCCACTTCTACGTTAGGTACTGACGTGATGGTGAGTCTTGCAGAAATCCGGGCCGAGCGGCCCGAAGCTTTTTCGGACGGGTGCCCTACGCGGACGGTCCTCGACCATGTGATGGGCAAGTGGGGCGTGCTGGTCCTCGTCGCACTGTCCGACGGCACGCAGCGATGGGGGGAACTCCGCCGCACCATCACCGGTATCAGCGAGAAGATGCTGGCCAGCACCCTCAAGACCCTCGAGGCGGACGGCCTGGTCCGGCGCACCGCCTACCCCGAGGTCCCGCCGCGCGTCGAGTACGCCCTCACCGACCTCGGACTCGATCTGATGGAACGGCTGCTGCCGCTCATGGCGTGGGTGGCGGACCACGCGGATGCCATGCTCGATCGGCCGAGGTGACCGGCTCGGCGTCCTACGCTCGATTCATGCGACTCCCGTTTCGCCTCCCGCGCGAAAGCCTGACGTTCCGCGCGCCGCGACGCGGACCGTTCCTGCAGGTCGCGAAGACGGCGGTCGCGATGATCGCGGCGTGGATCGCCGCGGGCCTCCTCGTGCCCGGGCCGCCCCCGATCTTCGCCGCAATCGCCGCGGTGCTGGTCGTGCAGCCGAGCATCAACCAGTCGTTCACGCGCGCCGTCGAGCGCAGCGTCGGTGTGATCGTCGGGGTCGTCATCGCCTCCGCGCTCGGCATCCTCCTCGGTTCTCCGACGTGGGTGATCCTGCTCGCCGGCGGCGTCTCGCTCCTCGTCGCGTGGAGCCTGCGCATGTCTCCCGGCGCCACCAACCAGGTCGCGATCAGCGCTGTCCTCGTTCTCGCGCTCGGGACCGCGACGCCGAACTACGCCGTCGACCGGGTCCTGGAGACCGTCATCGGCGCGATCATCGGCATCGTCGTCAACACGGTGCTGGTGCCGCCGGTTCTCGTCTCACCGGCGCGCGAGAAGCTCGACGTCCTCGGGCGTGAACTCGCGGGCGCTCTCGAGCGTCTCGCCGACGCCCTCGAGACACCGCAGACCCGTGAGTCGCTCGAAGGTCTGCTCCTGGAGGCGCGCCTCCTCCGCCCGGTTCGGGATGCCGCGGCCGACGCGATCCGCGACGGCGCCGACTCGCTCTCGCTCAACCCGCGCAGTTCCCGCCACCGCGCCGACCTCGCCGAGATGCAGGCACGTCTGGACCGCTTCACACCCGTCGTCACGCAGACGATCGGCATGACGCGCGCGATCTACGACGGCTACACCTCGTCGATCGTCGACGACCCGTCGGTGCGCGCGATCGCGGAGCAACTGCACCGCGCCGCTCACGATGTACGCCTGGACTTCGCGCTCGACGCTCCCGCGATGGAGTCCTCGGTCGAGGAACCGGCGCTGACGCGGCCCCTGCAGATCCGCACGCCCTCGACCGAGCACTGGGTGCTCGTGGGCTCCCTGCTGATGGATCTGCACCGCATCCACGAGAGCCTGCGGGACGAACCCGCCTGACCGGCCCCGGCCGGGACGACCCGAGATGGCCGCCGCGCTGGTTGACTGGTGGCATGGGTACCGCGATGTTCCCGTTGGGAGCCGTTCTCTTCCCGCACACCCCGTTGGCGCTGCGGATCTTCGAGGAGCGCTACCTCGTCATGCTGGGAATGCTCCTCGACGAAGTCGACCCGGAGTTCGGGGTCGTCCTCATCGAGCGCGGCGTCGAGACCGGAGGCGGCGATCAGCGTTTCGCCCTCGGCACGATGGCGCGCCTCAGCCATGTCGTGCCGCAAGCGGGGCAGATGTCGATCGTGGCCCGCGGCGCCGAACGGTTCGAGATCGTCGAGTGGCTCGACGACGCCCCCTATCCGCGTGCGGAGGTGCGTCCTCTGCCCGACCTGGAGTGGAGCGAGGCCCTCGCCCCGCTCCTGGAGGAGGCCGAGCGCATCGTGCGGCGCGTCCTCGGCCGGGCGCGGGAGTTCGGCGTGACGCGCTGGGATCCGGACGTGGAGCTCTCCGACGAGCCGGGGGAACGCGCCTGGCAGGTGGCCGCGATCGCCCCGCTGGGTGAGCTCGACCAGATGCAGTTGCTCCGCTCCCCCACGATGGGCGGGCTGCTGCGGGCCACCATCGACCTCACGCTGGCCGCCGAACCGCTGCTGGGCGACCCCGTCCCCGACGGCGTCATCGTGGTCATGGATGACGACGACGACGCCGACGAGGACTGACGCGCACTCAGGCGTCGGCGACCAGCGCCTCGGCGATGAGCGTGTCGCCCGCGCCGAACCGGATGAACCGTCCGATCGTGGCCGGCTGGACGAGCGATGCCGCGACGACGGCGGCCACGTCGGCGCGGCCGACCTCGCCCTTGCCCTGGGGCGCCGTCGTGATGCGTCCCGTCGGCGGGTCGAGCGTCAACGTGCCCGGCCCCAGGATCGTCCAGTCCAGGTCGCTGGCACGGAGGTGATCGTCGGCGGCGAGCTTCGCGTCGGCGTAAGCGAAGAACGCGTCGTCCTCCGGGATGCCGTGATCCGGCGTCGAGCCGATCCACGACACCATCACGAAGCGGCGCACCCCGGCCTTCGCGGCCGCGTCGACGGCGCGCTGCGCCGCGTCGCGGTCGACCGCATACGTCCGCTCGGCGGAGCCGCCGCCGGCGCCCGCGGACCAGACGACGGCATCCGCGCCATCGAAAGCCGCGGCCATCTCGTCGGCGTCCGCCTTCTCGACGTCGAGCACGACGGGCGTCCCACCCGCGTCCTGCACATCCGCACGGTGGTCGGGGTTGCGCACCACCGAGACCGCCTCGTCGCCGCGTTCGGCGAGCAGACCCGCCAGGTGCAGCGCGACCTTGCCGTGTCCACCGATGATCACGATGCGTTCCATGTCACAGTCCTCCGGGTCGTGTCTGTGGTTCCGGATCGCGAGCCTACGCACCGTCGCCGACGCACCCACCGGGGTTGACGGTCAGTCGACGACGCCGTCGACGTAGACCCACCGCCCGCCGCGTCGGACGAACCGGCTGTGCTCGGACAGCACGCCGCGGTCACCCGCCCGACGCCACGCCGCGCGGAACGCCACGACCGCGGCATCCCCGTCTTCGGCGGCTTCGTCGATGACGAGTCCCTCCCACACGATGCCGTCATCGAGATCGACGTCGTCCGGACGGCTCCGGGGATGCCACGTGCGGGCGAGGTGAGCGGCGTCCCCGAGGGCGAAGGCGGTGTAGCGCGAGCGCATCAGCCGTTCGGCCGAGGGCGCCGGCGCGCCGTCGAGAAGCGGACCGCAGCACGCGCCGAAGGCCGCGCGCCCGCACGGGCACGGTGCCGTGGCGGACGGTCGGCGGGAGCGAGCACCGAAGGACACCCCGTCACTCTAGGTTCTCGCCGCGGGCCGCGCTTCGTACGATGGGGCTGAGGCGACCGTTCATCGCCGGAAAGGCCCGGCATGTCCGACCGACTCATGCTCCTCGACACCGCGTCGCTGTACTTCCGCGCGTTCTACGGCGTTCCCGACAAGGTGACGGCCGACGACGGCACGTCCGTCAACGCGGCTCGGGGTCTGCTCGACATCATCGCGAAGCTCGTCACGACCTACGAGCCGACGCGGCTCGTCGCCTGCTGGGACGACGACTGGCGGCCGGGATGGCGGGTCGACCTCCTCCCCACCTATAAGGCTCACCGGGTCGTGGAAACCGTCGAGGATGGGCCCGACGTCGAGGAAGTGCCCCCGACGCTGACCGCGCAGATCCCCCTCATCCGCGAGACGCTCGACGTCCTCGGCATCGCCGTGGTCGGCGCGGCCGCGCACGAGGCGGACGACGTCATCGGGACTCTCGCGACTCGCGCCGATGTCCCCGTCGACATCGTCACCGGCGACCGCGACCTCTTCCAGCTCGTCGACGACGCCCGCGGCATCCGTGTGGTCTATACCGCCCGCGGAATGAGCAACCTCGAGATCATCGACGATGCCGCCGTCGAGGCGCGATACGGCATCCGTGCCGATCAGTACGCCGATTTCGCCGCGCTGCGCGGCGATCCCTCGGACGGCCTGCCCGGCGTTCCCGGCATCGGCGAGAAGTCTGCCGCAGCGCTTCTGGCCGCCTGCGGCGACCTCGACGGCATTCGGACCGCCGCCGCCGACGGCACCGCGGGCACCCCCGCGCAGAGGGCGAAGATCCTCGCCGCCGCGGACTACCTCGACGTCGCCCCGACGGTCGTGCGTGTCGCCCGCGACCTCGAGCTCGCCCCCGCGGTGGACCGCATACTCGTGGATGACGCACGCGCCGAGGCCGCGACCGCGCTCGCCGACCGGTGGAACCTCGGCGGCTCGATGACCCGAGCCCTCGCCGCCCTCCGCCGCTGAGCGCCGTCAGCGATCCCGAGCGAGCCACTCCCGCAGCCGCACGAGCGGCCAGGTCGTGACGATGCGTTCGGTCGGCACGCCCGCCGCCTCGGCACGAGCCGCTCCGTAGTCCAGCAGCGACAGCTGCCCGGGGGCGTGCGCATCCGAGTCGATCGAGAACAGGCATCCCTCCTCCAGCGCGATCGCGAGGAGGTCATCCGGCGGATCCTGCCGCTCGGGCCGCGAGTTGATCTCGACCGCCACTCCGGACGCCGCGCATGCCGCGAACACCGCCCGCGCGTCGAACTCCGAAGGCGGCCGGGTCCCCCGCGCTCCCTCGACGAGGCGTCCGGTCACGTGCCCCAGGACATGCACGCGCGGGTCGCTCGCCGCGGCGACGAGCCGCCGCGTCATGGCCGGCGCCTCCATGCGCAGCTTTGAGTGGACGGATGCCACGACCACGTCGAGCTCGCGCAGGAGCGCGTCCTCCTGATCGAGGTCGCCATCGTCGAGGATGTCGACCTCGATGCCGGTCAGAAGCGTGAACGCGTCATCGGCGAAGCCCTGGACGATCTCGATCTGCCTGCGCAGCCGCTCGGGCGACAGTCCGTTGGCCACCGTCAACCGCGGCGAGTGGTCCGTCAGGGCCAGGTACTCGTGGCCGAGGCGTCGCGCCGCTTCCACCATCGGCTCGATCGGGGTCAGTCCGTCCGACCAGTCGCTGTGGCTGTGCAGGTCGCCACGGAGCGCCGCGCGCACCTCGCCACCACCCACGACACCGGACGCCGCGCGAAGGGACGCGAGCCGCTCCGGCACGCCTCCCTCGAGCGCCTCGCGGATCACGGTGTACGTCGAGTCGCCGATCCCCGGACGACGACGCAACCCGGGATCGCGCAGCTCTTCGTCGCTCAGCCCCTCGATCGCCGCAGCGGCCGTCCGGAACGCCTTCGACTTGTACCGCGACGACCTCTCGCGTTCGAGCAGATACGCGATCTCGGTGAGCGCGTCGAGCGGGTGCATGCTCAATCGGACAGCTCGCGGGTCGCCGCGACCCAGCCGTCCAGCTTCGCCAGGGCACGCCCGTCATCGACCGCCGCCGCCGCGTCCGCCATGGCCTCGGCGAGGCGTTCCAGAATGGGGCGCTGCACCTGGGTGGCATCCTGGAACAACCGGAACGAGACCAGTCCCGCCGCGGCGTTCAGCAGCACGATGTCACGCACCGCCCCCGCCTCACCGGCGAGCGTGCGCCGCACCACCTCGGCGTTGTGGTCGGGAGTCCCGCCGAGCAGATCGTCGATGTCGGCGAGCGGGATGCCGAGATCCCGGGGATCCAGGTCGTGCTCGTGCACGTCGCCTCGGCTGATCTCCCACAGTCGGCTGTGCCCGGTCGTCGTCAGTTCGTCCAGGCCGTCGTCGCCGCGGAACACGAGGGCCGTCGCCCCGCGCGTGCGGAACACGCCCGTGATGAGCGGCACGCGATCGAGGTGCGCGACCCCGACCGCGTTGGCTTCGGCTCGGGCCGGATTGCAGAGCGGACCGAGGAAGTTGAACACCGTCGGCACGCCCAGCTCCGAGCGGGTTGCCGCCGCATGGCGGAATCCGGGGTGAAAAGCGGCGGCGAAAGCGAAGGTGATCCCGGTGCGTTCGAGGGTCGCCGCGACCGCGTCCGGGTCGAGCGTCAGGGCGATGCCCAGCGACGACAGCACGTCCGACGAACCGGATGCCGAGCTCGCCGCGCGGTTGCCGTGCTTGACCACCGGGACTCCCGATGCCGCCGCGACGATCGCCGCCATCGTCGACACATTGACGGTGCCGTAGCGGTCGCCGCCGGTCCCGACGATGTCGAGCACCTCGGCGCGCACCGGGAGCGGCACCGCCGCCTCGAGGATGGCGTCACGGAAGCCCACGATCTCCTCGACCGTTTCTCCCTTGGCCCTGAGGGCGATGAGAAAGCCCGCGAGTTGGGACGGTGTGGCCTCGCCCGCCATGACGCGGCGCATCGCCCACGTCGACTCGGAGACGCTGAGGTCATGGCCCTGAAGCAGGGAGGTGAGCAGATCGGGCCAGGTGAAGCGTTCCGCCATGGGACGATCCTCCCACACGCGGCGTGTCGGACCCCGTCTCCGGCACCGCGCGGGAACCCTCTCCGCACCGGGGATTCCTTGCGGATTCTTAGGCTTCCCTAAGTCTCGACGATGGAATATCTCAGGCTGGGGATGGGAATATCGCCCCGTCGGATCGCGCATAATGGGATGGTGACGACCCCAGCGACGTATTCCCAGGCCGTGCGTGCCGTGAAGCGGCCCGACCCGGTCGCTGTCGGCACCATCGTGTGGCTGGGCAGCGAAGTCATGTTCTTCGCCGGCCTGTTCGCGATCTACTTCACCCTGCGCAGCACGTCCGCGCCCCTGTGGGCCGAAGAGACGCAGCTGCTCAACGTCCCCTTCGCGACCGTCAACACGATCATCCTCGTGCTGTCCTCGGTCACGTGCCAGATGGGCGTGTTCGCCGCGGAGCGGTACCAGCCGTACCGCACCGGCACGCGCACCGGTCTGGCCAAGTGGGGCATGGTGGAGTGGTTCTACCTCACCTTCATCCTCGGCGCGATCTTCGTGTCCGGTCAGGTGTGGGAGTACGCGACCCTGATCACCGAAGGCTTGCCGATCAGCGCCAACCCGTACGCCTCGGCCTTCTACCTGACCACCGGCTTCCACGCCCTCCACGTGACGGGTGGCCTGATCGCCTTCCTCCTCGTCATCGGCCGCGCGTACGCCGTGAAGAACTTCGGGCGCAAAGAGATGACCACCTCGATCGTCGTGTCGTACTACTGGCACTTCGTCGACGTCGTCTGGATCGCGCTGTTCTTCGTCATCTACTTCCTGAAGTAAGAGAGCTGCACCTCACATGGCACGAGAGAAGAAGCCGCGTCGCAATCACGGACGCCGCAGTCCCCTGGCCGCGGCCGCACTGATCGGCATCGGTCTGCTGCTCACCGGCGGCATCTATGCCGGCGCGTCGGCTGCGATGGCCTCGACCGACATCCCCCCGAGCGCCTCGAACTCCGCCGGCACGGTCGAGGAGGGCGAGAAGCTCTTCCAGGCCAACTGCGCGACGTGTCACGGTCTCGACCTGCAGGGAAGCCAGCAGGGTCCGTCGCTCTTCGGCGTCGGCGAGCTGTCGGTGCACTTCCAGGTCTCGACCGGCCGCATGCCCCTGCAGGCGCAGGGTCCGCAGGCTCCGCAGAAGCCTGTGCAGTTCACCGACGATCAGATCAACGCGATCGCCGCCTACGTGCAGGCCTCGGCTCCCGGCCCGACCTACCCGGCGGCGGAAACGCTCGACGGCGAAGGCGACATCTCGCACGGTGCCGAACTGTTCCGCATCAACTGCGCGATGTGCCACAACGTCGCCGGCGCCGGTGGCGCCCTCACCGAGGGCAAGTGGGCTCCGCACCTGCAGACCGTCACGCCGCTGAACATGTACGCGGCAATGGTCACCGGCCCGCAGAACATGCCGGTCTTCAACGACCTCAACCTCACCCCCGAAGACAAGCGCGACGTCATCTCGTACCTGATGTTCCTCCAGAAGTCGGAGTCGCCCGGCGGCTTCTCACTGGGTTCGCTCGGTCCGGTCTCGGAGGGCCTGTTCATCTGGATCTTCGGCATCGGTGGCCTCATCGCGCTCACCGTGTGGATCGCGGCGAAGTCCAACTGATCGTCGTCATCGACATTACGTAACGTACGAGGAGCACCATGGCACACGAGGAAGACGCACTCGAGCACGAGAGGGCTTCATGGAAGCCCGGCTCCGGGCTCGCCGTCGCGGTTCCCGACCCCGTGCAGAACCCCGGTCTTCCGGAGCACCGTCAGCGGATGACGGATCAGGACCCGAAGGCGATGAAGCGCGCGGTCCGCACCGTCTACACGCTGTTCTACTTCTCGGTCGCGGCGAGCATCTGGGCGAGCATCGCCTACATGATCTTCCCGATCGAGTCGGGCGCGCTGATCGACATCCGGTACAACAACCTGTTCATCGGTCTCGGCATCGCCTTCGCTCTGCTCGCGATCGGTATCGGTGCGATCCACTGGTCCAAGTCGGTCATGGCCGACAAGGAGCACATCGAGGACCGTCACGCGACCCGCGGCCGTGACACGACCCGCGAGGGCGCCGTCAACGTGTTCGTCGAGGCCAACAAGGACTCCGGCTTCGGGCGTCGCGAGATCATCCGCAACTCGATGTTCGCGGCGCTGCTCGCCTCGGTGATCCCCGGCATCACCCTGTTCCGCGGCCTCGCTCCGCAGAACATCGACCCGGTCGAGGCGCTCAGCCACACGATGTGGGAAGAGGGAATGCGCCTCGCTCACGACCCCTCCGGTCGTCCCATCCGCGCCGCAGACGTCACCATCGGCTCAGCGTTCCACGTGATCCCCGAGGAGCTCGCCGGTCTCGGCCACGACGAGGGCTACCTCGAAGAGAAGGCGAAGGCGATCGTGCTGCTGATGCGTCTGCAGCCCGAGCAGCTGAACCCCGAGACCAACCGCATGGATTGGGCATACGACGGCATCGTCGCCTACTCCAAGGTCTGCACCCACGTCGGCTGCCCGGTGGCACTGTACGAGCAGCAGACCCACCACCTCCTGTGCCCCTGCCACCAGTCGCAGTTCGACGTCGCCAACGGCGCGGCGGTCATCTTCGGCCCGGCCGCCCGTCCTCTGCCGCAGCTCCCCATCACCGTCGACGCCGAGGGCTACCTCGTCGCCCAGGGTGACTTCCAGGAGCCCGTCGGCCCCAGCTTCTGGGAGCGCTCATGAGCACCGCCACGCACCCCACCGAGAACGTGACCACCGAACCGGCGGTCTACTCGGGTCCGCCGAAAGCCGACCTCAACGGCAAGCCCCTCGGTGGTCGCTTCGTCGGTGCCGCGTCGAACTACATCGACGAGCGCACCAGCATCTCGGGCATCGTCAAGGAGCTCGGTCGCAAGATCTTCCCCGACCACTGGTCGTTCATGCTCGGCGAGATCGCGCTCTGGAGCTTCGTCGTCGTTCTGCTCTCGGGCACGTTCCTGACGTTCTTCTTCCAGGCGTCCATGGTCGAAACGCACTACAACGGTGCGTACGAGCCCATGCGCGGCATCGCGATGTCGGCGGCGATGGAATCGGCGCTGCACATCTCCTTCGACCTCCGCGGTGGCCTGCTGGTCCGCCAGATCCACCACTGGGCGGCGCTGGTGTTCGTGGCGGGCATCGGCGTCCACATGCTCCGTGTCTTCTTCACCGGCGCGTTCCGCAAGCCGCGCGAGCTGAACTGGGTCGTCGGCTTCATCCTGTTCATCCTCGCGATGGCCGAGGGCTTCACCGGCTACTCGCTTCCCGACGACCTGCTCTCGGGCAACGGTCTGCGCATCATCGACGGCATGATCAAGGGTCTCCCGCTGATCGGCACGTGGACCTCGTTCCTCCTCTTCGGCGGCGAGTTCCCGGGCACCGCCATCGTCGGACGCCTCTACACGCTGCACATCCTGCTGCTGCCGGCCATCCTCGTCGCGCTCCTCGCGGTGCACCTGATGCTGATGATCATCAACAAGCACACGCAGTTCGCCGGGCCGGCCCGAACGAACAACAACGTCGTGGGCTACCCGATGCTCCCGGTGTACGCCTCGAAGATGGGCGGCTTCTTCTTCATCACGTTCGGTGTGATCGTCCTGATCGCGGCGCTGGTGACGATCAACCCGATCTGGAACTACGGCCCCTACGACCCCTCCCCGGTGTCGGCGGGTACTCAGCCCGACTGGTACATCGGCTTCGCCGACGGCATGCTCCGTCTCATCCCGCCGCACCTCGAGTTCGTGCTCTGGGGCCACACCTGGTCGTGGAACATCATCATCCCGGTCGGCATCCTGGGTCTGTTCATCGTCATCGTCATGATCTACCCCTTCATCGAGGCGTGGATCACCGGCGACAAGCGCGAGCACCACATCGCACAGCGTCCGCGTAACGCCGCCACCCGTACCGCCATCGGCGCCGCCGGTGTCACGTTCTACGCGGTCATGTGGGCGGCCGCCTCGTCCGACATCATGGCGACGCACTTCCACCTCACCATGGAGGGCGTCATCCACACCCTCCAGGCTCTGCTCATCGTGGGCCCGATCATCGCCTACTTCGTCACGAAGCGCATCTGCATCGCGCTGCAGAAGAAGGATCGTGAGATCGCCCTGCACGGCTACGAGTCCGGTCGCATCGTGCGCCTCCCCGGCGGCGAGTACATCGAGGTGCACCAGCCCGTCGACGAGTACGAGCGCTGGAAGCTGGTCGATAACGAGACGTACGAGCCGCTCGTCGTCCGCCCCAACGCCAAGGGCCAGATCTCGCCGCTCCAGAACCTCCGCGCGTCGGTGTCGCGCTGGTTCTTCGAGGACCGTCTGACCCCGCTGACGCAGGCCGAGCTGGACGCGGCAGTGGCTCACCAGCACCACGAGCTCGACCACATCGACCACGAAGAGGCCGACGAGATCGCCGGTGCAAATGCCCGAGCCGACGCTGAGGGTCGTCCTCACGTCGCCGTGGGCGAACGCACCGAGGTCGAGTTCCCGGCCCCGAAGGGTCTCGGCGAGCAGGATCGTCCACGCGGCGACAAGAGCGAGTAATACGCCTCGACGGAACCCCGGTGCCTCGGCACCGGGGTTCCGTCGTTTCCAGCTTGCACGACGGGGCATTCAACCTGGCAGGATGCCGTCGGCGTCTGGCATCCTCGCCCCTCCCCCGTCCGAGGCCGGCCCTCTAGCGTGACAGGATGACCGACGCGCAGAGCTACTTCTCGAACCGACTCGCGTTCGAAACCGACCCCTCCGACGTGTACGCAGGACAGAAGGCGGGGACCGCCTTCGCCCTCGTCGACGTCCGCGGCGACGACGCCTGGGCACAGGGGCGGATCACGGGGGCCGTGCACATGCCGTACGCACAGATCGCCGAGCGCGCCCCGACAGAGCTCGATCTCGACACACCCGTCGTCGTGTACTGCTGGAGCCCGGGCTGCAACGCCGGGCAGAAGGGGGCCTTGGAGTTCGCTCGCCTGGGCTATCAGGTCCGCGAGATGATCGGAGGGTACGAATACTGGGTGCGGGAGGGGCAGCCGTACGAGAACGACGAAGGCCCGCTCGAGCGGGTCTTCGATGCGACGGTCATGGTCGTCCGCCAGGCACGAGCCGCGCGGGCGTAGAGCCCCCATGACGACGCCCGATGACGGATGCCGCGCTCAGGCGGTCTCGACATCCTCGGTGAACCACCGCGCCGCGGAGCCGAAGAACACGGCCTCCCCCGCCGGCACGTCGTCGTCGACGACGTCGCACACGACCACGGTGACGTTGTCGCGCGTACCCGCCTCCAGCGCGAGAGCAACGGCAGAAGACGCAGCCGATCGTGGATCGTCGGCACCGGCCACGAGCCGTTCCACGTCGGCTTCCGGCACGTAGTCCGTGAGTCCGTCGCTGCAGAGCACCCAGCGGTCTCCCCGTTTCGGCGCGTGCGTCGCCACGGACACGACATCGCCTTCAGAACCGGCCAGCGACGCGGTGATGATGTTACGTCGGGGGTGTGCCGCAGCGGCTTCGGGCGAGATGATCCCGCGGTCGACGAGTGCCTGCACGTAGGAATCGTCTCGGGTCTGCCGAGAGAAGTCGCCATCACGCAGCAGATAGGCACGCGAGTCGCCCGTGTGCGCGAGGAGCAGATCGGCCTCCGCCCCGAGGAACACACCCGTGAACGTCGTCGCCATGCCCTGGAGAGCGGGATCCCGCTCGACGTGCGCGCGAATGTCCCAGTTCGCCTCGCGGATGCGGACCAGGAGTCCGTCGGCATCCACCTCTGCCTGGCGGGTCGCCACCAAACGGTGGATCAGGGCCGCAGAGGCCAGGTCCCCGGAAGGGCCACCGCCGACTCCGTCGGCCACCGCCGCACCCCAGGACGCCGCGAAAGCGGCGTCCTGATTGGTGGGACGGTGAGCGCCGGAATCGGAGACGGCGGCCGTGTTCAACCGGAGGGGCACGAGATCAGCGCGCGAAGTACCCGCGGTAGTACTCGTACACCCAGCCGACGATGGCGATCGCGAAGATCGCGAAGGCGACCGGCACGAGCCAGCTTCCGACGGCCAGTCCGACCGCAGCGATCGCGGCGGATCCGGCCAGGACGATCGGCCACCACGACCACGGGCTGAACTCGCCCATCTCGGGGTCACCGTCGTCGATATCCGCCGTCAGCGAGTCCTCGGGGAGGTCGGCACCACGCTGCGCCTTGAGCAGCCGGCCGATGTAGAACCCGATCATCGCGCTCATGAGGCCCATGAAGACCAGCGCAACGGTTCCGACCCACTCGACGCCACCGTGGCTGATGATGTTCCACACCGCGTACACCGCGGCGATGAAGAACGAGAAGCCCGTGAGGAGCCACCAGAGATTGACGTTGGTACGCATGGCTTACTTGACCTCTCCCTCGGCCGCATCCACCACGGGCGCGTCGGGAGCGTCCTTGGCCGGGCCGACACCCACCGGGATACCGGCTTCCGGGTGGTTCAGGTCGAACGCCGGCCGCTCGCTGCGGATGCGCGGGATGGACGTGAAGTTGTGGCGCGGCGGCGGGCACGACGTCGCCCACTCGAGTGAGGCACCGTAGCCCCACGGGTCGTCGACCGTGACACGGGGCGCCTTGCGGGCGGTGATCCACACGTTGAGCAGGAACGGGATCATCGAGGCGCCCAGGATCATGGATCCGACCGTCGACACCTGGTTGCCCCACGTGAAGCCGTCGGCCGCGGCGTAGTCGGCGTAGCGCCGCACCATGCCGTCCACGCCCAGCCAGTGCTGGATCAGGAAGGTCATGTGGAAACCGACGAACAGCATCCAGAAGTGGACCATGCCGAGACGCTCGTTCAGCATCTTGCCCGTCCACTTCGGCCACCAGAAGTAGAAGCCGGCGAACATGGCGAAGACGACCGTACCGAAGACCACGTAGTGGAAGTGAGCGACGACGAAGTAGGAGTCCGACAGGTGGAAGTCCAGCGGCGGCGACGCGAGGATGACACCGGTGAGGCCACCGAACACGAAGGACACGAGGAAGCCGAGCGCGAACACCATCGGGGTCTCGAAGGTCACCGACCCGCGCCACAACGTACCGATCCAGTTGAAGATCTTCACGCCCGTGGGCACCGCGATGAGCATCGTCATGAGCGCGAAGAACGGCAGGAGCACGCCACCGGTCACATACATGTGGTGGGCCCACACGGCGACGGAGAGGGCGGCGATCGCGATCGTGGCGTACACCAGCGTCTTGTATCCGAAGATCGGCTTGCGGCTGAAGACCGGGAAGATCTCCGAGACGATGCCGAAGAACGGCAGCGCGATGATGTACACCTCGGGGTGACCGAAGAACCAGAACAGGTGCTGCCACAGCAGCACGCCACCGTTCTCAGGGTTGTAGATCTGAGCCCCCAGCACGCGGTCGGCAGCGGCGGCGAAGATCGCCGCGGCGAGAACCGGGAAGGCGAGCAGGATCAGGATGCTCGTGATCAGCGTGTTCCACGAGAAGATCGGCATGCGCCACATCGTCATTCCCGGGGCACGCATGGTCAGGACCGTGGTGATGAAGTTGACGGCACCGAGAATCGTGCCGAAACCGCTGATGCCGAGACCCAGCATCCAGAGGTTTCCTCCGACACCCGGCGAGAAACTCGCGTTCGCCAGGGGCTGATACGCGAACCAACCGAAGCCGGCGGCGCCCTGCGGCGTGAGGAACCCGGACACGGCGATCGTCGAGCCGAAGAGGAAGAGCCAGAACGCGAATGCGTTCAGGCGCGGGAACGCCACGTCGGGCGCGCCGATCTGCAGCGGGAGGAGCGCGTTCGCGAAGCCGGCGAAGAGCGGGGTCGCGAACATCAGCAGCATGATCGTGCCGTGCATCGTGAAGAGCTGGTTGTACTGCTCTTTGGTCGGGATGATCTGCATCCCGGGCTCGAACAGCTCGGCGCGGATGATGAGCGCCATCACGCCGCCGAGCATGAAGAACAACACCGACGCGATCAGGTACATGTACCCGATGGTCTTGTGGTCGGTGGAGGTGATCCACTTGACGACCAGGTTGCCCTTCTGCTCGACGCGGGTGCTGCTGAGCAGCGCGGCTTGACGCGGCGGGAGAGTCGTCGGGCGCGAAGGGCCCGTTCCCTGGAGCGGAAGCGTCGTGGCCATGATCACTCGTTCCCTTCGGTGCTGTCGGCCGTGCTGTAGTTCTGCAGGCGCGACAGGTCGCTGATGTCGCCGACGTCGCCGGCCGCGCGCAGCGAGCTGAGATACGCCTCGTACTCGCCTTCGCTGACGACCTTCACGTTGAAGAGCATGGCCGAGTGGTACTCGCCACACAGCTCGGCGCACTTGCCCTCGAACGTTCCCTCACGCGTGGGAGTGAACGACCAGTAGTTCTCGCGGCCGAGGTACATGTCCTTCTTGTACAGGAAGTCGATGATCCAGAAGGAGTGGATCACATCCCGCGAGCGCAGCTCGATCTGCACCGTCTTGTTGACCGGGAGGTAGAGGGTCGGCACGTCGTCGAGGTCGTAGCCGTCGCTCGTCGCCGTCGCCTGAACGCCCATCGAATACACGGCATCCGAGTTGTCCTCGCGCTCACCGTTGTACTGGAAATCCCACGCCCACTGCTTGCCGTAGGCGGTGATCGAGACGTCCGGGTTCTCGTACTGGGTCTCGAGCGTGTTCTGGTCGCGCGCCGTGAAGGCGAAGAAGCCGACCACGAGGATCAGCGGAACGACCGTGTAGAAGATCTCGACCGGCATGTTGTAGCGCAGCTGCACCGGCAGGCCGGACTGGCCCTTGCGACGCCGATAGGCGATCACGGCCCAGAGCATGAGGCCCCACGTGATGACGCCCACCGCCAGCAGCACGATCCACGAGTTGACCCACAGACCGGCGACCATGTCGGTGTGGTTCGTGGCGGGGGTTCCGTCGTCGACGAATCCGGGGAGGTATCCGTGAAGCTGCGACGTGGTGCAGCCCGAAAGAAGTGCGACGGAAGCGATCCCGACGGGGACGGCTGCCCAACGAAGGCGACGTTTGGAGGGCACAGTGCACCTTTCCGGGTCGTGGATGTTGCTCTCGACAGTCTAGAGCAACCTCTTACGGTTCTCTGGCCAATCGTCCAGCACCGAAGCATCGAAAACCCCCGGTTTTCGCGGTGTGATCCGCGGTTCCCGGGGGTCTTCGAATTCGGCGCCGGAGCGTCGTGGCGGGGCTCAGTGGAAGCTGTCGCCGCACGCGCAGGAACCCTGCGCGTTGGGGTTGTCGATCGTGAAGCCCTGCTCCGAGATCGTGTCCTTGAAGTCGATGCTCGCCCCGTCGAGGTACGGGACGCTCATGTCGTCGACGATGACCTCGACGCCGTCGAAATCGGCGACCTTGTCACCGTCGAGGTAGCGCTCGTCAAAGTAGAGCTGGTAGATCAGGCCCGAGCATCCGCCGGGCTGCACGGCGACGCGCAGGCGCAGGTCGTCGCGGCCTTCCTGCGACAGCAGGCTCTTCACCTTGTCGGCGGCGGCGTCGGTCAGGGCGACTCCGTGCTCGCGGGTGACGGCGTCGGACGACAGTGTCGTGTCGGTCATGGCGTGGCCCTTCGGGTCGTTCGGTCGCGGGGACGAGTCGATTCTACGCCCGCCTCGTCCCCGTGGAGCCGATCACACGGTGCGGCGGTTCATTCGCTCCAGGAGCAGGGCCTCGGAGACGAGGGCGTTGCGGAACGTTTCGAGGTGTAGCGACTCGTTCGGGCTGTGCGCCCGCGCGTGCGGATCCTCGACACCGGTCACGAGGATCTGCGCGCCGGGGAATTCGCGCACGAGGTCCGCGATGAACGGGATGGATCCGCCGACACCGACGTCGACCGCGTCCACGCCATACCCGTCGGCGAAGGCGGCGCGCGCGTCCTCGACCGCCCACCCCGCCGTGTCGACGAGGAACGCGTCGCCGCAGTCGACATCGGAGAACTCCAGCTGCGCACCGAACGGCGCGTGGGACCGCAGGTGCGCCTCGATCGCGGCGAACGCCTCGGGCGCGGACTGGCCGGGGGCCACGCGGGCGCTGATCACGACGCGCGTCTCGGGCGCGAGGGTGTTGGATACCGACTCCACCGGGGTGGCATCCCATCCGGTGATCGTCACCGACGGCTTGTTCCAGAGGCGACTCAGAATGCTGTCGCGTCCGATGGGCGAGACGCCGTCGAGGAGCCCGGACTCGGCGCGCAGCGTCGCCTCGTCGTACTCCGGGGTCTCAGCGTCGCGGACCGCGAGACCGTCGACCGCCACGGCTCCGTCGTCGTCCCAGAGCGTCGAGAGGAGCTTGACGGTCGCGAGCATGGCATCCGGAACCGCGCCGCCCATCATCCCCGAGTGGGACGCATGGGCGAGCGTGCGGACGGTGAGCGTGAAGCGCGCGTTGCCGCGCAGCGACACGGTGAGACCGGGGGTGCGCTCGTCCCAGTTGCCCGAGTCGGCCACGACGATGACGTCGGAGTGGAGGACGTCCGCGTGATCGACGAGGAACTGCGCGAACGAACGCGAGCCGTACTCCTCCTCCCCTTCGATGAAGACGGCGATACCGAGGTCGAGATCGTCGCCCAGCGCCTCGGCGAGAGCGCGGATCGCCCCGACGTGCACCATCACGCCGGCCTTGTCATCGGCGGCGCCGCGTCCGTACAGGCGACCGTCCCGCACCGTCGGCTCGAAGGGCGGGGAATCCCACAGCGCCTCGTCGCCCGGGGGCTGCACGTCGTGGTGGGCGTAGAGAAGGACGGTGGGTCGGCCGTTGCGGGCCGCACGGGATGCCAGCACGGCGGGCTGCCCAAGCTCGTTGCTGTCGGCGATCGCGGCGCGTGCGACGTCGACACGTTCGAACACGCCCGTGCCGCGCAGCAGCTCAGCCACGGCATCGGCGCTCCGCTCCACCGCGGACTGGTCGAACGCCGGCCAGGCGATGGAGGGGATGCGCACGAGCGCACCCAGATCGGCAAGGGCTGCGGGGATGCCGTCGGACGCGGTGGCGCGCACGGCATCCTGCCGGGACAGGTCAGGGGTCATGCGGGTAATCTTAAGTCTCCGATCCAGTGAGCTCTCGAGGTTATCCGTGGCCAAGTCCCCCGCCCCCGTCCCCAACGACACCCCCGTCGAGTCGGATCTCACCGCCGCGGGCAAGGGGCGCGCGACGCCGTCGCGGGCCGAGCAGGAGGCCGCCCGCAAGCGTCCTCTGGTGCCCGACACCAAGGAGGCGAAGGCGCGTGCCCGGTCCGAGCTCGCCGCTCAGCGCGAGAAGGCCCGCGCCGGCATGGCCGCCGGGGACGAGCGATACCTGCCGGTGCGCGACAAGGGGCCGCAGCGTCGGTTCGCGCGCGACTTCGTCGACGCCGGCTGGCACCTGGGCGAGGGCGTCATGCCGTTCATGATCCTGGTGATCGTGCTCACGCTCGTGCCGAACGGCTTCTTCCAGTACTGGTCGTTCGTGGCGCTGTGGATCTTCATCCTCTTCGTCATCGGCGACATGATCATCACGTCGATCCGCGTGAAGCGCGCGGCGAAGGCGAAGTTCGGCGACGGCAAGGTCGAGAAGGGCCTGGGCTGGTACGCCGCGATGCGGACCGTGCAGATGCGCTTCATGCGTCTGCCGAAGGCGCAGGTCAAGCGCGGTCAGCACCCGGCCTGATCCGATCCGGCGGTGATGGCGGCGTGCCCCTCGGGGTACGCCGCCATCACCGTGTCGAGCGGATCCGTCTCAGCGGCGAGCGACGAGCCCGCGGTTGATCTGACGCGCCCACAAGGGGCCGCGGTACAGGAACGCCGTGTAGCCCTGCACGAGGGTGGCGCCGTGCGCCAACCGCTCTCGGACGTCGGCGGCGGTATCGACTCCCCCGGCCGAGATGACGACGAAGTCGTCGGGGACAGCGGCCCGGACGAGGTCGAGCACCTCGAGCGCACGCGCCTTCAGCGGCGCACCCGACAGTCCACCGGCACCCGCGGCCTCGACGGTGGCGGCCGGGGTGCGCAGGCCCCCGCGGCCGATCGTCGTGTTCGTGGCGATGAGCCCGGCGAGGCCCACGTCGACCGCGAGCCGAGAGATGTCGCCTACTTCGTCGTCGGCGAGGTCGGGGGCGATCTTCACCAGCAGGGGTGTCGCCCCGGCCGCCTCGAGCACCGCCGTGAGAAGCGGCCGCAGCGTCTCGACGGCCTGCAGTCCGCGCAGGCCCGGCGTGTTGGGTGACGAGACGTTGACGACGAGATAGTCGGCGAGCGGCGCGAGCAGCCGGGCGCTTCGGACGTAGTCGGTCGTGGCATCCTCGACGGCGACGGCCCGGCTCTTGCCGATGTTGACGCCGATCACCGGGCGCCGGCGCGCGCTGCGTAGTCGGGTCAAGCGTCGGGCCGCGACCTGCGCGCCCTCGTTGTTGAACCCCATCCGATTGATCACCGCGCGATCGGCCACGAGGCGGAACAGACGCGGCTTCGGGTTGCCCGGCTGCGGCAACGACGTCACGGTCCCCACCTCGACGTGACCGAACCCCAGCGCGCCGAGGCCCGACACCATCGTGACGTTCTTGTCGAACCCGGCGGCCACGCCGAACGGGGAGTCGAACGTCAGCCCCAGCGCGCGCACGCGCAGGGACGGATCGGCGGCGGTGGTGGGGCGGACGAGGGATGCCACGAGCCCGACGCCCGCGGCACGGATGACGAGGGCACCCAAGTGGTGTGCGAACTCGGGGTCGAGGCGACTCAGGAGCGACCGGAAGAGAAGGGGATACATCCCCGCCAGGTTACTGGACGGCCTCGTTCGAGGCGGGACCGACCGCCGCCCGCTCCGCGTGATCCGAACGCAGCTGCGCGATCGCGGCGTCGAAGTCGTCCAACGAGTCGAACGCCTGGTAGACGCTCGCGAATCGCAGGTAGGCCACCTCGTCGAGCTCGCGCAGCGGACCCAGGATCGACAGGCCGATCTCGTTCGCCTCGATCTGTGACGAACCCGTCTGGCGGATCGTCTCCTCGACCTGCTGGGCGAGCATCGCCAGATCGGCATCGGTCACGGGCCGGCCCTGACACGCCTTGCGCACGCCCGACATGACCTTCTCGCGACTAAAGGGTTCGACGACACCCGAGCGCTTGATGACGTTCAGGCTCGCGGTCTCCACCGTCGAGAAACGACCCCCGCACTTCGGGCACTGGCGGCGACGACGGATGCTGAGTCCGTCGTCGCTCGTGCGCGAGTCGATGACGCGCGAGTCGGGGTTGCGGCAGAACGGGCAGTGCATGCGGAATCCTCGATCAGTCGGCGAACCGGGCCGTCACGGCCTCGCCGTGGGCGGGGAGCGCCTCGGCCTCGGCCAGGGTGACGATGGACTCGTGCACCGCCGCGAGGGCGGCACGGTCGTACTCCACTACCTGCTGGGGACGCAGGAAGGTGGCAGCGGAGAGTCCGGAACCGTACCGCGCCTGCCCACCGGTCGGCAGAACATGGTTGCTGCCGGCGAGATAGTCCCCGAGGCTCACCGGGGTGTAGGGACCGACGAACACGGCGCCCGCGTTGACGTACTCGTGCGGACGCGGGTCGGCCAGGTGCAGTTCGAGGTGTTCGGGCGCATAGGCATTGCTGAAAGCGGTGGCCTGCGCGATGTCGTCGACGAGCACGACGGCGGACTGCGGGCCACCGAACGCCGCGCGGACGCGCTCGGCGTGCCGGGTCGCGGCCACCCGCGGTTCGAGGGCGGCGCGGACCGCGTCGGCCAGCGCGGGAGCGTCGGTCACGAGGACGGCCGAAGCCTGCTCGTCGTGCTCGGCCTGACTGACCAGGTCGGCGGCGACCAGCGCGGCGTCGGCCGTCTGGTCGGCGACGATGAGGATCTCGGTGGCGCCGGCCTCCGAGTCGGTGCCGACGCGGCCCCCCACGGCGCGCTTGGCGGAGGCGACGAAGTTGTTGCCCGGCCCTGTGACGACGTCGACGGGGTCCAGCCCCACAGAGGGCACGCCCGAGGCGAAGGCGCCGACGGCACCGGCACCGCCCATCGCGTAGACCTCGGTCACGCCGAGGAGCTTGGCCGCCGCGAGGATCACGGGGTGCACGCGACCGTCGAACTCCGCCTGCGGCGGCGAGGCCAGCGCCACCTCGCGCACGCCCGCGACCTGGGCGGGGACGACGTTCATCACGACGCTCGAGGGGTAGACGGCCTTGCCGCCGGGGACGTACAGGCCGACGCGGCGCACCGGCTGCCAGCGCTGGGTGACGCGCGCCCCGGGACCGAGCTCGGTCACCGACGGCGCGGGCACTTGGGCCGCCGAGGCGGCACGCACGCGGCGGATCGCCTCGTCGAGGGCGGCACGGATGCCGGGATCGAGCTCGGCGAGGGCCTCGTCGAGGTGCGCGGGGGGAACAGCGATGGCGTGGCCACGGACACGGTCGAATGCCTCCGCCTGCTCGCGGAGCGCCTCCTCGCCGCGGCGTGCCACGTCGTCGACGATGCGGGCGGCGATGGCGAGGGCCTCGTCGCGTGCCGCATCGGCGCGGGGAACCGCGGCCAGGAACTCGGCCGGCGAGAGCACCCGGCCGCGCAGATCGATGGTGCGAAGCATTGGTCCAGGCTACCGCCCGGTGGCGAGCCGCCCGCCGGGGGCGGACGGCTCGCAGGGGGTGCTCAGCCGCGTGTGACGCCCGCGACGTCGTGAAGGTACCCGACACGTCCGTCGTCGTGCCGGATGACGAAGGTCTCTCCGCGGTCCTCGATCACCAGGGCCCACGCCGTCGGACCGACGCGGAAGATCGGGGTGCCGTAATCGTCGACGACGTCGCGCTCCTCGGGCGCGAGCGCCCAGAACGCCTGCGGCTGCGGGTGGCGCGACACGGACTCGTGGTCCCGCGCGGATTCCGAGGAGTCTCGGTCACCGATGACGTCGGTGTCGTGGGTGTCGCCGTGCGTGGGGAAGACCGAGGTCACGGGCTCCGCGTCGGTGGTGTGCGGCAGGTCGGTGGACCCGGTGTAGCTGCCCGGAACCGGCCCGTGATCACCGGCGTCGTCGCCGTGCGGCACCACCGGGACGTGCGCGGAGTCGTCGTGGGCGGTCGCGGGTGCGGTCCGCACCGGGCGGGGACGTCGAGGACGCGCGGTCACGGCGCGGACCGGCCGCGCGTTGCGATGCGCGGGCGCCTCGGGACGCCCCTGGAAGTCCTGCTCGAACGGCGGGATGACGGGCGCGAAGACCGTGAGGACCACGCCGGCGAGCGTGAAGACAGCACCCACCCAGACGACCCACGTCCGCGTCCAGATCCCGGTCTCGGCGGCCACAGACACCGTGTCCCACACCCAGGCGATCCACACCAGAGCCGCGACCGAGAAGGCCACCGACGCGAACTGGTCGATGCCGAGCGATCCCACTCGACGGATGCCCTGCGGCGACAGACGTCGCAGGACGAGCAGGCCGACGGCGACGGTGGGGAGCGCGACCGTCGGAATCCACCACAGACCCGACAGCCACACGTTCGTTCCTCCGCCGAGCACGCGGATGTTCGCCGGCAGGTTGTTCAGCGGGAAGAACGAGACGAGGAACGTCACGGCCCAGATGCCGAGCAGCGCGATCTCGCGCACGGAGAACGGGCCCACGCCGTACTGGGGCGCGTCATCGGAGACGCCGCGGTCACGAGCCGACTCCCCCGCATACGGCGCCGGTGCGTCGGCACCCCTGCCCGCCGCGTGCGCCTCGGCGTCGGGCAGTTCGGTGTGCGTCGAGCGACGCGCGTTGACGTGCGTGCGCGCCTCGACGTGCTGCCCCGCACCCACGGCGTCATCTGCGTCACGGTCGACGTCTCCCGGGGCGGATGCCGGGTCGGCGGGGCGGTCGCCCGCGGCAACCGGGCCGTGCGTCGAGCGTGCAGCGTCGTCATCCGTCGGCGGGCCCGCGGGCGGCGCGAACGGGTCGTCGTAGCGATCGGTCACGATGGTCCTTTCGTTCGGATGCCTCGGCATCCGTCGTCACTATGAGCCTGGCGGCGTCGCCATCGGGGGCCACCCCGCTTGACAACACGGCCCGGACGTCAGCCCAGGCAGTTGGGACCCAGCAGTCCCTTGAGCTCTCCGAAGAGGTCGGCGGTCACCCGTACGGGCATCGGCACCTCGAAGACCTTGGCGGTCCCACCTTTGTGCAACTTGAGAGTCACCTCCGTGTCGCCGGCGTGCCGACGCAGCATCTGGGCGAGCTCGCCCACGAGCGTCTCGTTCGCCCGCTGCTCGGGAACCACCAGCGTCAGCCCGCTGAGGGCGTCGAGTCCCTCGAGATCGGGGGCGAAGGCCGACTGCGCGTGGAGGTTGAGTCCGTCGTCCCGTCGGGAGACGCGTCCGCGCACCACGAGGATCGAGTCGGCCTGCAGAACCGGCGCGAACTCGGCGTAGGTCTTGCCCATGAACATCACGGTCACCTCACCGTTGAAGTCCTCGACGGTCACCATGCCGTAGGGGTTGCCGCTCTGCTTCGCGACCCGGTGCTGCACGCTCGTGAGCAGCCCCGCCACCGTCACTTGATCGCCGTCCTGCACATCGTCGGAGGCCAGCAGATCGTGGATCGACGTCGACGCGTGCTTGGCGAGACGCACCTCGAGGCCCGCGAGCGGGTGGTCGGAGACGTAGAGACCGAGCATCTCGCGCTCGAACGCCAGCTTGTCCTTCTTCGTCCACTCCGGGCGATCGGGCACCTTCACGGACTGCTGCGGCTCGTCCCATAGCGAGTCGAAGTCGAAGCCGACCTCGCCGTTGGCCTCGCGACGCTTGTCCAGCACCGCGCCCTCGCAGGCGTCCTCGTGGATCTCGACCAGAGCCCGCCGCGTAGACCCGAGCGAGTCGAACGCCCCCGCCTTGATGAGGGACTCCACCGTCCTCTTGTTCGCGACGTGCAGCGGCACCTTCGACAGGAAGTCGTGGAACGAGGTGTATTTCGCCTCCTGGCGCGCCGCCACGATTCCGTCGACGACGTTCGTCCCGACGTTTCGGACGGCACCCAGACCGAAACGGATGTCTTCGCCGACGGCCGCGAAGAAGCGGATCGACTCGTTCACGTCGGGCGGCAGCACCTTGATGCCCATGCGGCGGCACTCGTTGAGATAGACCGCCATCTTGTCCTTCGAGTCGCCGACGCTCGTGAGGAGCGCGGCCATGTACTCGGCGGGATAGTGGGCCTTGAGGTACGCCGTCCAGTACGACACCAGACCGTATGCGGCGGTGTGCGCCTTGTTGAAGGCGTAGTCCGCGAACGACTCGAGGACCTTCCACAGCGTCTGCTGCGCGACCTCGCCGTAGCCGCGCTCGGTCATGCCGCCGAAGAAGATCTCTTTCTGCTTGTCGAGCTCGCTCTTCTTCTTCTTGCCCATCGCGCGACGAAGGAGGTCGGCCTGGCCGAGGGTGTATCCCGCGACGCGCTGCGCAACGGCCATCACCTGCTCCTGATAGACGATCAGGCCGTAGGTCGTGTCGAGGATGTCGGCCAGCGGTTCTTCGAGCTCGGGGTGGATGGGCTCGATCTCCTGCTGCTTGTTCTTTCGCAGCGCGTAGTTGATGTGCGAGTTAACGCCCATCGGGCCCGGGCGGTAGAGCGCGAGCACGGCCGAGATGTCCTCGAAGTTGTCGGGGCGCATGAGCCGCAGGAGCGAGCGCATCGGCCCGCCGTCGAGCTGGAACACCCCCAGCGTGTCGCCGCGGGCGAGGAGTTCGTAGGATGCCGCGTCGTCGAGAGCGAGGTCTTCCAGGACCAGCGGGTGGCCGCGGTTGGCTTCGATGTTGTCCAGCGCGTCGTTGATGATCGTGAGGTTGCGCAGCCCCAGGAAGTCCATCTTGATGAGGCCGAGCGACTCGCACGCGGGGTAGTCGAACTGCGTGACGATCTGACCGTCCTGCTCGCGGCGCATGATCGGGATGATGTCGATCAGCGGCTCGCTGGACATGATCACGCCGGCCGCGTGCACACCCCACTGACGCTTGAGGTTCTCGAGCCCGAGGGCCGTGTCGAAGACGGTCTTGGCCTCCGGATCGGTCTCGATCAGGGTACGGAACTCCCCCGCCTCCTTGTAGCGCGGGTGCTCGGGGTTGAACATGCCGTCCAGCGGCATGTCCTTGCCCATCACCGCGGGGGGCATGGCCTTGGTGAGCTTGTCACCCATGCTGAAGGGGAAGCCCAGCACGCGTCCGGCATCCTTCAATGCCTGCTTCGCCTTGATCGTGCCGTACGTGACGATCTGCGCGACGCGCTCGTCGCCGTACTTCTCGGTGACGTACTGGATCACCTCGCCGCGGCGACGATCGTCGAAATCGACGTCGAAGTCGGGCATCGAGACGCGGTCGGGGTTGAGGAAGCGCTCGAAGATGAGGCCGTGCTGCAGCGGATCGAGGTCGGTGATCTTCATCGCGTACGCGACCATCGAGCCGGCGCCCGAACCTCGGCCGGGACCGACGCGGATGCCGTGGTCCTTCGCCCAGTTGATGAAGTCGGCGACGACGAGGAAGTACCCCGGGAAGCCCATCTGCAGGATGACGCCCGTCTCGTACTCGGCTTGCTTGCGCACCTCGTCCGGGATGCCGGCCGGGTAGCGGTCGTGGAGGCCCGTCTCGACCTCCTTGATCATCCAGCTGTCCTCCGTCTCGCCGTCGGGAACCGGGAAGCGCGGCATGTAGTTGGCCGAGGTGTTGAACTCGACCTCGCAGCGCTCGGCGATGAGAAGCGTGTTGTCGCAGGCCTCGGGGTTGTCGCGGAACACCTGCCGCATCTCGGCGGCGGACTTGACGTAGTAGCCGTCGCCGTCGAACTTGAAGCGTTTGGGGTCGTCGAGCGTCGAACCGGACTGCACGCACAGCAGAGCCGCATGACTGGTGGCGTCGTGCTGGTGGGTGTAGTGCAGGTCGTTCGTACCGACGAGCGGGATGTCGAGCTCTTTCGCGATCCGAAGCAGATCGGACATGATGCGGCGCTCGATGGACAGGCCGTGATCCATGATCTCGGCGAAGTAGTTGTCTTTTCCGAAGATGTCCTGGAACTCGGCCGCGGCGGCCTTGGCCGCGTCGTACTGCCCGAGCCGCAGGCGGGTCTGCACCTCGCCCGACGGGCACCCGGTCGTGGCGATGAGGCCCTTGCTGTAGGTCTGCAGCAGCTCGCGGTCCATGCGGGGCTTGAAGTAGTAGCCCTCCATGCTCGACCGCGACGACAGACGGAAGAGGTTGTGCATGCCCTCGGTGGTCTCGGACAGCAGCGTCATGTGCGTGTACGCGCCGGACCCCGACACGTCGTCGCTCTGCTGCTCGGGGGTTCCCCACCGCACGCGCGACTTGTCGGAGCGGTGGGTGCCGGGGGTGACGTAGGCCTCGATGCCGATGATCGGCTTGATGCCGGCATCCTTCGCGGTCTTGTAGAACTCGTACGCGGCGAAAGTGTTGCCGTGGTCGGTCACCGCGATGGCCGGCATACCGAGTTTGACCGCTTCCTGCACCATGGGACCGATTCGCGCTGCCCCGTCGAGCATCGAGTACTCGCTGTGCACGTGAAGGTGAACGAAGGAGTCTGCTGCCACCCGTCGAGTGTACGTTCCCCCCTCCGACATCGGCCTGGGTTACCGTGGGCGCGTGCCGACTCCCGACTTCATCCTGGAACTGCGCCGCCACGTCGGCACGATGCCCCTGCCGCTCGTCGGAGTGACCGCCGTCATCGTACGCGGCGAAGACCTGCTCCTCGGACGCCGCAGCGACACCGGCCGACTCACGCCGATCACGGGCATCGTCGACCCGGGCGAAGAACCGGCCGACGCCGCGGCGCGCGAGGCCGAGGAGGAGGCGGGGGTGCGCATCCGCGTCGAGCGTCTGGCGTGGGTGCATCAGATCCCCCGGGTCACCTACGCCAACGGCGACCAGAGCGACTACCTCGACCTGACCTTCGCGTGCACGTGGATCGACGGCGAGCCGGAGCCGGTGGACGGCGAGATGACCGAGGTCGGGTGGCATCCGGTGTCCGAGATCGACACGATCCTGGATGCCGAGATGGCCGCGCGCGTGCGTGCGGCGCTCACGGACGGACCGACGACGTTCGAGGGCGGGCGCTGACCCGCGTCAGACGCCGTCGCGCAGCACGTCGAGCGCGTGCTGCAGATCCGCCGGGTAGGCGGATTCGAAGCTCGACCACTCCCCCGTCGCGGGGTGTGCGAAGGCGAGCCGGTGCGCGTGGAGCCACTGACGGGTGAGACCCAACCGCGCAGACAGCGTGGGATCGGCCCCGTACAGAGGGTCGCCGGCGCACGGATGCCGGTGCGCGGCCATGTGTACGCGGATCTGGTGCGTTCGTCCCGTCTCGAGGTGGATCTCCAGCAGCGATGCCCGCGGAAACGCCTCGAGCGTCTCGTAATGGGTCACGGAGTCCTTGCCGTCGGGAGTCACGGCGAACTTCCACGAGTGATGCGGATGCCGCCCGATCGGGGCGTCGATCGTGCCCGCGAGCGGATCGGGGTGGCCCTGGACGACGGCGTGGTAGATCTTATCCACCGTCCGCTCCTTGAACGCCGCCTTCAGCACCGTGTACGCGCGCTCCGCTTTCGCCACCACCATGAGGCCGCTCGTGCCGACGTCCAGACGGTGCACGATGCCCCGACGCTCCGCGGCGCCACTCGTGGCGATCCGGAAACCCGCCGCGGCGAGAGCGCCGAGGACGGTCGGCCCCTCCCAGCCCACGGAGGGGTGCGCGGCGACGCCGGCGGGCTTGTCGACGACGACGATGTCGTCGTCGTCCCACACGATCCCCAGGTCGGGAACGGCGAGGGGCACGACCTCGGGCTCGCGCTTGGGCTCCCATTCGACGTTCAGCCAGGCGCCCGCCGCGAGCCGGTCCGACCGGCCGACCGTGCGGCCGTCGACGGTGACGCCGCCGGCGTCGGCCACCTCGGCCGCGAACGTCCGCGAGAAGCCGAGCATCTTGGCGAGGGCCTGATCGACACGCGTGCCCTCGAGCCCGTCCGGGACGGGCAGACTCCGCGAGTCCATGTCAGCGACTGCCCGACTCGCCGGGGCTCTCGACCGCGCCCGCCGCTTCCGCCTCGGCCGTGCGCGAGCCGCGCGTCTCGCGCGTGCCGTCCAGGTGGAAACCGAAGAGGACCAGCAGCGCGACCGAGATCATCATCGAGACGATGAAGATGTCGGCGACGTTGTAGATCGCGGGCATCATCCACGGGGTGGAGATGAAGTCCACGACATGCCCCACGGGGAACCCGGGTGCGCGCAACAGCCGATCGGTCAGGTTGCCGAGGACCCCGCCCAGCAGCAATCCGAGCACGACGGCCCACAGACGCGAGTGGACGCGCGTCGCCGCGAGATACACGATGATGACCGCGACGACCGCGAGGGCGATCGTGAAGATCCAGGTGACGCCTTCACCCAGGGAGAACGCCGCGCCGGGATTGCGGACGAGGTAGAACTGCAGAGCCTCGCCGATGACCGGGACGACGCGCTCCGGGGGGAGGTTGTCGATGGCGACCATCTTCGCCAACTGGTCGGCGGCCAGCACCAACGTCGCGAGAATCGCGACGAGGGCGCCGGCCGCCGCCGTACGCAGAGGTGATCGACTGCGCAAAGAGTCGGCCTACAGACCGATCGCCGAAACGGGCGTCGAACCCGACGACGAACCGGCGGTGTCGAGGTCGCGGAGCTGCCCCTCGATGTACGTGCGCAGCTGCGAGCGGTAATCGCGCTCGAAGTTGCGGAGCTCGGTGATGCGACCCTCGAGCGTGGTGCGCTCCTTCTCGAGGCGGGCGCGCTCTTCGCGGCCCTGCTTCTCCGCCTCGGCCACGATCGAGGCGGCCTGCGCCTGAGCCTCGGAGATGAGCTGGTCGCGCTGCGCCTTGCCCTCGGCGACGTGCTCGTCGTGCAGGCGCTGCGCCAGCTCGATGATGCCGGCGCTCTGGGCCGCGGGAGCCGCACCGTTGTCGGCAGCGGCGGCGGGGGCCGGAACCGAGGCGGGGACCTCGGTGACGACGGGCTCCTCGGCCTGGGGAGCCTCGGCGACGGGAGCGGCGGGGGCAGACTCGCCGGATTCAAGGGCGGCGACCTTGGCCTTCAACTCCTCGTTCTCGGCGATGGTCTTGCGCCACTCGACGACGATCTCGTCCAGGAAGTCGTCGACCTCGTCGGGGTCGAAGCCCTCCTTGAAGCGGACGTGCTGGAACTGCTTGGTGACGACGTCATCGGGGGTCAGTGCCATGGTGATTCCTCTTTCGAGAGCTCTGAATGGGAACGTGGGGGGTGTCGCACCGGGGCACACCGCTTCGGAACAGCATAGCCGCCGCCCTTCTCCGGTGTCGAAGGGCGGCGGCGGGGCCGGGTCACAGGGCCGCGAGCGACCGGGTGACGCTGAGCAGCAGGAAGCAAGCGAACATCGTGATCGCGAACGCGAAATCGATCGCGATCCCGCCGATGCGCAACGGCGGAATCACCCGCCGGAGGAGCCGGATCGGCGGATCGGTGACGGTGTACACGATCTCGGCCACCACGAGCATCGCGCCACGGGGGCGCCATTCGCGGTTGAACATGGGAATGTACTCAAGCACCAGCCGCGCGAGCAGCAGGACGATGTAGATGAACAGGAGCGCGCTGAGGATGGAGCCGACCAGGCTCAGGACCGCCACGATCGCTTACTGGGACGCGAAGGGCGCGGCCTCGGGGTCGGCCTGCGCGATCGCGCCATCGCCGGAGACGGCGATGTTCTCGGGCGAGAGCAGGAAGACCTTGCTCGTGACCCGCTCGATACGTCCGTAGAGACCGAGCGACAGGCCGCTCGCGAAGTCGATCAGGCGGCGCGCGTCGGCGTCGCTCATCTGCGACAGGTTGATGATGACCGGGATCCCCTCACGGAAGTTCTCGGCGATCGTCTGCGCGTCGCGGTACTGCTTGGGGTGCACGGTGAGGATCTCGCTCACCGGGCCCGCGGCGGGCTGACGCACCACGGCGGGCCGGTGCAGCGGCGTCACCGGAGCGGCCTTCTCGACCGGAGCGGGCTGCGCGGACTGCTTGCGCGCGACCGGCTGCGGGGCGGTCTCCTCATAGGTCTCCTCCTCGTCGGCGAGGCCCAGGTACACCATCGTCTTCTTGAGCGGGTTCGACATCGCATCCTCCGTTCGCTCGTCTACGTCGAGGCTAGTCGCGCGCGGGGCGCGGACCCGTGATTGCGGAGCCGATCCGCAGGTGTGTCGCGCCCATCGCGATCGCCTCGGGGAAGTCGCCGGTCATACCGGCCGAGATCCAGGTCGCGTCGGGTACGACACGACGCACGTCGTCGGCGCACGCGCGCAGGCGCGCGAAGGCGCGACCCGGTTCCTCATCCAGCGGAGCCACCGCCATGACACCCCGGACGCGGAGCGTCGCGAGGGAGTGCACATGGGCGGCCAACGCCTCGACCTCGCGGGGCGCAACGCCGCCGCGACCGGCGTCGTCCGTGAGGTTGATCTGCAGCAGGATATCGAGCGCGGGGCCGTCGGCCGCGGCATCCAGGGCGTCCGCGATGCGGATTCGATCGACCGAATGGACGACATCGGATGCCGCCCGCACGGCGCGCGCCTTGTTCGTCTGCGCCTGCCCGATGAAGTGCCACCGCAGACCATCGAGTCCGTGCAGCTCGCGGTGCTTCGCCGAGAGCTCCTGCTGACGGTTCTCACCGACATCGCGCACCCCGAGCGCGTACAGATCGGCGATCACAGATGCGGGGTGGAACTTGGTCACGACGATGCGCGCGATCTCGGACGCATCGCGACCGGCGTCGCGGGCGGCCTCCACGATGCGCGCGTCGACGGCGGCGAGGCGGTCGGTGAGGGCGGTGTCCATGCGGTACTCCTTCGACGACGCAGCGGGCCCGGTGGACACCGGACCCGCTGCGTCAGACGCTCGTGTTCACTTGAGGAAGTCGGGCACGTCCAGGTCGTCGTCGGCGAAGCCGGTGTCGTAAGACGTGTCGGGGACGCGGGCGGCGACCGGGGCCGGTTCGGGCGCGCGCTCGGTGGTGTGCGCCTTCTGCTCCTCCGCGGCGTCGAGGTCGCGCGCGACGTCGTCGGCGGGGATCGCCGGGACCGCCGGCGCGGACACGGGACGCTGAGCGCCGACCGGGTCGATGCGCAACGACGGCTCCCCACCGTCGAAGCCGGCCGCGATGACCGTCACGCGCACTTCGTCGCCGAGGGTGTCGTCGATGACCGTTCCGAAGATGATGTTGGCCTCGGGGTGCGCGGCCTCCTTCACCAGCTGAGCTGCGTCGTTGATCTCGAAGATGCCCAGGTTTGACCCGCCCTGGATCGAGAGCAGAACGCCGTGCGCTCCCTCGATGGAGGCCTCGAGCAGCGGCGACTCGACGGCGAGTTCGGCGGCCTTGATCGCGCGATCGGCGCCGCGGGCCGAGCCGATGCCCATGAGCGCCGAACCCGCCCCCTGCATGACCGACTTGACGTCCGCGAAGTCGAGGTTGATGAGGCCCGGAGTCGTGATGAGGTCGGTGATGCCCTGCACACCGGCCAGGAGCACCTGGTCGGCCGTGGCGAAGGCCTCGATCATCGAGATGCCGCGGTCGCTGATCTCGAGCAGGCGGTCGTTCGGCACCACGATGAGGGTGTCGACCTCGTCCTTCAGGCGCCCGACACCGGCCTCGGCCTGGCTCTGACGGCGACGACCCTCGAACGAGAAGGGCTTCGTGACCACGCCGATCGTCAGGGCGCCGATCGACTTGGCGATCTTGGCGACCACGGGTGCACCACCGGTGCCCGTTCCGCCACCCTCGCCCGCGGTGACGAAGACCATGTCGGCGCCGCGGAGGGCCTCCTCGATCTCCTCGGCGTGGTCCTCGGCGGCGCGACGGCCGACCTCGGGATCCGCACCGGCACCGAGGCCGCGGGTGAGTTCACGTCCGACGTCGAGCTTGACGTCGGCGTCGCTCATCAGCAGCGCCTGCGCATCGGTGTTGATCGCGATGAACTCCACGCCGCGCAAGCCCAGCTCGATCATGCGGTTGACGGCGTTGACGCCGCCCCCGCCCACACCGACGACCTTGATGACGGCGAGGTAGTTCTGGTTCTGGCTCATGCCGGCCTCCGTTATCCCCGAACCTGAAACTCTAAACCTCATGTTGAGGGTTAAAGAATTGCCCGGTATGCAATTCCTTAGCTCGAAGGTAGGCCGACGATCGGGCCCGACCCGCCCGACACGCGGCGTGTCGGATTATCGCGCCGCGGATCAGCGGACGACGCCGGCCTCGGGAGAGGTGACGTCGTATTCACGCGTGCGATCGGGCGGGCTCTTCTGCATGAGCAGGTCGAGCACACGCGCCTTCTCCGCCGAGCGGTCGGCGCTCCCCCACACCACGCGCGTGTCGGTGGCACCCAGGGTGAGCGTCACGTCGTCGGGCGTCGACGCCGACACGCCCGTCACCTGCGAGCGGATGCCATCCGGCAGCGCACGCATGACGCGTCCGGCCGCGCGGAAGGGCTCGGCATCCGTCCCTCCCGCCACCTCGATGACCGCCTGGCCGGCCGGCGCGGTCGGGGTGGTGGACAGCACGACCCCCGCGGCGTCCAGGAGCGTGTATCCGGCCGGGGTCTCGATCACGCCGACCGGGGTGCGCTCGACGATGCGCACGACGAGATCATGCGGCGGGCGCGCCTCGAGCGTGTAGGACTCCACGAGCGGGAAACGCACCAGCGTCGCCTTCACGGCGCTGTCGTCCACCAATGCGAGGGGCGTCCCGACCTGGCCGCTGAGCGCGTCGGCGACCGCTGCGGCATCCAACTGCGACGTCCCCACGACGTCGATGCGTTCGACGGCGAACAGGGGGCTGTAGGCAGCACCCGCGGTCCCCAGGACCATGACGATGAACGCGATGCCGACGCCGATCCACACACGGCGACGGCGACGCTGACGCACGGTGAAGCGCCGGACCTCGGCACGCAGGGCGCGCCGTCGCGCCCGCGACGCGCGCCACACGTCGCGCAGGCCCGTGTCACGGGCCCCGGGCGACGGCTCTCCGCCCTCACCGGGCGACGGGAGCGGGAAGGGGACGACCTCGGCCTCCGGCTCGCGCGCGGGACGAGCCCGGGCGGCCGGCGCGTCGACGTCCTGCGGTGCACCCGACGGCGACCCGGGGCTCGGGGGCAGGGGCGAGGGCCGGCGCACGGTTCAGACCGCCGCGGCCTCGGTGCGGGAGAGCGCCTCGAGCACCTGCGGGATGATCTGGTACACGTTGCCGCAGCCGAGGGTGATGACGTAGTCACCGGGGCGGGCGATGCCCGCGGTGTAGTCCGCCGCGCTCTGCCAGTCGGGGACGTAGTGCACGCGCGCGGGGTCGGTGAACGCGTTGCTCACGAGTTCGCCGGTGACGCCCGGCACCGGGTCTTCCCGCGCGCCGTAGACGTCGAGCATCACGGTGTGGTCGGCGAGCGACTCGAGCACCTCGGCGAACTCGCGGTACATCTCCTGCGTACGCGAATACGTGTGCGGCTGCTGGATCGCGATGATCCGCCCGTCGCCGACGACCGTGCGCGCGGCCGAGAGCGCCGCGGCCACCTCGGTCGGGTGGTGGGCGTAGTCGTCGTAGACGCTGACGCCCCGCTCGACGCCGTGCAGCTCGAAGCGGCGGACTGTACCGCCGAAGCCTTCGACAGCCCGTGCGGCCTCGGCGAGACCGTACCCGAGCACGCGGAGCACGGCGACGGCACCGGCCGCGTTGACCGCGTTGTGCGCGCCGGGAACCGTGAGTCGCACCTCGACGCTCTCGTCGCCCGCGGTCAGGGTGAACGCCACGGGACCGTCGGTGCGGATGTCGGTGAGCCGCACGTCGGCCGTGGCATCCTCTCCGAACGTCACGACGTTCGCATGCGTCAGGCGCGCCGTGACGGCGCGGGCACCGGGGTCGTCGGCCGAGACGACCACGGCCTCGCGAGCGGCGTCGGCGAACCGCGCGAACGCCGCGTCGAAGGCCTCGCGCGAGCCGTAGTGGTCGAGGTGGTCGGGGTCGACGTTCGTGATGAGCGCCACGGACGTGTCGTACAGCAGGAAGGTGCCGTCGGACTCGTCGGCCTCGATGACGAAGAGTTCGTCCGAGCCCGTGCCGCTGGACGCGCCGAGGTCGGCGATGACGCCGCCGTTGACGAACGTCGGGTCGGCGTCGAGCGCCCGCAACGCCGTCACGATCATGCCGGTCGAGGTGGTCTTGCCGTGGGCCCCCGCGACGGAGACCAGGCGGCGGCCGCCGATGAGCCAGTGCAGAGCCTGCGAACGGTGGATCACGTGCAACCCGCGCTGCTTCGCCGTCACGAACTCCGGGTTCTCGGGCCAGATGGCCCCGGTGTGCACGACCGTGTCGGCGTCGCCGAGGTGGGCGGCGTCGTGGCCGACGTGGACCGTCGCGCCACGGGCGGCAAGGTCACGCAGCGCCGCGCTGTCCGCGCGGTCGGAACCGGAGACCCGGATGCCACGGTCGAGGAACATGCGCGCGAGTCCGGACATCCCCGAACCGCCCACGCCGATGAAGTGCGCGGAGGTGATGGAGTCGGGGATGGGGAGGCTCAGGTCGGGTCTGATCATGACCTTGCGATCCTACGTCGCGCGGGGGACGGCCCGGTCTCGGCGCGCCCGTCCGCCCGCCGGCGCCGCGGCGAACCGGCGGCGCGGAGCGCCCGATGCTCAGCGGGCGAGCGCCGCGTCGAGCAGGGCGATGACGTTCTCGGTGCCGCTGCGCGTTCCGGTTCGCCCGGCGGCGGCGTGCATCGCCTCGCGGGCCTCGGCGTCGCGCAGCAGCGGGACGATCTCGGCGCGCACGCGATCGGCGGTGAACTCCGCGTCGGCGATGAGACGCGCGGCACCCGCGCGCACCGCGGAGGCCGCGTTGAGGCTCTGCTCACCGTTTCCGACCGCGTAAGGCACGTACACCGCGGGGATGCCGAGGGCGCTGATCTCGCTCACGGTCGCCGCACCCGAACGCGACACGATGAAGTCGGCCAGGGCGAAGGCGAGGTCCATGCGGTCGACGTACCGCACCAGTGCGTAGCCGGGGACCCCGGGGTCGACGAGGTCGGACTTCTCCCCCGTGACGTGCAGCAGCTGCCAGCCGGCGTCGCGCACGTCGCGCCAGGCGCCCGCGAACGCCTCGTTGAGGCGCTGCGCCCCGAGCGACCCCCCGAAGACGAGGAGCGTGGGGGTGTCGGCATCCAGTCCGAAGTGCGCGGCCGCCTCGGCGCGCCGAGCCGCGGGATCGAGGTCGACGATCTCGCGACGCAGCGGCATGCCGACGACGCGCGCGCCAGGCAGCGGCGTGCCCTCGAACGCCACGCCCACCCCGGCGGCGGCGCGGGCGCCGAGCACGTTCGCGAGCCCCGGCCGCGCGTTGGCCTCGTGCACGACGAACGGCACCCGCTCCCACCGCGCCGCGACGTAGGCGGGAGCCGAGGCGTACCCGCCGAAACCGATGACCGCGTCCACACCGCGCTCGCGGATGATCCGGCGCACCTGGGCCACCGCCCGACGGAACCGCGACGGAAACGCCAGCGCCGCCCGGTCGGGCCGTCGCGGGAACGGCACCTTGTCGACGAAAAGCAGCTCGTACCCGCGCAGCGGGACGAGCCGCGCCTCGAGCCCCTCGCGCGTGCCGAGCACGAGCACCTCGTCGTCGGCGGTGCGGGCACGGAGTCCGTCGGCCACCGCGAGCAGAGGGTTCACGTGTCCGGCGGTCCCGCCGCCGGCCAGAAGCGTCGTCGTCACTCCTCGACCCTAACCAGGTCGACGGACACCGGATGCCACGCCCGGGCCCTGGCGCAGCTCAGCGGCGGCGACGCGTGGCGGTGCGTGCGGGAGCGGCGGCCACCGCGTGCCGGTCGGGCAGCGTCCGCGCGCACGACAGCAGCACGCCGCACGCGATGAGGACCGACAGCAACGATGTTCCGCCCTGCGACATGAACGGCAGAGGAACGCCCAGGACCGGGAAGATGCGCAGCACGACACCGATGTTGACCAGCGCCTGGCCCACGATCCACAGCGTGATCGCACCGGCGACGATACGCACGAACGCGTCGTCGGTGCGGCGGATGACGTGGAAGGCGCCGACGGCGAACAGCGCGAACAGGACCAGGACGACGAGGCATCCGATGAGTCCCAGCTCCTCCCCGATGATCGCGAAGATGTAGTCGTTGGCGGCGGCGGGCAGCCAGTCGTACTTCTCTTTCGAGTTGCCGAGACCGAGACCCAGGATGCCACCACTCGCCAGGCCCCACACCCCGTGCAGCGACTGGTAGCACGTCGTGTAGTAGCACGACGCGTCATCGGGGTCGAAGAGACTCGCGATGCGGGCCATGCGGTTCTCGCTGCCGAACGCCGAGACGAGCACGACGACGAGCGACAGCACCGCGGGCACGATGAACATGCGCATCTTGATCCCGGCGAAGAACAGCGCGCCCAGCACGACGAGGACGAGGATCATCACCGTGCCCAGGTCGCGACCGCCGAGCACGGTGCCGATGACGAGCACCGCGACGGGGACGACGGGGATGAACACGTGCTTCCACGAGGTCAGCAGGCGACGCTTGCGGTACAGCACCGTCGCCATCCACAGCGCGAGGGCGAGCTTGAGGAACTCCGCCGGCTGGAACTGGAACCCGGCGAGCTGCACCCAGTTGCGGTTTCCGTACGACTCGACGCCGAGGCCGGGAACGTACACGAGCAGCTGGAACATCGTCGCGAAGACGAGCGCGGGCCAGGCGATGCCCTTCCAGAACTGCATCGGCGCACGGCTGAGGACGAACATCAACGGGATGCCGACGACCGCGAAGATCGCCTGCTTGAGCACGTGCTCGAACGGGTTCTGTCCGCCGTCGAGGGCCGACGTCGCCGACAGCACCATCACCAGACCGAAGCCTGTCAGCAGCAGGGCCGCCGAGGCGATGAGCAGGAACTCGCTCGGAACGGGCTGGAAGGCGCGCCCGAGCGACACGCGGGCGGCCAGTCCGGAGCGGGACGGCTCGCCGTCGGGCACCTGGCGGGGCGGGGGTGCGGTGGTGGTCACGCGGTGTTCCCCTCGTCCTACGGTCGGGCCGATCCTTCGTCCTGGCCGGCGACCCACGCCCGCACCGCCTCGGCGAAACGTTCGCCGCGGTCGGAGTACGACGCGAACTGATCGAACGACGCCGCCGCGGGCGCGAGGAGCACGGTGTCTCCGTCCCGAGCGACGCCGGCCGCCAGTTCGACGACCCGTGCCATGACGTCTTCAGTCTGGGTGTGGTCGACCTCGAAGAGAGGAACCGCGGGGGCGTGTCGCTCGAACGCGGCGACGATCTCGGCCCGTTCGGTTCCGATGATGATCGCGGCCCGGGTCGCCGCGCCGCGCACGCGCACGAGGTCGGCGAGATCGACGCCCTTCAGCAGGCCCCCTACGACCCACACCGCTCCCGGGTAGGCGGCGAGGGACGACCCCGCGGCGTGCGGATTGGTGGCCTTGGAATCGTCGACCCACGTCACCCCCCGGTGCGCGGCGACGACCTGGATCCGGTGCGGGTCGAGACGGAAGCGCTCGAGGGCGTCGTGGATGTCCGCCGGTGCCACGCCCAGCGAGCGCGCGAGCGCGGCGGCGGCGAGCACGTTCGACACGACGTGCGGGGCGGCCAGTCCCTGGGCTGCGAGATCGGCGACGGTCGTGAGTTCCAGAGCGGAGGTCGCGCGCTCCTCGAGGAACGCGCGGTCCACGAGGATGCCGTCGACGACGCCGAGGTCGCTCGGACCCGGGACGCCGAGGTCGAAGCCGATCGCGCGGGCTCCCTCGACGACCTCGGCTTCCTCCACCATTTCGCGGGTGGCGGCATCCGCCTTGTTGTACACGCACGCCGCCCGGGTCCGGGCGTAGACGCCGGCCTTCGCGTCCCGGTAGGCCGCGAAGCTCCCGTGCCATTCGAGGTGATCGTCGGCGAGGTTGAGGCACACGGCGGCGTGGGGCGAGAGCGCCTGATCGCCGGTCTGGAGATTCAGGTACCACAGCTGGTGACTCGACAGCTCGACGACGAGCGCGTCGAAGCCCTCGGGATCACGGATCGCATCGAGCACGGGCGTGCCGATATTGCCCACGGGGACCGCGCGCAGCCCGCCGGCGACGAGCATCTCGGCGGTGAGGCGCGTCGTGGTCGTCTTGCCATTGGTTCCGGTGATGAGGATCCAGTCGGCCGGGCGCCCGTCGGGCCGGACGACCTTGTCTCGGACGCGCCAGGCCAGCTCGACGTCGCCCCAGAGCGGGATCCCCTCGGCCAGCGCCCACGCGATGAGCGGGTGCGTCGGGGGGAAGCCCGGCGAGGCGATGACGACGTCGGGCGCGAAGTCCGCGAGCACGGGAGGCACGGCATTCAGCGGCCCGACGTGCAGATCGGCCCCGATCACCGGCAGCAGACGCGCGTACTCGGGGTCGGCCTTCTCGGTGACCACCAGCACGTGGGCGCCGAGCTCGGCGAGCGTGTCGGCGGCGGAGAAACCCGTGACGGAGAGCCCGAGCACGGCGACCTTGAGTCCCCTCCACTCGGCGTACCAGCTGTGGAGGGATGCCACCCGCTCCGCGCTCATACGAGAGCCAGCCACTCGACGTAGAAGAAGCCGACGCCCGAGACGGCGAGCAGCCCCGCGATGATCCACATGCGCACGACGATCGTGACCTCGGGCCACCCGCGCATCTCGAGGTGGTGGTGAAGCGGGCTCATGAGGAACAGCCGCTTCCCGCGCGTGATCTTGAAGTATGCGCGCTGCAGGATCACGGAGCCGGAGGCGATCACGTAGACGCCGGCGATGAGGATGAGGAGCAGTTCGGTGCGGGTGAGGATGGCCATGGCCGCGATGACGCCGCCGATCGCCATCGAGCCGCAGTCACCCATGAAGACCCGGGCCTTGGGCGCGTTCCACCAGAGGAAGCCGACGAGGGCGCCGACGAACGCGGCCCCCACGATCGCGAGGTCGAAGGGATCGCGAACGGCGTAGCACCCGGCTTGGACCGACGGATCGAGCACGTCGGCGCACATCTGCTTGTTCTGCCAGAACGCCATGAGGCTGTACGCCCCCACGACGAAGACGCCCGAGCCGGCGGCGAGACCGTCGAGCCCGTCGGCGACGTTGACCGAATTCGACGTCGCGGTACCGATGAGCGAGATCCAGGCCAGGTAGAGCAACCACCCGAGGACCGGCCCCAGCGCGAACAGCGACAGCACCTGAATGTCGCGGAATATAGAGATGTACTCCGAGGCAGGCGTCTGCCCGAAGGCGTTCGGGAAGTTCAGCCCGACGATCGCGAACGGAACCGTCACGAGCACCTGACCCGCGATCTTCCGCCATCCGGACAAACCGAGGCTGTTCTGGAAGCGGACCTTCATGTAGTCATCGATGAACCCGACGACACCGAAGCCCAGCATGAGCCAGAGCACCAGCAGGCCCGACAGCGTCGGCGGGTTGTTCCCGGCGTAGGCGCCGATGAGATACCCGACGATCGTGCCGAGGATGAAGATCGTGCCGCCCATGGTGGGCGTGCCGCGCTTCGCCCCGTGAGAGGGGTTGTGCACGTTCTCGGGCGTGCGGATGACCTGCCCCCAGCCCCACTTCCGAAATGCCCGCAGGAACACCGGAGTGAGGAACAGCGTGAAGGCCAGAGAGATCCCCGCCGACGTCAGAAGTGATCTCACGCGAACGATTCTCCCAGACGGTCGCCGAGGAACCGCAGCCCGGCGGAGTTGGACGACTTCACGAGAACGCGGTCGCCGTCGCGCAGCTCGCCCCGAAGGTAGTCGTAGGCGGCATCGGCATCCGGGAAGAAGACGGCCTCCCCGTCCCACGAGCCCTGCGCGATGGCCTCGAGGTACATGCGGCGGGCCTCCTGACCGATGACGACGATCCGCTGGATGCGCAAGCGCACAGCCAGCAGCCCGACGCGGTCGTGCTCGTCGTCGGCGTACTCGCCGAGCTCGCTCATCGCCCCGAGCACCGCGACGGTCCGCTCGTGGGGTCCCGTGATCTGCGCGAGCGTGCGCAGGGCCGCGGCCATGGAGTCGGGGCTGGCGTTGTACGCGTCGTTGATGATGCGCACGCGCTCGGAGCCGAGCGGCTGCATGCGCCACCGCTCGGCGAGCTCGACGGTCGACAGGCGCGCGATGGCATCCGCCGCCGACACCCCCAGCGCCGTGGCCGCCGCGATCGCGGCGAGGGCGTTCATCACGTGGTGCTCGCCGAGCACGCGCAGCTCGAGGGTGTGCTCCTCGCCGTCGACGACGAGCTGCGCACGCGTGCTGGATGCCGAGACCTCGACGTCGACGGCGCGCACCGCGGCGCGCTCGCCGCGGCCGAACCAGCGCACGTCCTGCCCGCGCTCGCGGGCGATCGGCTCCATCGCGGCCACCCGCGGATCGTCGACGTTCAGGACGGCGAGGCCGCCCTCCCGGGTCGCGCGCACCAGTTCGCTCTTGGCGTGGAAGGTGGACTCGATGCCGCCGAAGCCGCCGGCGTGAGCCATGCCCACCATGAGAACGACCCCGATGTCGGGGGTGACGAGGCCGGCGAGCTGCGCGATCGCGCCGGGCGCGCTGGCGCCGAACTCGCTGACGAGGAACCGCGTGTCCTTGCTCACCCGCAGCATCGTCAACGGGGCGCCGACCTCGTTGTTGAACGACGCGCGAGGGGCGACGGTGGGTCCGTCGTCCTGGAGGATGCGCGCGAGAAGGTTCTTCGTCGTCGTCTTGCCGTTGGACCCGGTGATGCCGACGATCCGCAGGTCGCCGGCGGCGCGCACGCGCGCGACGACGTCGCGCGCCAGGTCGGCCAGCGCCGTCACGACGTCGCCGACGACGATCTGGCTGATCGGCTCGTCCAGTTCACGCTCGACGAGGGCGAGCACGGCGCCGCGCTCGATGGCGGCCGGGACGAAGAGGTGGCCGTCGGTGGTCTCGCCGGGCTTGGCGACGAAGACACCCCCCGGCTCGATGAGCCGCGAATCGGTGTCGACGAGACCGTCGATGCGGGTCTCGGGGGTGTCGGTGCCGCGCAGGACGAGACGGCCGCCGAGCACGGATGCGATGTGGGAGAGGCTGGAGGAGATCATTGCTGTGTACGGACGCCCTTTCCGTGTCGGGAGGAGACCGGCATCCGGTAGTCAGCCGAACTTGGGCAGTTCGGGGGTCGTGGTTCCGGACGGAATCACCCGGTAGTTCTTCAGCACCTGGGTGAGTGCCTTCTGGAAGGCGGGAGCCGTGGCCGCAGACGACTTTACCGTCCGCGGTTCGTCGAGGTTGACCGAGACGATGTACTGCGGGTCGTCGGCGGGGGCGAAGCCGATCATCGTCGTGAAGTACGCGTCGGGCTTGTAGGCCCCGGTGTTGCGGTCGGTCTTCTCACCGGTTCCGGTCTTGATGGCGACGCGGTACCCCGGTACGGCGACCTGGGTGGCGAGCGTGCCCTGCGTCGCGACGTTCTCGAGCATCCGCGTGACCGTTGCGGCCGACTCGGCCGAGATCACGCGCTGCCCGTCGGTCGGCGCGACGTCGGTCACGGTGCCGTCGGCGGCCGTGCAGCTCTCGACGAGCGAGAGCGGCATCCGCACTCCCCCGTTGGCGATGGTCTGGTATGCACCGACCAGCTGCGGAACCGTCACCGCGAGGCCCTGACCGAACGCGGTGTTGTAGAACGTCTGGTCGCCCCAGTCGGCGACGGGGTGGAGGATGCCCTCGGACTCACCCTGGAACCCGATCGCCGTGCTGCTGCCGATCCCGAACTTCCTCAGGTAGTCGTAGCGCGTCTGCGCGGGGATCATGTCGGCGAACTTCGAGATGCCCACGTTCGAGGAGTCGATGAGGACGCCGGTGAGCGTGTACTGGTTCGTTCCGTGCGCGAAGGCGTCCGTGACCCGTGCGCCTCCGCGGAGCGTCTCGCTGGAGGCCGCGCTGACGGTGGTGTCGGCCCTGAACGCGCCGCTGTCCAGTCCGATCGCCGCCGTGATCGCCTTGAACGTCGATCCCGGCTCGTTGGGGTCGGTGAACGTCCAGCTGCCGCGCTCGTCGACGGGTGTCGCGGTGGGGTCGTTGGGGTCGACGGTCGGGTACTCGGCGACGGCGCGGACCTTGCCCGTCTTCGCCTCGACGACGGTGATCGCTCCACGGAGGGATCCGGTGTTCTGCACCTGCTCGGCGATCAGCTGACCCATGTACCACTGGAGGTCGCGGTCGATCGTGAGCTTCAGCGTCCCGCCGTCGACGGCCGGCTCGGTCTGCACCTCGGTCCCGGGGAGCACGACGCCATCGCGGCCCTGCTGGAACACGACCTTGCCGTTCTGCGACGAGAGACAGTCGTCGTCGGTGAGTTCGAGCCCGGCGAGAGGCTGCCCGTCGCTGCCGACGAATCCGAGCAGATTGCCCCCGACCGCGCCGTCGGGGTAGACCCGACCCGCCTGGGGCGGGAACACCAGGAAGGGCAGGCCCAACTCCGCGAGCGCGCGGTACTGCTCGGTCGAGACGTTCTTCGCGATGATCGCGTAGCGCGACCCCGGGTCGGCCGCGACGGCATCCGTCACGACCTTCTCCACGGCGGCGGGATCCTGCCCGAGGATGCCGGCGATCTGCGCCGCGATGTCGGTCCACGTCCGCGTCGTGGTCGTCGTGCCGTCCGCGTTCCGGGCGGTCAGGCCCTGCGCCGCCAGCATCGGGTCGGCCTGCACGTCGTAGCGGTGCACGCTCGAGGCGAGTGTCACCCCGTGCTCGTCGACGATCGAGCCGCGCGAGGCGTATTCGACGCGGGAGTTCTGCAGCCCCATCGCGAGCGAATCGTCCACGTGCTCCCGCGCGTTCACGACCTGAATGTCGATCAGACGCACGACGAAGGCGACGAGCACGATGAGCACGATGGACAGCACCACCACCGTGCGTCGCCGGGGAGAGCGCGAAAGAGTCGTCGTCATGGGCTTATCGTGTCGCGGGGGTCGGCAGACCGTCGCTGATCGGCGGGGGTGTTGCGGAACCCGTCGTCGGAGCGGTCCCGTCGGTCGGCGCGGCGTCGGCGGCAGCGGCGTCGGTCGCGACCGCGGGACCGGCGGCTTTCTGCGGGTCGGTCACGAGCGGCACACCCGAGATGAGGGCGTTGCGCACCGATCCTCGGCCCATGGCATCCACCGACGACGTCCCCTCGGCGGGCTGGCCCGCACCGATGACCGCCCCGTCGCTCAGCCGGAGGTAGGTCGGCGTCTCATCGATCACCATGCCGAGGGCAGCGGCGTTGGCGGCGAGGTACTGCGGCGAATTGAGCCCGGCGACCTCGTCGTAGAGGATCTGCTTCTGGTAGGTGAGGTCGCGCTGCTGCTGGGTGAGCGAGGCGATCTCGAACGAGCTCTGCGTCGTGAGGATCGACAGCCCCATCTGCACGAGCGCGATCAGGACGGCGCCGAGCACCGCGATGACGCCGAACGCGCGGCGCGGTGCGCGTCGACGCGCCGGCGCGTCCACGACGTGCAGGCGCCGGGGCTCGCGCACCGGGACGGGGAACTCCGGCAGGAACGCCGCGTCGATGGTCTGGGGAGCGCTCATGCGTCCTCCTGGATCCTCTCGGCCGCGCGCAGCCGCACGGGGGTGGCGCGGGGGTTGGCCGCGCGTTCGTCGTCGCTCGCCAGCTCGGCTCCACGAACGAGCAGCCGGAACTTCGGGGCGTGCTCGGGAAGCTCGACGGGCAGCCCACGGGGGGCGGCGGATGCCGAGGCCTCGGCGAACACGCGCTTGACCAGGCGGTCCTCGAGCGACTGGTACGACAGCACGACGATGCGTCCCCCGACGCCCAGGACGCTCAGCGCCGCGGGAATCGCACGCTCGAGCACCGACAGTTCGGCGTTGACCTCGATGCGCAGGGCCTGGAACACCCGCTTGGCGGGATGCCGTTCGCGCAGGACGGCGGCGGGCGTGGCCGCCTGCAGCACGTCGACGAGCTGGCCCGAGCGCTCCAGTGGCGCCTGCTGACGGGCCGCGATGATGGCGCGGGCGTAGCGGCCGGCGAGCTTCTCCTCGCCGTAGCGCTCGAAGATGCGGCGAAGGTCGCCCTCGCCGTACGTGGCGAGGATGTCGGCGGCGGTCACGCCGGACGTCTGGTCCATGCGCATGTCCAGCGGCGCGTCCTGCGCGTAGGCGAACCCGCGCGAGGCTTCGTCGAGTTGGAGGGAGGAGACACCGAGGTCGAACAGGATGCCATCGACCTTGTCGACTCCGGCGGACGACACGGCATCCACGATCCCGTCGTAGACCGTGTGGACGAACGTCGTCCGGCCCTCGAACCGGGCCAGGCGCTCCCCCGCGATGCGCAGAGCGTCGGTGTCGCGGTCGAGGCCGATCAACCGGGCCGTCGGGAAACGCTCGAGGAAGGCCTCGGAGTGACCTCCCATACCGAGGGTGGCATCGACGAAGACGGCGCCGTCGCGGCGGAGGGCGGGAGCGAGCAGCGCGGCGCAACGCTCGAGGAGCACGGGGGTGTGGATGTCGCGGATGTCCATGATGACGGGGCGAGGTCGCGGGCTCTGATCCCCATCCGCTCGACCTGGCGCCGGGGAAGTGCGTCAGGGCGTGCGGCTGGGAATCACAGCCGGCGATCAGAACAGTCCCGGGATCACCTCCTGCTCCATCTCGGCGTAGGTCTCTTCGTTGCTCTCGGCGTAGGTGTTCCAGGCCGTGGCGTCCCAGATCTCGGCGTGGGCGCCGACACCGGTGACGACCAGCTCCCGATCCAGGCCCGCGTAGGCGCGGAGCGCCGGGGGGACGGTGATGCGGTTCTGGCCGTCGGGCTTCTCGGCGCTCGCCCCCGAGAGGAACATGCGCAGGAAGTCGCGGGCCTGCTTGTTGCTGAGCGGCGCCTCACGGATCCGCTCGTGCACGCGCTCGAACTCCTCCGTGCTGAACACGTAGAGGCAGCGGTCCTGCCCCCGGGTGATCACCACGCCGGCGCCGAGATCGTCGCGGAACTTCGCGGGCAGGATGACGCGCCCTTTGTCGTCGAGCTTGGGAGTGTGCGTGCCGAGCAGCATTCGGGCGTCCACCCCCTTCGTCCGGCCTGCGAAGTTTCCCCCACTTTACTCCACCGTCCTCCACTTTGCTATCGAAACATGGGGCTTTCCCGACGATCGTGCGCCGTGTATGGTCGTCACCCGCCCGGTGGCGGGGGTACAGCACCCGCGTGATCACGCGGGAAACGCGCGGACGACCATGCCCAGGCACCCCCGAGTGGAGGGAAAGGGAGGAATTCCGGGCCGCGCGCCTCTCCCCGTGCCCACGGGCTCACCCCGCCGGGCACAAAAAAACACCGGCTCCGAAGAGCCGGTGTTCAGTGAGGTTCGGGGAGGGGGTCAGCGACCTTCGTTGCGACGATCCCAGCGGTCGTTCATCCGGTCCATGAAGGATCCGCCGGAGGCGCGGGGGGCGCGCGTGCCCGCGGCCGCTCGCGCCGACGGCACCCGCGACGAGTTCCGGGTCGGGGTCACGGCGAAGACGACGCCCGCGACCATCACGAGGAAGCCGACGACACCCACGGCGATGCCGAGGAAGCCGGTATTGAAGCCGATCGACACGCCGACGATGAGAGCACCGAGCCCGGCGAGCACGAGGATCGAGCCGAGCACGATGTTGCGGTAGCTGAGCGCACGACTGGGCGCCGTGACGACATCGGCGTCGTTGCTCATGAGATGGCGTTCCATCTCGTCCAGCAGACGCTGCTCCTGTTCGGAGAGTGGCATGCGTCCCCCTCTATTGCTTCGTACGGTCGATTCTACCCGGGGCGTGGATCACTAGGCTAGGCCCGTGCCGACCTCCCCGGAACCGATCGAGGCTGTTTCTCAGCGACTCGACAAGTTCGTGTCTGAACAGATATCGTACGCCTCCGCGCTGGGAGACGAGGCGGAGAGAATGGCCCGCGCCGGCGCCGCCTCGTTGCGCGGCGGCAAGCGCCTGCGCGCCCGATTCCTCCTCTGCGGACGACGTGCGGTGACCGAGCTGTCCGGTGGCGACGACTCCGCGGGAGAGTCCGCCGCAGTCGGGGTCGCTGCGGCCCTCGAGGTCTTCCAGGCAGCCGCGCTCGTGCACGACGACCTCATCGACAACTCCGACACCCGGCGCGGACAGCCGGCCGCCCACCGGGCTCTGCAGGCCGGCCACATCGAGGCCGGATGGGCCGGCGACGCCGAGACGTTCGGACGCTCCGCCGCCGTCCTCCTGGGCGATCTGCTCGTCGCCTGGAGCGACGATCTGCTCGAGGAGTCGCTCGACGGGATGGCGACCGCGGGACCGGCCCGCCGGCAGTACGCGCAGATGCGCCGGGACGTCACGATCGGACAGTTCCTCGATGTCGCCGAGGAGTCCGCGTACGTCTCGCACGATGACGCCGCGCACGCCGACCGCGCGCTGCGCGTGGCCTCCTACAAGTCGGCGCGCTACAGCATCCAGAAGCCCCTTCAGATCGGGGCCGCTCTCGCCGGCGCCGACGAGGCGCAGCTCGAGGCGCTCGGTCGATTCGGGCACGACATCGGCATGGCGTTCCAGCTGCGCGACGACGTCCTCGGCGTCTTCGGCGACAGCGCCGTGACCGGCAAACCCTCCGGAGACGATCTCCGAGAGGGCAAGCGCACCGTCCTCGTCGCCTACGCGCGTCAGGCACTGCCCGTCGCGCGCCGCGCCGACCTCGATGCCCTGCTCGGGGACCGGAGCCTGGACGCCGGCCGCATCCGCGAGATGCAGCAGACCATCGTCGACACGGGTGCGCTCGCGCGCACCGAGGAACTCATCGCCGAGTACGAGCGGCGAGCCGACGGCGCGCTGAACGGGGTATCTCTCGGTCGCGCGGCCGTCGAGGACCTCCGGGCGCTCGCGCGCGCCGCGACGCAGCGTACGTCCTGACCGGTCGGGCCGCCCGGGTTCAGGCGAGCGCGGCCGCCACTCGCCGCACTTCGCTCTTGCGTCCGGCGAGGAGGGCCTCGATCGGGGCCGCCCCGATGGTCTCCTCCGGAGTGAGCAGCCAGTCGATCGTCTCGTCCGCGTCGAACCCGGCATCGTGAAGCACGATGATCGTCCCGCGCAGCGACGGGAGCGGCCGCCCCTCGACGATGAACGCGGCGGGTACCCGCAACACGCCGTCGCGCCGCGTCCCGATCAGGTAGTGATCGTCCAGCAGGCGGCGGACGCGTCCGAGCGGCTCCCCGAGCAGATCGACGAGGTCGGGGAGGGTCAGCCAGTCGGTTGCGAAGCGGGGCGTCTCGGTCACCCTGCCACTATCTCATCCCTCGGTCGGGAGGGGGAACGACGACATCACGCGTCCCACCGGTCACAGGAGCCTCACGCGTTGACATCCGTCCCGGGGCGTGCGACCGTGGCCGGCAGTCGGAAGAACGGATCCCCCACCATGCGACGACTGTCCCCCCTGTCCGCGCGCCCGCACGGATACTCCCCCCACACCACACGCGCTCGCGGCGCCCTGGCCTGGCCCGCCGCCGTGGCCGGCACGATCGCGCTCGCCCTCTCCGGCCAGAACGCCGCTCACGCCGCGCCGCCGGCTCCCGCCCTCTCCGCGGTGCCGCCGGCCCCGCGCACGCTCGGCGGACCCACCCTCACGGCGACGACCTCCGCGGTGTCGTACACCGTGCAGCCCGGCGACACCGTGTGGGCCATCGCCCGTGCCCACGGGCTCGACACCGCCGCGATCCTCGCCGCGAATGCGCTCGACGCGTCCGCGGTCATCCGTCCGGGCCAGGTGCTCGCCCTGGTGCCCGCCGCCCCGCCGGCTCCGCCCGCGGCCGCCGAGTCCGCCCCGTCCGCGCGCGAGCATCACGTGCGTCCGGGCGATACCGTGTCGGGCATCGCCGCGGCGCACGGCGTGTCGATCGACGCGGTCCTGACCGCGAACGGCCTGACGCGGTCCTCGATCATCTACCCCGGCGAGACGCTGCGGGTCCCGGCACCGTCCGACGGCGGAGCGACCGGCTCCGTGGCATCCACCGCTCCGGCGACGGCGCCCGGACTCGACGCCGAGCAGTCCGAGAACGCGCGGCTCATCATCCGCATCGGCCGCGACCTCGGTGTCTCGGACCACGGGATCGCCATCGCCCTCGGGACCGCGATGCAGGAGTCGTGGCTGCGCAACCTCGACTGGGGCGACCGCGACTCGCTGGGGCTGTTCCAGCAGCGCCCCAGCAGCGGTTGGGGCACGCGCGAGCAGATCCTCGACCGCGATCGTGCGACGCGCGTCTTCTACGGCGGCGCGGCCGACCCGAACGGCTCCGCGACGCGCGGCCTGCTCGACATCCCGGGGTGGGAAGGCATGGCCTACGCGGACGCCGCGCAGGCGGTGCAGATCTCGGCCTACCCCGACCGGTACGCCCAGTGGGAGGCTCCGGCGACCGTGTGGCTCGCGGTTCTCGGCTGATGCGAAGGTGAGCCGCTCCCCGGGCTCACAGGGGGCGCTCCGTAGACTCGACCCGTGAGCACGAGTCAGCAGGCCGACCCGCTGATCGGCCGTCTCGTCGACGGCCGATACCGCGTGCGTGCGCGCATCGCGCGCGGCGGCATGGCGACCGTCTACGTCGCAACCGACCTGCGCCTCGAGCGCCGGATCGCGCTCAAGGTCATGCACGGCCACCTGAGCGACGACACCGTGTTCCAGAGCCGGTTCATCCAGGAAGCCCGCTCCGCGGCCCGTCTGGCGGATCCCCACGTGGTCAACGTGTTCGACCAGGGCCAGGACGGCGACATGGCCTACCTCGTCATGGAGTACCTGCCCGGCATCACGCTGCGCGAGCTGCTGCGCGAGCACAAGCGCCTCACGGTCGATCAGACCCTGACGATCATGGATGCCATCCTCTCAGGGCTCGCCGCCGCCCACCGCGCGGGTATCGTCCACCGCGACGTGAAGCCCGAGAACGTGCTCCTCGCCGAGGACGGCCGCATCAAGATCGGCGACTTCGGGCTCGCGCGCGCCACCACGGCGAACACCGCCAGCGGCGCGCAGCTCATGGGCACGATCGCCTACCTCGCCCCCGAGCTCGTCACGCGCGGCACCGCCGACGCGCGCAGCGACATCTACTCGCTCGGCATCATGCTGTACGAGATGCTCGTCGGTGAGCAGCCGTACAAGGGCGAGCAGCCCATGCAGATCGCGTACCAGCACGCGACCGACTCGGTGCCGCGTCCCAGCGCCAAGAACCCCGGGGTGCCCGAGCAGCTCGACGAGCTCGTGCTGTGGGCGACCGAGCGCGAACCGGCGGAGCGGCCCGTCGATGCGGGCACCATGCTCGCCCGGCTGCGCGACATCGAGAAGGAACTCGGATTGGCCCCGCAGGTCGCTCGCGCGGTCGCCGTCGGCATGGTCACTGCCGACGCGGCGGAATCGCGCGAACTGACCAAGGTCCTTCCCCAGACGGCGGTGACCCCGACCGCGGCGACCGAAGACGTCGACAACTCCACGCGCCTGCGTCAGCGCACGCGTCGCCGGACCACGCGCGGGATCTGGCTGTTCGCCCTCGTTCTGATGCTCGCCGCCGGCGCCGCCGGCGCCGGGTGGTGGTTCGGCTCCGGGCCCGGCTCGCTCGTAGCGGTCCCCGACGTGTCGCGGATGAGTCTCGCCGACGCCGAGGCCCTGCTGGCCGAGCAGCAGCTCGTCCCGCAGGCGAAGGAGGTGAACGACCTCGAGATCCCCGCCGGGACGACCGTCGGGTCGGATCCCACATGGGGCACGCGCCTCGACAAGGGCGCGCCGGTCACCGTCTTCGTCTCGGTCGGTCCGGCCTCGCATGAGATCGAGGGCCTGGGTGGGCGCCCGGCCGACGACGCCCGCGGCATCCTGACCGCCGCTGTGGTGACCGTGGGCGACGACGCCCAGGAGTTCGCCGACGCCGACGCCGGCACGGTGCTCTCCGTCACCGTGACCCCGCGGGCGGGGGGCGAGTCGTTCGCCTGCACCGACGGCTGCACCGTGCTCGAAGGCGACTCCGCCTCCATGCTGGTCTCCAGCGGTCCCGTGCCTGATGTCGCCGGGCTCGGCGTGGACCGCGCGGTCCGCGAGCTCGAGGCCGCGGGCCTGCAGGTGTCGGGCGACCGCCCCACCGAGTACAGCAACTCGGTCGACGAGGGGGCGGTCATCGGCATCCTGGATCGACCGGAGGAGGGCAACTGGCGACCCGGCGAGACTGTCACGCTGCTCATCTCGGAAGGTCCTCGCCCGATCATGGTTCCCGACGTCTCCGGTCGGACGGTCGCCGACGCGATAGACGCCCTGCGTGCCGCCGGTTTCGAGCCGGGCACCGCCCTGCCCGAGCTCGTGTGGGGCATCTTCACCGTCAGCCGCACCGATCCTCAGCCGGGAACGAGCCATCGCCCCGGCACCTCGGTGCGCGTATTCAGTACCGGCTGATCCCGCCACTCGAGAGAGAACGCCCCCGACCCGGGAGGGTCGGGGGCGTTCTGTCCGGAGCGCGTCTGCGGACTCAGCGCTTCTCGAGCTCCTCGGCGACGAGGAACGCGAGCTCGAGGCTCTGACGGTGGTTAAGGCGCGGGTCGCACAGGCTCTCGTACCGGGTGGCGAGGGTGGCCTCGTCGATCATCTCGGAACCGCCCAGGCACTCCGTGACGTCGTCGCCGGTCAATTCGACGTGGATGCCACCGGGGTGCGTGCCCACCTGGCGGTGTGCCTCGAAGAACCCGCGCACCTCGTCGACCACGTCGTCGAAGCGACGGGTCTTGTACCCGGTGGGCGTCGTGATGCCGTTGCCGTGCATGGGGTCGGTCACCCACAGCGGGGTCGCGCCCGACGCGCGAACGGCCTCGAGGAGCGGCGGCAGTGCCTCGCGGATCTTGCCCGCACCCATGCGGGTGATGAACGTGAGCCGTCCGGGCTCGCGCTCGGGATCGAGCTTGTCGATGAGAGCGAGGGCCGTCTCGGGCGTCGTCGTGGGTCCCAGCTTCACCCCGATGGGGTTGCGGATCTTCGAGAAATAGTCGACGTGCGCGCCGTCGAGCTCGCGCGTGCGCTCGCCGATCCACTGGAAGTGCGACGAGGTGTTGTACGCCAGGCCCGTGCGTGAATCGATGCGGGTCATCGGACGCTCGTAGTCCATGAGCAGACCTTCGTGCCCGGTGTAGAACTCCACGCGGGTCAGCTCGTCGAAGTTGGCCCCGGCGGCCTCCATGAACTTGATGGCACGGTCGATCTCGGCCGCCATGCTCTCGTACGCCTGGTTGGCCGGGTTGCTCGCGAAGCCCTTGTTCCAGCTATGGACCTCGCGGAGATCCGCGAAGCCGCCTTGAGTGAACGCCCGGATGAGGTTCAGCGTCGACGCGGCCGTGTGGTAGCCCTTGAGCAGGCGCGCCGGGTCGGCCTTTCGGGACTCCTCGGTGAAGTCGTAGCCGTTGACGATGTCACCGCGGTACGCCGGCAGGGTGACGTCGCCGCGGGTCTCGGTGTCGCTCGAACGCGGCTTGGCGAACTGACCCGCCATCCGCCCCATCTTCACCACGGGCATCGAGGCGCCGTAGGTGAGGACCACGGCCATCTGGAGCACCGTCTTGATGCGGTTGCGGATCTGCTCGGCGGTCGCACCGGCGAAGGTCTCGGCGCAGTCGCCGCCCTGGAGCAGGAACGCCTGACCGGCCGCGGCGCGGGCCAGACGATCGCGGAGGTTGTCGACCTCGCCGGCGAAGACGAGCGGCGGGAGGGTGGCCAGTTCGGCGGATGCCGCGGCCACCGCGGCCTCGTCATACCACTGGGGCTGCTGCTTGATGGGCAGGGTCCGCCAGTGGTCGAGGTCGTGGAGCTGCTGATTCACCCCTGAAGTCTAGTGGCGCGCCGCGGGCGCCTTCGCCGCCTGTGCACTGGCCAGACGGTCCTTCACCGTGGAGGCGTAGACGTCTTCGTAGCGCTGTTCCCCGAGCCGCTGGAGAGCGACCATGATCTCGTCCGTGACCGAGCGGAGGATGTAGCGGTCGCTCTCCATCCCCTCGAAGCGGGAGAAGTCGAGCGGCTCGCCGATGACGATTCCGACCCGTCCGACGCGCGGGAGGCGCTGACCGATCGGCATGACCGCGCCGGTGTCGACCATCACGACGGGGATGACGGGGACGCGGGCCTCCAGCGCCATCCGCGCGATGCCGGTGCGCCCCCGGTACAGCGTGCCGTCGGGGCTGCGGGTGCCCTCGGGGTAGATGCCGAGGAGCTCACCCCGCCCGAGCACGCCGAGCCCGGTGTTCAGCGACGCCTCCGAGGCCTTGCCGCCCGAGCGGTCGATGGGAAGCTGCCCCGTCGCCGTGAAGAACAGCCGGGTCGCCCAGCCCTTCAGCCCCCGGCCGGTGAAGTAGTCGCTCTTGGCGAGGAACGCCATCCGCCGGTCGATCATCAGGGGGAGGAAGATCGAGTCCGAGAACGACAGGTGATTGCTCGCGAGGATCGCCGCTCCGTCGCGCGGGATGTTCCGCCGGCCCACGATCCAAGGGCGGAACACGGCCTTGATGACCGGCCCGATGACCACGTACTTCATGAGCCAGTAGAACATCGTCAGCGCTCCTTCCCGGCGAGGTCTGCAACCCCGATGAGACCGGCGTCGTTGCCCAGTCGCGCGATCGTGAACTCGGCCACCGGACGCTCACCGTACCCCGGAAGCGACGTCTCGTAGGCGAGCTTCACGGGGACGAGGAGGTCGGCGCCGAGCTGGGCCACTCCCCCGCCGATGACGAACAGTTCGGGATCGAGCACGGCCTGGAACCCGCCGCACGCCTCGCCCAGGGCTGTGGCGACGCGGCGCAGCGCCTCGATGGCGCCGGGATCGCCCGCGAGCACGAGCCGCGACACCGTGGGGCCCGGGATCGCCCCCTTCTCGTCGCGGACGGCGGCCAGTGCCGCACCGATGCCGCCCTCGTCGGCGATGGCGTTGGCCTCGCGCTGCAGGGCGCGCCCCGACGCGTACTGCTCGAGGCATCCGTTCTGTCCGCACCCGCACGGGTGGCCGCCGCGAACGAACCGGAGATGACCGAGTTCGGCGCCGATGCCGTGGCCCCCGCGGAACAGCTCGCCGTCGCTCACGACGGCACCGCCGACCCCGGTGCCCATCGTCAGCATGACCATGTCGCGAACGCCCCGCCCTGCACCGAAGCGGTACTCGCCCCACCCGGCGGCGTTGGCGTCGTTCTCGATCGTCACGGGGGTGTCGAGGCGCACCTCGAGACGCGCCCGCAGAGGTTCGTCGCGCCAATCGATGTTGGGTGCGTAGATGACGGTGCTCCGGTCGCGGCTGATGAAGCCCGCGGCGGCGACGCCGATCGCGTGCACCTCGTGCGCGCGGCGCAGGTGGTCGGCCATGTCGACGACCGCGTCCACGAGGGCGATCGGATCGAGCGGAGTGTCCACGCGGAGCTTCTCGACGATGGTGCCGTCCTCGTCGACCACGCCACCGGCGATCTTCGTGCCGCCGATGTCGATACCGATGTTGCGCACCGCGCTCCCCTCTCGGCCCGCCCCGCGGCTCGGCCCGCAGCAGTCTAGTCATCGCCGTGGAAGCACGACGACACCGCGGAGCCCGCGGGAGTCCTCGGCGCCGTACGACTAGACTCGTCAGACCGATCGACGTTCTTTCCGGTACACAAAGGAGTTGCCGTGATCCAGTTCGACCTTCCCCCCGTCGTCCCCGCCGACCCGACGGCGAACGCGTCCGACCTGCTCGCCGACCGGGTGGCCGCCACACCCGATCGTGCGCTGTTCGCCGTTCCCGACGGCTCCGACTGGCGCGACGTGTCCGCTCGCGACTTCGAGCAGCAGGTCATCGCCCTCGCGAAGGGCTTCGTCGCCGCCGGCATCCAGCCCGGAGAGAAGGTCGCGTTCATCGCTCGCACGACCTACGACTGGACGCTCGTGGACTTCGCCCTCTTCTACGCCGGTGCCGTCATGGTGCCGGTGTACGAGACGAGCTCCCCCGCGCAGATCTCGTGGATCCTCTCGGATTCCGGCGCGATCGCGGCGATCGTGGAATCCAGCGAGCACGGGGAGCGCCTCGGCGAAGTCCGCAGCGACCTGCCGCTCATCCGCGACGTCTGGGCGATGCACGCCGGCGACCTCGACGCGCTCGTCTCCCGCGGAGCGCAGATCGACGACGCCGAGATCGCGCGGCGCCGCGCGATCGCGAACAGCTCCGACATCGCCACCCTCATCTACACCTCGGGGTCGACCGGCCGCCCGAAGGGCTGCGTCCTCACGCACGGCAACTTCGTCGAACTCGCCCGCAATTCCGCCAAGGCTCTGCACGAGGTCGTCGAGACCCCCGGCGCCTCCACCCTGCTGTTCATCACGACCGCACACGTCTTCGCGCGCTTCATCTCGCTGCTGAACGTGCACGCCGGCGTCAAGACGGGTCATCAGCCCGACACGAAGCAGCTCCTCCCGGCGCTGGGTTCCTTCAAGCCCACCTTCCTGCTCGCGGTGCCGCGTGTGTTCGAGAAGGTCTACAACTCTGCCGAGCAGAAGGCCGAGGCGGGCGGCAAGGGCAAGATCTTCCGCGCGGCCGCCGCGGCCGCCGTGGAGCACTCCGAGCGCGAGCAGCAGGGCCGGTCCATCCCGCTCCTGCTGAAGATCAAGTTCGCGCTGTTCGACCGGCTCGTGTATTCGAAGCTCCGGGATGCCATGGGCGGACGCGTCGTGTACGCCGTGTCGGGGTCTGCTCCCCTGGGCCCGCGTCTCGGGCACTTCTTCCGCAGCCTCGGGGTCGTCATCCTCGAGGGGTACGGCCTGACCGAGACGACCGCCCCCGCGACGGTGAACCTCGCCACGAAGTCGAAGATCGGCACCGTCGGTCCCGTGCTCCCCGGTGTGGGCGTGCGCCTCGCCGACGACGGCGAGATCCAGGTCCGCGGCATCAACGTCTTCGCCGAGTACTGGCGGAACCCCGAGGCCACGGCCGAAGCCTTCGACGGCGAGTGGTTCAAGACCGGCGACATCGGTGCCTTCGACGCCGACGGTTTCCTGTCGATCACGGGCCGTAAGAAGGAGATCATCGTCACCGCGGGCGGTAAGAACGTCGCCCCCGCCGCCCTCGAAGACCCCATCCGCGCCAACCCGATCGTGGGTCAGGTCGTGGTCGTCGGCGACCACAAGCCGTTCATCTCGGCCCTGGTCACGCTCGACCCGGAGATGCTCCCGACGTGGCTGGCGAACAACGGACTGCCCGGCGACATGTCGCTGGCCGACGCGAGCACGAACGAGAAGGTGCGCGCCGAGATCCAGGGCGCGATCGATCGCGCGAACGCGCGCGTTTCTCGTGCCGAGTCGATCCGCAAGTTCACGATCCTCGCCACCGAGTGGACGGAGGCGAGCGGTCACCTGACCCCGAAGATGAGCATCAAGCGCAACGTCATCGTCAGCGATTTCGCCGAAGAGATCGAGGACATCTACGCGGTGCCCATCAACACCACCAACGTCTCGCTGCCGTAATCGGCCGCGAGAACAGGCCCCGAGACGAGAACAGGCCGATCCTTCACGGATCGGCCTGTTCTCATGGCATCCCCTGTTCCGGGGCGACGCGTGTCAGAACCAGTCGCTCTCGCGGATCTGCCGCATCGCCTCGCGGCGGCTCTCGGCCGGCAGTCGCGACAGGTAGAGCTTTCCGTCGAGGTGATCGGTCTCGTGCTGCAGAGCCTGCGCGAGCAGACCCTCCCCCTCGAGAACGACCTCGTCGCCGTCGAGGTCGATGCCGACCACCTTGGCCCACGGGTAGCGCAGCGCTTCGTGCCACAGGCCCGGGACCGAGAGGCATCCCTCCCCCACGAGTTCCGGCTCGCCGCGGGTCTCGACGAGCACCGGGTTGAGCACGTACCCGATGTCGCCGTCGATGTTGTAGCTGAAGGCGCGCAGACCGACGCCGATCTGGGGCGCGGCGACACCCGCACGGCCCGGAGGCTCGACCGTGTCGATGAGATCGCGGACGAGAGCACGGATGCCGTCGTCGATCTGCTCGATCGGGGCACTGGGCGCCCGCAGAACCGGGTCGCCGAACAGGCGGATGGGACGAACCGTCATGCCACGACCGCCGGGGTGCGCAGACCCTCCACGACCGCGGCGGCGAGTTCCCGCGCCGCCTGACGGGTCGCGGGCCGGAGGTCGCGGAACGCGATCGCGCTGCCGGCGGCGACATGGCTGTCGTACGGCATCCGGATCACGGTGCGCACACGGCTGCGGAAGTGCGCTTCCAGTTCGCTCTCGCGAACGAGCGGCGCACCCGGGCGGGCATTGTTGAGCACGACGACCGCACCACGCACGCGGTCCGCGTAGCCGTTGGTCTCGAGCCACGTCAGTGTCTCGGACGCCAGCCTCGCCTCGTCGACCGACAGGCCCGCAACGATCACCAGCGAGTCGGAGAGCTCGAGCGTCGCCTCCATGACGGAGTGCACGATCCCCGTGCCGGTATCGGTGAGCACGATCGAGTAGTAGTGCGCGGCGATGTCGGCCACCCGGCGGTAGTCGTCGTCGCTGAACGCCTCGGAGACGCGCGGATCGGAGTCGGATGCCAGAACGTCGAGCCGCGTCGCGTCGCGGGCGACGATCGACGACACGTCGCTGTACCCCTCGACCTCGTCGTGGGCCCGGACGAGGTCGCGGACGGTCCGGCCGTTGGCACGGCCGACGCGGTCGGCGAGCGTCCCCCGATCGGGGTTGGCGTCGACGGCGATGACGCGGTCGTCGCGGGCGTCGGCGAGAGCCATCCCCAGCAGAGCGGTCACGGTGGTCTTCCCCACCCCTCCCTTCCGCGAGAGCACGGGAACGAACCGGGCCTGAGCCGCGAGCGGGGTGGAGATGCGACGGTCGAGGTCTTTCCGCGCGCGGGCGCGCTGCCCGTCACCGAGGTTGATGCGATGGCGCGACACGGAGTACACCAGCTGCTGCCACAGTCCCTCGGGCTCCGGCCGGGCGATCTGGCGGGGGTCGAGCAGCCGATCGGCGGTGAGCAGATCCGGGCTCTCGCGGGCGTCGTCGATCTCGCCGAGGCGCTTCGACGTCAGCGTCACGTCGGTGCCCGGCGTCCGCACCCGCTCGGACGCGTGGACACGGCCCGCGCGCGCGGCCTCGTCGGCCTGGTGCACCTCGCGGCGCGTGAGCGGGACGGTGCCGATCGCGCCCGTGGCGGCACGCTCCGCGCGGGTGCGCGGCACCGGTCCGGTGACGAGCGCCGCCTCGGACTCCTCCGCGACGGAGGGCGTCGGCTGGGCGGTACTGACGGCCACGACCTCGGGCTCGGGCTCGCGCTCGGGCTGAGCGTCCGTGGTCGGGGCGGCCTCGGCGGCGGGTTCGCGCGCGGCGGACTCGTCCCGAGCGGGATCCGCGTCGGCGGGCTCCTCCTCCGCGGCGGCGGATGCCACGGACTCGACATCCACGGGCTCAGCGGCCGCAGCGGCCTGCTGTCCCTCGACCCGCTCGTGCGCTTCCGCGGCCGACTCGCCCGGGGAATCCTCTTCGGCCTCCGCGGGAACCGTCGCTTCTTCGACGTCGGACACTTCGTCGTGAGGCGCGTCTTCGACGTCGGGCGCGTCGTCGACCTCGGGAGCGGAGGCCGCGTTCTCCTCCACCGACTCGGGCTCCTCGTCGGCTTCCTGCGTCGAGGGCGCCGCGGCCTCGAGATCGCGGTCGTCGGCCTCCGCCGGCGTGACGCCCGCGGTGGGGGCGTCGTCGGTCGTGGCATCCATCTCGATGTCCGCCACGGCACCGTCGGCCGTCTCGACGGCGTCATCGGGCACGATCTCGGCCTCGTGCACCTCGGCGTCGTCGGTGTCTGCGCCCTCGTGCGGCTCGAGGACGATCTCGCCGGTCGTCATCTCCTCGGCCCCGGACACGTCGGCGGGCTCGTCGGGGTCCGGCACGTGCGTGAGGAGGGGGAGGTTGTCGGCGTCGGGCAGATGCACTATGCCCACCACCTCGAACGCGCGGTCTTCGGCCTCGATGACCGGCATCTCGTCCTCAACGACGTCGTCGTCGACGTCGTCCTCGTCGGGCACCGGAAGGTCGACGCTGACCTGTGCGGTGTGCTGACCGAGGATGCTGATGCTGGTGGTGTCGAGGGCTCCGCTGTCGTCGAGGACACCGTGTTCGGCGCCGTCGTCGGGGGTCTCGTCGGTGCGGTCGGGGGTCACTGCCGTCTCCAAAGAAAAAGGGGGCGCGAAGAGCGCCCCCTTTCAGGCTACTGCGAGGGACGGACGACGAGCAAAAGGTCGCCGGCCTCCACCTGCTGCGTCGCTCCGACGGTGATGCGCTCGACGACGCCGTCGACCGAGCTCGTGATCGCCGCCTCCATCTTCATCGCCTCGATCGACGCGACGGCCTGACCGGCCGACACCCGCTCGCCCGGGGTGGCCTTCAGCGTCACGACGCCGGAGAAGGGCGCGGCCACCTGACCCGGCTTGGACGTGTCGGCCTTCTCGGCCTGACGAGCCTCGACGTCGATCGAGCGGTCCCGCACGAACACCGGACGCAGCTGACCGTTCAGCGTCGTCATGACGGTGCGCATGCCCTTCTCGTCGGCGTCACCGATCGCTTCCAGTCCGACGAACAGCTGCACGCCGCGCTCGATCTCGACCGTGTGCTCCTCACCGGCACGGAGGCCGTAGAGGTAGTCCGCGGTGTCGAGCACGCTGAGGTCGCCGTATGTCGCGCGCGTGTCGAGGAATGTGCGCGTGGGCTGGGGAAAGAGCAGAGCGTTCAGACGCGCGCGGCGGGTCGCCGAATCCCCGGCGAGGGCCGCCGCATCCTCCGCGGTCAGCGGTGTCACGCCGACCTTCACGTCACGGCCGGCCAGCACCTTCGAACGGAACGGCTCGGGCCAGCCCCCGGGAAGGTCGCCCAGCTCGCCCGCCATGAACGACACCACCGAGTCGGGGACGTCGTACTTCTCCGGGTTGCGCGCGAAGTCGTCGGGGTCGGCCTTCACTGCCGCGAGGTGCAGGGCCAGGTCTCCGACGACCTTCGACGACGGCGTGACCTTCGGGACGCGCCCGAGGATGCGGTCGGCGGCCGCGTACATGTCCTCGATGAGTTCGAAGTCGTCGGCGAGACCGAGGGCGATCGCCTGCTGCCGGAGGTTCGACAACTGCCCGCCCGGGATCTCGTGGTGGTACACGCGGCCGGTGGGACCGGGCAGCCCCGACTCGAACGGGCGGTAGAGGTGGCGCACCGCCTCCCAGTACGGCTCGAGATCGGACACAGCCGCGAGGTCGAGCCCGGTGTCGCGCTCGGTGTGCGCGAGCGCCGCCACCAGGGCCGACAGCGACGGCTGGCTCGTGGTGCCCGACATCGGCGCGGCGGCGGCATCGACGGCATCCGCCCCCGCCGCCGACGCGGCGAGCAGGGTCGCGAGCTGTCCGCCCGCGGTGTCATGCGTGTGGACGTGCACGGGCAGGTCGAACCGTTCGCGGAGCGCCGTCACCAGCCGCGCCGCGGCCGCGGGGCGAAGGAGCCCGGCCATGTCCTTGACCGCGAGGATGTGGGCGCCGGCGTCCACGATCTCCTCGGCGAGCCGGAGGTAGTAGTCCAGCGTGTAGAGGTCCTCGCGCGGGTCGAGCAGATCGCCGGTGTAGCACACCGCGACCTCCGCGACGGCGGTGCCCGTGGCCAGCACCGCGTCGATGGCGGGACGCATCTGCGCGACGTCGTTGAGCGCGTCGAAGATGCGGAAGATGTCGATGCCGGATGCCGCGGCCTCGGCGACGAAGGAATCCGTCACCTCCGTCGGGTACGGGGTGTAGCCGACGGTGTTGCGGCCGCGCAGCAGCATCTGGATCGCGATGTTGGGCAGCGCCCGGCGCAGAGCGTCGAGACGCTCCCACGGGTCTTCGCCGAGGAAGCGGAGAGCGACGTCGTAGGTCGCACCGCCCCAGGCCTCGACCGACAGCAGCTGCGGGGTCGAGCGTGCGACGTAGGGGGCGACGCGGGCGAGGTCGCGCGTGCGCACGCGGGTCGCCAGGAGCGACTGGTGCGCGTCGCGGAACGTCGTCTCCGTCACCGCGAGCGCCGTCTGCTCGCGGAGTGCCCGCGCGAAACCGACCGGTCCGAGTTCCTGCAGGCGCTGACGCGACCCGGCCGGAGCGGGGTCGGCGATGTCGATCGCGGGGAGCTTGCTCCCGGGGTCGACCGACAACGGGTTGTCGCCGTTCGGGCGGTTGACCGTGGTGTCGACGAGCCACGAGAGCACCTTCGTCCCGCGGTCCTTGGATTCCCGGCCCCGGAGGAGCTCGGGACGCTCGTCGATGAATGAGGTGCTCAGGTCTCCCGCGACGAACGCCGGGTCGTCGAGCACCGCCTGCAGGAACGGGATGTTGGTCGAGACGCCACGGATACGGAACTCCGCGAGGGCGCGTCGGGCGCGGGCGACCGCCGCGGAGAAATCGCGGCCTCGGCAGGTGAGCTTGGACAGCATCGAGTCGAAGTGCGGGCTGATCTGCGACCCTGCGGCGGTCGTACCGCCGTCCAGACGCACCCCCGCTCCGCCCGGCGAGCGGTAGGTGGTGATCTTGCCCGTGTCGGGGCGGAAGCCCTGTGTGGGATCCTCGGTGGTGATGCGGCACTGCAGAGCCGCGCCGCGAAGGCGGATCCGGTCCTGCGTGAGCTGCAGGTCGGCGAGGGTCTGTCCCGCCGCGATACGCATCTGGGACTGCACAAGGTCGACGTCCGTGACCTCCTCCGTCACCGTGTGCTCGACCTGGATGCGCGGGTTCATCTCGATGAAGACGACCTCACCCGTCCGGGGTCCGGCCGTCTCGAGCAGGAACTCGACCGTGCCGGCGTTCTGGTAGCCGATCGACCGCGCGAACGCCACGGCGTAGCGGTGCAGGTCTTCCCGGACCGTGTCGTCGAGGTTCGGCGCGGGAGCGATCTCGATCACCTTCTGATGCCGCCGCTGAACCGAGCAATCGCGCTCGAAGAGATGTACCGTCTCGCCGGTGGCATCCGCGAGGATCTGCACCTCCACGTGGCGGGGACGCTGCACGGCCTGCTCGAGGAACATCCGCGGGTCGCCGAACGCGCTCTGCGCCTCCCGCATCGCCTCGGCCAGCGCGGGGGCGAGCTCGCCAATGGACTCGACGCGGCGCATGCCCCGACCGCCGCCGCCCGCGACGGCCTTCGCGAAGAGCGGGAAGCCGATCTCCGAGGCCTCGGCGAGCAGGGCATCGATGTCATCGGATGCCGCCGTCGAGCGGAGTACGGGCACACCGGCGGCGATCGCGTGCTCCTTGGCCGTGACCTTGTTCCCGGCCATCGACAGCACCTCGGCGGGCGGGCCGATGAAGGTGATGCCGTGCGCCGCGGCTTTCTCTGCGAGTTCCGGATTCTCCGACAGGAAGCCGTAGCCCGGGTAGATGGCATCCGCTCCGCATTCCCGGGCGACGCGGATGATCTCGTCGACGTCGAGGTAGGCCCGTACGGGATGGCCACGCTCACCGATCTGGTACGCCTCGTCGGCCTTCAACCGGTGCAACGACGCGCGATCCTCGAAGGGGTACACCGCGACGGTGCGGGCTCCCACTTCATAGGCGGCGCGGAACGCGCGGATGGCGATCTCTCCGCGATTGGCGACCAGGATTTTCGAGAACATGCACACCCTCACGTCAAGCTGGCGGAGCTGAATGTGCTCACAGCCTAGGGGAAGGTAACGTAGACGACCGTGCACGTACTCTCCGTCAGCTCTTTGAAAGGCGGGGTCGGCAAGACGACCGTGACGCTCGGGCTGGCATCCGCCGCCTTCGCACGTGGCGTTCGCACTCTCGTCGTCGACCTCGACCCGCAGTCCGATGTGTCCACCGGCATGGACATCCAGGTCGCCGGGCGGCTGAACATCGCCGACGTCCTGGCCAATCCGAAAGAGAAGGTCGTTCGTCAGGCGATCACCTCGAGCGGATGGGCGAAGGTCCACCCCGGCACGATCGACGTGCTCATCGGCAGCCCGTCGGCGATCAACTTCGACGGTCCGCACCCGAGCGTGCGCGACGTCTGGAAGCTCGAAGAGGCCCTCGCCACCATCGAGTCCGACTACGACCTCGTCCTCATCGACTGCGCCCCCTCACTGAACGCGCTGACCCGCACGGCGTGGGCCGCGAGCGACCGCGTGATCGTCGTGACCGAGCCCGGGCTGTTCTCGGTGGCCGCCGCCGACCGCGCTCTGCGCGCGATCGAGGAGATCCGTCGCGGCCTCTCCCCCCGCCTTCAGCCGCTCGGCGTCGTCGTCAACCGCGTGCGCCCCCAGTCGATCGAGCACCAGTTCCGCATCAAGGAACTCCGCGACATGTTCGGTCCGCTCGTTCTGAACCCTCAGCTCCCGGAGCGCACGTCACTCCAGCAGGCCCAGGGCGCCGCGAAGCCGCTGCACGTCTGGCCCGGTGACTCGGCGCAGGAGCTCGCCGCCGACTTCGACGCCCTCCTCGATCGCATCGTTCGCACCGGCCGTATCCCCGTGGCCAGCGACTCCCCGCAGGCGTAGGCGCCCCGCGTCTCGCTGCGCGAGCGTGAGGGGTCAATACTTGTCGCCTGCGTACCTCCGCAGGCGACAGTTCTTCACCTCTCGCGCGGGAGGAGCGGGACAGGGAAGAACCCCGGATGCCAGGGCATCCGGGGTTCTGACGTTCGGGGGCGCCGCGTCAGGCGGTGCGGGCGGCGCGACGGGCGGCGAGCTCATCGACGGCCTCGGTCGCGGACTCGAAGTCCACGAGCGTGGACTCGACCTCGCGCAGAACCTTGCCGACGGCGATGCCGAAGACACCCTGGCCGCGGCTCACGAGGTCGATGACCTCGTCGTTCGACGTGCATAGGTAGACCGACGCACCGTCGCTCATCAGCGTCGTGCCGGCGAGGTCGCGGATGCCGGCGGCGCGAAGCTGATCGACGGCAGTGCGAATCTGCTGCAACGAGATCCCGGTGTCGAGAAGGCGCTTGACGAGTTTCAGGACGAGGATGTCGCGGAAGCCGTACAACCGCTGCGAGCCGGACCCGCTCGCACCGCGGACGGTCGGGACGACCAGCTCGGTGCGGGCCCAGTAGTCGAGCTGGCGATAGGTGATCCCCGCGGCACGGGCGGCGACGGCACCGCGGTAGCCGGTGTCGTCGTCCATCTCGGGCAGACCGTCGGTGAAGAGGAGGTCGGTGGCGAACCGGGGTTCACCGAGTGCGTCGCCAGCGTTCATGCTCGCGTCCCTCCTCATCGGCTCGTTGTCTCCACGCTAGATCAGCCACGGTCCCCCGGCAACGACATCCGGCCCCGAGGGGTCGGCGTGTCGCGATCAGGACAGGACCCGGTCGATCGCTTCGCGCACGAACAGCGTCCGGACCTCGTCGAGACGCGCCGCGAGTTCGGGCGCGAGCTCACTCGCCCGCGCGCGCGACGCCGCGTCGGGGCGACGCAGCAGCGCGGCCAAGGCGGACTCCACCAGCGCGGCTTCGCGCTCGGCGCTCTGCCGCAGCGACCGCACGTGACGCGGCTCGATGCCGTGGCGGTCGAGGGCGACGAGTGTGCGCAGCAGCGTCACGGTCTGCTCGGTGTACGTCTCGGCCCCCGTGATCACGCCGGTGCTGATCGCGTCATTCAGCAACTGGGGGGCCGCCCCGGCAGCGGACAGCAGCTCGTCGCGGCGATACCGGCGCGGCGCGTTCGTCATCGAGGCGATCGCCGTGGGCGGGGCGGGATTGCGCCCCGCATCCACATCGGCGAGGTAATCGCGGATGACGGCGAGAGGAAGGTAGTGGTCGCGCTGCAGCGTCAGCGCGAGACGGAGCCGTTCGAGGTCGGCGGGCGAGAACTTCCGGTACCCCGAATCGGTGCGCGTGGGCGAGACGATGCCCTGCACCTCGAGAAAGCGCAGCTTGCTGGAGGACAGAGCGGGGAAGTCCGGTGTGAGCCGCGCGAGCACCTGCCCGATGCTCAACAGCCCCGCGGCCGCTGGACGACCACGGGCGGGGGCTGCCGCCATCAGTGCTCTGCCGGCGGGAGGTCGACGGGCGAGCCGAAGAAGTTGAGCCGGAACTTTCCGATGCGCACCTCGGCACCGTTGACGAGTGCCGAGCGGTCGACGCGCTCGCCGTTGACGTAGCTGCCGTTGAGCGAGCGCTGGTCGACGATCTCGAACGCGCTGCCGGAGCGCGTGATCTCGGCGTGGCGGCGCGAGACGGTGACGTCGTCGAAGAAGATGTCGGCCTCGGGATGCCGACCCACGGTGGTGACGTCGGTGTCGAGCAGATACCGGGCACCGGTGGTCGGGCCCGACCGGACGATCAACAGCGCGGCGCCGGAGGGAAGCGCGTCGATGGCCTCGAGCTCGGTCTCGGTGAGATCCGCTCCGAAGGGGACGAAAGAGAGATCGGCATCGTGACCGAAAGTCTGGGTCGTGTCCTGCGACCGGTCGGACGAAGCATCGGCGGCGCGCCGGATGTCGTCGCGTTCGAATCTGCGGGTCTCGTCCACGGCTTCTCCTTCTTTTCCACCATAGCCGACCGCCTCCGAGCCGGAGCGGCCGATCGACCTCGCAGGGCCATGGGATGTACAACTCTCCCGACGCCGACGACGCGGACCGCATTCGGGTGACGGCCCGGTGCGACGGGGGACACTCGAACCTACCCATCCCGGGTCGGCCCTGTCGAGTCCGCGTCACCCCGGAGAGCCGCCGTTTCCCAGGTCGTGTCCGATCGCGATCGTTAGGGTCGGAGACGTGATCACGTCCTCGGCGCCGCATCGGCGCACCCTGCCCGCTGTCCTGGCCGCCGCGGCGCTCGCGCTCGCAGCGCTTCTCGTCCCCGCCGCCCCGGCGTTCGCGCACGATGAGCTGGTGTCATCCGACCCGTCCGCCGACGAGGTCCTCGACGCCCTCCCCGCGCAGATCACCCTCACCTACAGTGCCGACGTGCTCGCGTCGGAGGGAGCCACCGTCATCCAGGTGACGGATGCCGCGGGCACCTCGCTCACCGACGGCGCGCCGACGGTGTCGGGTACCGCGGTGACGCAGGCCCTGGCGGGGACGGCATCCGGTGCCGTCACCGTCGTCTGGCGGGTCGTCTCCAGTGACGGCCACCCCATCGACGGAACCCTCTCGTTCACAGTGCCGGCAGCACCGACCCCGACCGAGACCCCCACTCCCACGGCGACCGCATCGACGACGCCGACGCCCGAACCGACGGTGACGGTCACGATGACGGCCGCACCGACCGAGAACACCGCGGAGGCCTCTCCCCTGCCCTGGATCCTGCTCGCGGTGGCCCTCGTCGTCGTGATCGGCGCGGTGGTCTGGATCCTGCTCACGCGGGGTCGCGCAGGCTCGTCCGGAGAAGGCTCAGCGGGCACCGCCGGGCGATAGGCTTTCCGCATGCCTCATTACGATCTGGTCATTCTTGGTGCGGGTCCCGGCGGGTACGTCGCAGCCGTTCGCGGCGCGCAGCTGGGGCTGTCGGTCGCGGTCATCGAAGAGAAGTACTGGGGCGGTGTCTGCCTCAACGTCGGCTGCATCCCCTCCAAGGCGCTGCTGCGCAACGCCGACCTGGCCCACACGTTCCACGCCAAGGCCGACCTGTTCGGCATCTCCGGCGACGTGCACTTCGACTTCGGGAAGGCGTTCGACCGGTCGCGCTCGGTCGCGGCCGGGCACGTCAAGGGCATCCACTACCTGATGAAGAAGAACAAGGTCACCGAGTACGAGGGCCGCGGACACTTCACCGACGATCACTCCCTCACGGTGACCAAGGCCGACGGCTCCACCGAGCAGGTCACATTCGACAACGTCATCATCGCCACCGGCTCCACCGTGCGGCTGCTGCCCGGGGTCGAGCTGTCCGAGAACGTCGTGACGTACGAGGAGCAGATCCTCACCCGCGAGCTCCCCGGCTCCATCGTCATCGTCGGTGCCGGCGCGATCGGCATGGAGTTCGCGTACGTCATGACGAACTACGGCGTGAAGGTCACCATCATCGAGTTCCTCGACCGCGCCCTCCCCAACGAGGACGCCGAGGTCTCGAAAGAGATCCAGAAGCAGTACAAGAGCTACGGCGTCGACATCCTCACCTCCACCAAGGTCGACTCCGTCACCGATCACGGCGACAAGGTCACCGTCGCGTACACCGGCAAGGACGGCGCGCAGGGCTCCATCGACGCCGACCGCGTGCTCATGTCCATCGGCTTCGCCCCCAAGGTCGACGGTTTCGGCCTGGAGAACACCGGGGTGAAGCTCACCGAGCGCGGCGCGATCGACATCGACGACCACATGCGCACGAACGTCCCGCACATCTACGCCATCGGTGACGTCACCGCGAAGCTGCAGCTCGCCCACGTCGCCGAGGCGCAGGGCGTCGTCGCCGCCGAGACGATCGGCAACGCCGAGACCCAGACCCTGGGCGACTACCGCAACATGCCCCGCGCCACCTTCTGCAACCCGCAGGTCGCCTCGTTCGGCCTCACCGAGCAGCAGGCCCGCGACGCCGGTCACGACATCAAGGTCGCGAAGTTCCCCTTCTCCGCCAACGGCAAGGCCAACGGCCTGGGCGAGCCCGTCGGCTTCGTCAAGCTCGTCGCCGACGCCGAGACCCTCGAGCTCATCGGCGGCCACCTCATCGGCCCCGACGTCTCCGAACTCCTCCCCGAGCTGACGCTCGCGCAGAAGTGGGACCTCACCGCTCTCGAGGCCGCGCGGAACGTGCACACCCACCCGACGCTGTCGGAGGGCCTGCAGGAGGCCTTCCACGGCCTCGTCGGCCACATGATCAACCTCTGATCGACTCACGAAGAAAGCCCGCCCGGGTCGTCCGGGCGGGCTTTTCTCGTAACGGCCCGTCAGTGGCCGAGCGCCCGGGCGAGTTTGGATCCGGATGCCGCGGGGCGACCGCCCGCGGCGAACACGGCGGCATCCACTGCGGCGAACAGGACGGCGCGGCCCTCGCGATCGGCGGGCCCGGCCGGGCCGAGCTCGACCTCCCACTCGCGCCACTCCGATTCGACGCCGCGACGCTCGTCGCGAGCGCGGACCCGGTCGTCGACGAACTCGGCGACGACGCCGCCCTCCGCATCGAAGAGCGCGTAGGCCGTGCGGTGGTTGCGCACGCGCGCGAGCGGGAGGAACGGGCCGTGCGCCCACGCCGCCACGGCATCCTGGATCTCCTCCGGAACGACGGGGTCGGCTTCGGGGTCACCGAGCTCTCCCAGCGGCCACTGGGTTTCGGAGCGTCCGCCCTCGGCCGGGGCCTTCACGTGCCAGCCCTCGTCGGGACCACCCCGACGGCGGCGGACGGCGACGCCGTTGCGTGCCAGATCGGTGTCCGGAGTGTCGAGATAGCGCGCGTCGAGGTCGCGCGGTTCGGGGTCACCGACGCGGGCGACCCCGGGCAGGTGCGACCAGTCGGGGAGGGGTGTGTCCCCGTCGACGTCGTACTTGGACTCGACCTCGACCGACGACGCCCCCTGGGCGGCCCCGCTCAATCGTCCCGCTCGTTCGCTTCGCGGTTGATCTCCTCGGTCTCTTCGATGTAGGTGAAGACCGCCTGCGTGGGCCCGTCGGAATCGCCGGTGTTCTCGAGACCGCCCTCGCGGCGGTAGACGAGCTGCCCCTCGCTGTAGGGCATGATCAGCGTGTCGTCGGACTCGTTCTCGAGCGGAATCGCCTGCCCGTCGAGCGGGCCTCCGGTCAGTCGTGCAATAGCCATGCGCCCAGAGTAGACCGGGGTCCCCGCGGCGGTCGGCGCCTTGACACCCCTCGCCTAGACTCGCTCGGGTGGATCGCCCTTTCGTGCTCCTGGCGACCCGCGCCGAGGACCTCCCCGCCGACGAGGAGTACGCCCTCTTCCTCCGGTTCACGGGCCTTCCGCCCGAGCGGCTGCGGCGCATCCGCCTCGAGCGCGACCCGATGCCCGAGATCGACCTCGACGAAGTCGCCGGCATCCTTGTCGGGGGCAGTCCGTTCAACGCCTCCGACCCCTGGGAGAAGAAGTCCGCGGTGCAGCGGCGGGTGGAGGCCGAGATGGCCGAGCTCGTCGACCGCGTCGTGGCCCGGGACGCGCCGTTCCTCGGAGCGTGCTACGGGGTCGGCACCCTCGGCACGCACCTCGGCGCGCCCATCGACGGGACGTACGCCGAACCGATCAGCGTCGTGGATGTCACGCTGACCGAGGCCGGCCGCGTCGACCCGCTCCTGGGCCGGTTGCCGGACCGCTTCCCGGCATTCGTGGGTCATAAGGAGGCGATCTCGCGCCTGCCGGCGACGGCGACACTGCTCGCTTCGTCCCCCACCTGCCCCGTGCAGATGTTCCGCGTCGGCCGGAACGTGTACGCCACGCAGTTCCATCCCGAACTCGACCTCGCCGGGATCGTCACGCGGATCCACGCGTACGCGTCGTACGGGTACTTCGCGCCGGATGAGCTCGACCTCACCCTCGCGGCCGTGCGTCGTACGCCCGTGACGGCGACCGGTGGCATCCTGCGCGCGTTCGTCGAGCGTTACGCCGACTGACCGGCGGGCGGCGCCGAGACCGACCGCCCGAGCTACGCCCGCTCGGCGGGCGTATGCCGGACGATCGGCACGGCGGCCGTGATCGCCGGCTGCACGAGCCGCAGCTGAGGCTCGAGGCCGAGGTCAACGAGCACGACGCGGCCGGAGAGCTCGGGGCCGCGTCCGCGCAGCAACCCGGCCTTCACCGCGCCGAATGTCACCGTGACGTGGGCGGGGAGGACCGCGGCATCCGCCTCACCGGTGTCGGGGTGCAGACCGCTCGGGACGTCCGCGGCCACCACCCGCACGCGTTCGGCGACCACGGCAGGCAGGAGCGCCTCGACGACGGCGCGTCCCGTCCCGCGCAACCGCGCGTCGGGCGACGCACCGATGCCCAGGATGCCGTCGACCACCAGGGCGTGATCGGCATCGGCGAGGCAGATCTCGGAAGCGTCCCGGAGGCGGGCACCCGCGGCGACGGCCGCGTCGAGAGCCTCGCGGTGCACCCGATCACGGGTGAGGACGATGTCGACCCGGTCCGCCTGACGAGCGAAATCCGCCGCGGCGAAGAGCGCATCGCCGCCGTTGTCGCCGGAGCCGGCCAGCACCAGCACCGAGCCGGGTGTTCGGGCGAGTTCCTCGACGACGACATCGGCCAGGGCCCGCGCGGCGTCGCGCATGAGCGGTCGCCCGGCCGCGAGCAGCGGGGCCTCCGCCGAGCGGATCGCGTCGGCGGTGTACGCGACGATTCGGTCGGTCATGCCGCCACCCTAGACGCGCCCGTGCCCGTCACTCGTCCGCGTTAGTCTTCGCCACCGCTTCGCGTTCCTTCGCCTCGGCCGCGCGAGCGGCATCCAACTCACTCACCTCGGCCTGCACCGCACGTTCGGCGCGCTGCACGCGGAACTGCAGGAGCGTTTCCGCACCGAACTTGGCACGGATGCGGTCCTGGTCCTCCTCGTGCCCGACGGTGATGTAGGCACCGGCGATGAGGATCACCTGACTCGACAGGTTGAGCCACAGCAGCAGCGCGATGAGCGCGGCGAACGTCGCCAGCAGCGGGTTGCCCCCCGCTCCCCTGACGAACAGCCCGGAGAGCTGCTGCAGCGCGACCAGTCCGACGCCGCCGAGGAGAGCTCCCCGCAGCAACGTGGCCCGTCGCACGCGAACCCCCGACAACAGCGCGAAGGCCGCCGCGACGACGGCCGTGTCGAGGGCCAGGACGACGAGGGTGGAGACGAGCCAGGTCAGGATGCCGGTGATCCACGAGTCCGCCGAGATGCCCAGCCAATCCCGTACGACGGTCAGACCCGCGGTGGCGAGGAAGGTCACGCCCGCGGCCGCGGCGAGCGCGACACCGATCCCGACCGCGAGCGCCAGGTTCCGCAGGAGCACCCACACGATGAACGTGTCCTCGGTGGTGACGTCGGCGATCTGGCGCAGCGCCGAGCGCAGCGACCCGACCGCACCGATCGCCGCGCCCAGCAGACCGATGGATCCGAGGATGCCGGCGACCGTGAGCCCCTCCGGAGCCTGGATGTTCTCGACGTCGATGAGCCCGTCCGCTCCGACGAGCCCCGGGATGACACTGTCGACCGATCGCACGAGCGCGGCGAGCGCGTCGGGGTTCCCGGCGAGCCAGAGAGCCGCGAAGGAGAACCCGATGAGCACGCCGGCGAAGACGCTGAAGAGGGTGCGGTAGGTCACGCTGTCGGCGAGCATCGGCCCGCGCCGTCCCGAGTAGACGAGGTAGGCGCGCACGAGGCGCAGCCGCAGGGCCCACGCGGTGACGCGACGGAGGAGATCAGCCATTTCCTCAGGTTAGGCGGGCCGCACGGATCCGCCCGGGAGGCTTGACCGGCGGCCCCGCATCGCAGAACGCCGCCGGGATCGCAGGATGGCGGTCGGCATCTGCTAAGACCGGCGGATCCTGCGACGTTCATCGCGCTAGCCCACCTCGCCGAGCAGTACCCACCACGCCCCGAGCAGCAGGGGTGGCCCGAAGGCGAACTCGACCCGCCGCGCACCCGCGAGCAGCACTCCCGCGGCCGCGACCCCGCCGCACACGAACCCGGCGAGGAGCCCCGCGATCACGGCATCCAGCCCGAACCAGCCGAGGTGGGCGCCGATGAGCGCGGCGAGCGTCACGTCCCCGCCTCCGAAGCCCGTGGGACGGACGAGGTGAAGCACCAGACAGAACAGGAACGCGGATGCCGCTCCGCCCCAGATCCCCGCGAGGCGTCCGGGCGTGCCGGCGGCCAGAGCCGCGGAGGTCAGAAGGGCCAGCGCGCAGCCGAGGCCGGGCAGGACGAGCGCGTGGGGAAGACGGTGGCGGCGGGCATCCACGACGGCGAGCAGGACGGACAGCGCTGCGAAGAGGACGAGGGCGACGCCGAGCACGCGGCTAGGCGTCGATGACGGACAGGTGGACGAGGACGATGCCGTCGGGCGCGATGCCCTCGCTCTCGCGGACCGCCCGCTTCAGGGGCAGCACGTACGCCCCGTCGGACTGGGGGAACACGGACGTCCGCCACGTCGACGCCCCGATCGAGGCCTCGACCCGCACACCGCCGAAGCCGCGCCGGTGCGTCTGCGTCTCGCGCACAGCCTCGCTGAGTTCCAGCGGCAGCGCGACGAAGTACCAGTCGCTGTCGAGTCGCGCCTCCCAGCGGAAGACCGCCCCCTCGAACTCCACGATCACGCGCGTCTCCTTTCGACGGCGTCACCCTACCCGTCGACGGTCATCGCTCGCCGCCGCTCTCCCCTGGGGAGGAGGGGTCACGCGAGAATCCCCGCGGCTCGCGCGGGCGCCGCGTAGGCCCGGGCCAGCGACGAGACGGTGTCGTGCGCGTTCAGCCCGCTGGGATTCGGCAGCGCCCACGTCGGGACTCCCCCGATGCTCTCGGCCTGTCGGCCCGCCACCGCCTTCGGACGGTCGAAGCCCCGGCGGTAGGCGTCCAGGCCGACGACGGCCACCGCGTGCGGCGAGAGCGCCGCGACCCGCGCTTCCAGCGCGGCTGCGCCCGACCGGAGTTCGTCGCGGGTCAATTCGTCGGCTCGCGCGGTGGCCCGGGCGACGAGGTTGGTCACCCCCACGCCCGCAGCGACGATCATCTCGCGGTCGGTGGCATCCAGGGGTCCCGTGTAGGCGGGAAGGCGCGACAGGATCCCCGCCTCGACCAGCGCGGGCCAAAACCGGTTGCCGGGCCGGGCGAAGGGGGTGCCGGTGGCGGCCGTCCACAGGCCCGGGTTGATGCCCACGAACAGCAGTCGCACCCCCGGTCCCGCGAGGTCGGGGATCGTGGCATCCCGGAACGTCTCCAGCTCGGCGCGTGAATACCCCATGCGACCACTATGACCACATCGACGCCTGGGGCGACCCGCTGTGCCAGGATCGGCGGAATGGATGCCGTGCCCGCGCTCACCGAAGTCCCCCCGGCGCAGTTCGTGATCGTGGGCGACAACGTCCGCCTCGCGACGTATGCGTGGGGCGACCCCGACGCCCCGCCCGTGCTGTGTGTCCACGGATTCGGGTCGTCGACGCGCGACAACTGGGTCAACACGGGCTGGGTGCGCGATCTGCTGCGCGCCGGCTTCCGCGTCCTCGCCGTCGACCAGCGCGGACACGGCCTGAGCGACAAGCCGCACGACGCCGAGTCGTACCGCATGAGCGCGCTCGTCTCCGACCTCGTCGCCGTGCTCGACACCTACCTCGTCGACCAGGTCCGGTATCTGGGCTACTCCCTCGGCGGTCGGGTGGGATGGCAGCTCGCCGTCGACGCCCCCGAGCACGTCGAGCGCGCGGTCCTGGGCGGTATCCCGGACGGCCGACCGCTCGCCCGCCTGCACGTCGATCAGGCCCGGGCGTTCCTCGATCGCGGCGAGCCGGTTCAGGATGCCACCACCCAGCGCTACATGTCGCTCGCCGATCGTGTCGCCGGCAACGACCTCCGCGCCCTCGTCGCCATCGCGGAGGGCATGCGTCTCGGCGAGACCGACCCCGACCCTGCTTCACCGCCGCCGCAGCCCGTTCTCATCGCGACCGGCACGGAGGACCCGATCCACGACCAGTCGGCGCGGCTCGCGTCCCTCCTCCCGCAGGGGGAGTTCGTCGACATCCCGGGGCGGCACCACGTCAACGCCCCCGGTGCCCGCGCGTTCCGTGAGGCCGGCGTGGCGTTCCTGTCGCGCGGGCTCTGAACGCCGCCCCGCCCGGGACGGCGATCACCGACGTAAGGACGGCGGGCCCTCGCGCACCAGCCCTCGCGCACCCGCGCGACGACACGGGGACGCCGCGGGCACGCGCGTCACTTCGCGGTGACGGTCAGCCGCGGGGAGGTCGGTGCGGACGAGGCGGCGACCTGGAGTCCGACGCGGACGGTCTGCCCCGGAGCGGGAGAGGCCGCCCACCCGTCGCCGCGGCACGTGACGGTCGATGAGGCGACGCTGCAGGTCATGCCCCAGGCGTTGACGACGGCCCGTGCGCCGGGCGATTCCCACGAGGCCGTCCAGGAGGTGACGGGCCCGGCAGCCGTGACCGTCAGCTCGCTCACGTACCCCTCTCCCCACGCGCTCTGGGGAAGGTACGCCACCGCGACCGACGCGGGAGCCGGGCTCGCGGTGGGCTTGGGCGTCGGCTTGGGCGTGGCCGTGG
>NZ_RBZY01000019.1 GCF_004022425.1 Microbacterium enclense | reverse complement strand
GGCCACGGCCTGCGATCGGCTCGAGCCGTAGAGGTCGTCGACGGACAGCTTGAAGTACTGCGCGGTCGCGGTGATGATGTCGGTCGGCGAGACGACATTCGCATCGTCCTGGTCGATGATGTCGCGCAGTACGGTCTGCGCGAGCGACATGTCGAGGGTCGACCGGTTCAGGCTCGCGAACGCGGAGACGCGGATGAGCGCACCCTCCAGTTCGCGGATGTTCGACGAGACGACCGTGGCGATGTACTCGAGCACGTCGTCGGGGATGAGGAGCCGCTCGCTCTGCGCCTTCTTGCGAAGGATCGCGATGCGCGTCTCGAGGTCGGGGGCCTGCACGTCGGTGATGAGACCCCACTCGAAGCGGCTGCGCATGCGGTCTTCGAAGCCGGTGAGCTGCTTGGGCGGCAGGTCGCTGGTGATCACGACCTGTTTGTCGTGGTCGTGCAGCGTGTTGAAGGTGTGGAAGAACGCCTCCTGCGTCTCGGCGCGACCCTGAAGGAATTGGATGTCGTCGATCAGGAGGATGTCGACGTCGCGATAACGCGCCTGGAACGCCGAGCCGCGGTTGTTCGCGATGGAGTTGATGAAGTCGTTCGTGAACTCCTCGCTCGAGACGTACCGCACGCGGATGCCGGCGTACATGCTCGCGGCGTAGTCGCCGATCGCGTGGAGGAGGTGCGTCTTGCCGAGACCCGAGTCCCCGTAGATGAACAGGGGGTTGTACGCCTTCGCCGGCGCTTCGGCGACGGCCACCGCGGCCGCGTGCGCGAAGCGGTTGGACTGTCCGATGACGAAGTTGTCGAAGGTGTACTTGGGGTTGAGACGGGTGTCGTTGCGGGATGCCGGGACGATCGGGTCGGCGGATTGCTCCGGCATCGGCGAGTGCGACGTGGAGGTCGGCGCCGGCATCGGCGTCGGTCGGTCATCCCCCGCGGGCACCGACCGGTGGGAGTCGACGAGGTCGGGGTTGACGACGACACGGAAGTTGCTGACCTCCGGGTCGATGCCCTGGACCTGGGTCAGCGCCTCGAGGATGGGCGCGCGCATGCGCTTGTTCATCTGCGCCGCGGTCAAGTCGTTCGGGACGTCGAGATAGAGCGTCCCGCCCATCACGCCCTGCGGGACGGCGAGGTTGAGGAAGCCGTGCAGCTGCGGGGTGACGCGGTCGTCGGTGAGGAGGTGGTCGAGCACGGCGGACCAGACGGGGACATCCGGTACTTGGTGCAGTGACATATCCCCTCCGGGATCTCGGCGCGATACTGTCGACGTGCATCGCGCCGAACCTGTGGATAACTTCCGGGGACACGCTAGTTCGCGGTCCGCACGGAGCCAAATCAACTGTAGAACGCGCTCGCGTGTCTTTGCCACGGGTGTGGACGACGCTTGGGGATAATGAGCGGTCGCCCTCCCGGTTTGAGTTAACGTCGCGCGCGACGTAGCCTTAGTCGGTTGACTTATGCCTTCACGGCAGTCCCGACCACGTCCCCCGGCAGAAGAGCATCGGGTGACATCACCTCCGGAGTGACCCCATGAGCAAGCGTACCTTCCAGCCCAACAACCGCCGTCGTGCCAAGAAGCACGGCTTCCGCGCCCGCATGCGTACCCGCGCCGGCCGCTCGATCCTGGCGGCGCGTCGCGCCAAGGGTCGCACCGAGCTCTCGGCCTGACCTCCTACGTGCTCGCGAAGCCGAACCGACTCACCCGCGGATCGGACTACAAAGCCACCGTCCGTCGGGGTGTTCGGTGTGCCGGAACGCACACCGTCACCTACGTCGGCAGCGTGCCGGACGAAGGTCCCGCACGGTTCGGTTTCATCGTGAGCCGCCAGGTCGGCTCGGCCGTCACACGCAACACCGTTCGCCGCCGCCTCAAGGCGGTGTGCGCCGAGGCGCTCCCGTTCGTTCGCGGGGGCGCCTCGATCGTCATCCGTGCCCTCCCCTCATCGGCCACCGTCGACTACGCAGATCTGCGCGCCGACGTCGTTCGGTGCCTCCAGCGCAAGGCCGCGGCGTGAGTTCCTCGACATTGCCCGTGTCCTCGACCGGTGCCGGACACCTCGAGTGGTCGACGGTCGCGGCATCCGTTCCGCTCCTCCCCCGTAATGCCGGTCTCGCCCTCCTGCACGCTTACCGAGCGACGATCTCGCACGTCTACGGCGACGTGTGCAAGTACTACCCGTCCTGCTCCGCCTATTCGGTGGGCGCCGTGCAGCAGCACGGACTCGTCAAAGGTGCCGCGTTGACCGCGGCTCGCCTCGCCCGCTGTCACCCCTGGGCTCAGGGTGGCATCGACGACGTCCGTCCGCACCGTGCCTTCCGCCACGAACTCACTCCGCACGGCTTCGTCGTGCCCTCCCGAAAGGACTGATCCGTGCCGGATCTCATTGGAATCGTCCTCTGGCCATTGAAATGGGCGGTCGAGCTCGTGCTGGTCGGTTGGCACACGCTCTTCACGGCGCTCGGCATGGCGCCGGCTGCCGGTATCACCTGGGTGATCTCGATCGTCGGCCTCGTCCTGGTCGTGCGCGCCGCCCTGATCCCCCTGTTCGTTCGGCAGATCAAGAGCCAGCGGAAGATGATGGAGATCGCCCCCGAGCTGCGCAAGGTGCAGGAGAAGTACCGGGGAAAGAAGGACCAGCTCTCGCGTGAGGCGATGAGCCGCGAGACCATGGCGCTGTACAAGAAGCACGGCACCACGCCCGTGTCCAGCTGCCTGCCTCTGCTGGTGCAGATGCCGATCTTCTTCGCCTTGTTCAGCGTTCTGAACGATGTCTCCCGGCACGCCAACAGCGGTCAGGGCGGTGTGGGGCTGCTCACGCCCGAGCTGACGCGCGAGTTCTACGACGCGCGCCTGTTCGACGTGGCATCCATGCACGTGAACCTCGTGACCGCGTGGGGCCAGTCGGATGGCCAGGTCACGGTCGCGATCCTCCTGACGCTCGTCGTGCTGATGATCGCGTCGCAGTTCTTCACCCAGCTGCAGATCATCTCGAAGAACCTGTCGCCCGAGGCCAAGACCGGTCAGGCGTACCAGATGCAGAAGATCATGCTGTACATCCTGCCGCTGGCCTTCATCTTCTCCGGTGTCTTCTTCCCGCTCGGTGTCGTCATCTACTGGTTCGTCAGCAACCTGTGGACGATGGTGCAGCAGTTCATCGTCATCCGCGAGATGCCGACTCCCGGATCGGATGCCGCGAAGGCCCGGGAGGAGCGTCTGGCGCGCAAGGGCAAGGCGATCGACGCGAGCGGCAAGGTCGTTCCGATCGAGAAGTACGAGGCGGAGCAGCAGCGTCTGTTCGAAGAGGCTGAGCGCGCCCGCGCCGCCCAGCCGAAGCGCCAGCAGCCCGTCGGCAAGCAGCGCGCCAAGAAGCAGCAGCAGTCCACGAAGGGTTCGGGGACGGCACCGCGGCCGACCGCGAAGCCCGGAACCGACACCCCCTCCTGAGCACCCGGAGACGATGAGATGACGACGTCCGAGCAGATCGTGACCGACCAGCCTGCTGCCACCGAGGAGCAGCTCGAGCAAGAGGGCGACGTCGCTGCCGACTTCCTCGAGGGCCTCCTCGACATCGCCGACATCGAGGGCGACCTCGCGCTCGATGTGCGCGCGGGCCGTGCCTACGTGTCGGTCGAGGCCGACGACGTCGCGGCTCTGGCGACGCTGTCCCACCCTGACACCGTGCAGGCCCTGCAGGAGCTCACCCGTCTGGCCGTGCAGAACTCGACCGGCCGCTTCTCGCGGCTGATCCTCGATATCGGAGGGTCGCGCGACGCGCGTCAGCGCGAGCTCGAGAACCTGGTCGATCGCGCCATCCAGCGCCTCGACGAGGGGGCCTCGCAGGCGTCGTTGCCCGCCATGTCGAGCTACGAGCGCAAGCTCGTGCACGACATCGCCGCCGACCGCGGCTACTCGTCCGAGTCGTTCGGCGAGGGTGCGGACCGTCACACCGTGCTCCGTCGCGGCTGATCCGTTCGACGTGACGGACGAACTCGAAGCGGAACCGGATGCCGCGGCCGCGGTGTTCGGCGACCGCATCGACCTGGCGCGCGGCTTCACCGCCGCACTCGCCGAGCACGGGGAAGAGCGCGGACTGATCGGCCCGCTCGAGGTACCGCGGCTGTGGACGCGGCATATCCTCAACAGTGCCGTCGCGGCCCCGTTCTTCGACGGACGCGTCGCTGATGTCGGTTCGGGCGCCGGCCTCCCCGGTCTGGTCCTCGCGATCGCGCGGCCGGATGTGCAGTTCACGCTCATCGAGCCCATGGAACGCCGCACGGTGTGGCTGAACGAGCAGGTGGCATCCCTCGGGCTCGACAACGTGACGGTGGAGCGCCTGCGGGCTGAGGAGTGGGCCAAGGGGCGCGTCTTCGACGTCGTCACCGCCCGCGCGGTGAGCGCGCTGCGCACGCTCATCCCCTGGACAGCACCTCTGGTGCGCGTCGGAGGGCGTCTCGCGTATTTGAAGGGGGCGAACGTCGCGGCGGAGGTGGATGCCGCTGAGAAGCAGATGCGCCGGTTCGGTGTCGTCGACGTCGAGATCCACGTCGTGGGCGAGGGCGTGGTGGACGAGCCGACGCGCGTGTTGACGGCGACCGTCACCCGATAGGGATCCCATTCAATGGGAGTCGCGAGACCAGGCTCTCGCATGATGCAGCACGGCCGACGTCGGGTACGTCCCTCTGCCCGATGAGAGGTCGAAGACGTCGATGAGAAGCATCAGGGCGTACGTCGGGGCCTGATCGAATGTTGCGATCACGCGATTCTCGCAACCGATGAAGGTCACTCCCCCGCCCCACTCGACCGACCACGTCAAGGGCCGACGGGTGTCGTACGGGACGGTGGTCGCGATCATGTCGGTGGTGAGCCGGTCGTCGAGGTGGGCATTGATACCGCATCGCGTCCGCGTCCGCAGTCGGACGGTATCGGCATCGATCTCGGCGACGCAGATCTCGCCGCACTCGCGGGGGTCCTGGTGTTCGGTGCCGACGAGCCAGATCGCGGTCATGCAGTCGGGATCCGCGCTCGCGCGCAGGGTTACTTCGACACGGCCCGCACGTGGAGCGAAGCCGAGACGAGTGGGGACAGGCGTGTGGACGACGAGGTTTTCCGCGCGGTGGCGATGCGTGCCGCGATCGGAACCGACTGGACCCGAGTACGTGGCCGTCTGCATATTGGACACTCTGAGTGGTGCGTCCTCGGGACGCCAGTCGGGTTGATTCTCGTCGATCTGGAGGTGGAGCCCGGGGAGCGCGAACCGCAGCCGGGCAGCCGATCGTTCGGCTGTCGTCCAGTGCGGGAGGTAGTGCGAGGACCTGCTGTAGCAAGGGAGGAGCGGCCGGCTCGTGGCGAGGGTGCATCAACGTCTCGCGATGTCAGCGTGATCGAACAGGATCACCGATGGTTCCAGCGTCGATGGTACCGGCACACGAGGTGCAATCTGCGTGGGAGTTTGCCGTCCTAGGCCTGTGTGCGCGGGCATGACGGGCGCGCCGGATCCCTGCGCCGGCTGGGCCGCGCGGCAGATCGGCCCAGCAGCCGTCGTGTATCCGTTTCACGTGAAACGGCCCTATGCGCTGAAGCGGGTCGGGTGTGGCGTCTCGGCCGAGGCAATTGCCGTGTCTCCAGCGCATCGTGAGGCGGCGTTCCGCGCGGCGTACCCGGTACCTGCAGCGGACTGGCGCCCTTTGGGGAGTGAGTGCGCTCTCGTGGCTCATCCCGTACCCGGGAGTGTTGGGTGCCCGCACGATCGGACGCTCGAGGCACCACCATCCGATGCATCCACCCCCGCACACCGTGGCAGTCCTGCGCAGGTTGCCTCCGTCCTTCGGTATGGCCACATCTCGGCGTCACCGCGAGCTTCTCGACGGTCGGCTGTAGCCGACCTCGTCCGGCATTGGTACGGAGGCAGACGCGGGTGACGTTGGTCGTACGCGTGGCAAGATCGTGCGCGCACATCGATGGTCGTTGTGGGTCCGCAGTGGCCGCGCCCGGAACGGAACAGGCTCGGTGTCTCGTTCAGAGGTATCTGCACGGTCCGGTCTCGTCCTACGGTCGTGGTTGGACGGGCTGGACTGCGCGCTGGGGAGGGGCATCATCCTGCGGTGTCGTCCGAGCTCAGGTGTTGGCGTCGGAGACGGCTGCCCGTCAGTCGCGTCCGTGCGGTCCGCCAGGCCAACGGTCTCCCCGATCGTTGTCGGAGGATGTCGATCATCGAGAGGAAATCGCCGAGCTCTCGAGCGCCGGCGGCTTGGTCGACTTATCGTCGATGGCATTGGCTGCAGGAGTAGACCACCATGGGCCGGGTCGGAACCCACCCGAGAGGCCCGGCCCCTCGGGCCACGTGCACTGTGGCGGGAGTCGCTCGCAGAGTGACTGTAGGGCTTGAGTGTGGGTCCATGTTTCACGTGAAACCCGACGACTGTTCGGCCGGAACGGGGCGGGTGATACCGGCTACTCGCACCACTCTCCGCGGACGCGGGATTCGGTACGTCTCACGCCTGGTCGCATGGAGTAGGTGGTGGCCCGACGCGCACACGAGCTCCGTGCCTAGACGAGTCGTTTCACGTGAAACGAAGGCGCCGCCGTTCTGCGGCGAGGGTCGGTACGACGACCGGACGTGAGACCTGTCGTGCCTCGAGAGATGGCTCAACGAGCTCATGGCCGAGGTTCACGACACATTGCAAGGCGGGGCAGCTGCGAATGTGGGCTGAGCTGAACCCGGCGCGGACCGCCTGCTCGGAACCCAGCGACCGGTCGAGGTAGCGACTCACGGGAGCGTCGTCGATTCGCGGCGCGTGTCAGGGCCCGAGAGATGGGGAGAGTTGGGAACGACGCATCGACCCGGCCCGGGGTGAGACCGAGCACGGTGCGTCTGCGCTCCCTCTTGGTGACGGTTCACCACGCGATTCCCGCACGAGGGTGAGGCATCATCCGTTGCTGCCCACGCAGCATAAGATCGCTCCCGCCGGCTCCACTGGTCACGCTGCCTGCCGCCCGTTGCGACTTCTGTCGCGCCACACGTCGACTGTTGATTGACGCCTACTCCCCCGTTGTGGCGCAGGGAAATCGTGCGACGCGATACGTGCGTGAGGCCACGCACGCTCGACATGCCCGAAGAGCACGGGTCGCTGCAGCCGCACCTCGCGCATGCGATGCAATGGCGGATGCCTGGCGGACGTCGCTGGTACATCGCAGGGCGGTTCACGACGTCTCGGTGGTGTTGGCGGGAGTGTCTAGCATCGCCACCGCTGTTTCACGTGAAACATTCCCTCAGGTATCGCCCTCGTGGTGGTGTGCCGGCATCCGGCGCTTCGCGGGGTGCCGACATGCGGTGCCCATCGGGGCCGCCCCTCCCCCTAATCGCGCGGAGCGATCAGCCCCGCCCGTCACTTCAGGCGGCGCGTCCGGAGGGGGCGAAACCGCCAGGGTCACTGAGCGAGGGATGAAAGGACGCTGGGCCGCTTCAGGCACCCGCGCCGTATCCGACAGGCGGCATCACGATCGGCGGGGGATGGCCGGTGTCCTCACAAGTCGGCTCCGATGCCCTGGCCTGCGTGCAACCGTAGTGCGAGGCGGAACAGTGGGCCAGAACGCTCCGCCGGCTTGGATTACCAGGAGCGACCGGCGGGATGGGCCTGGGGGTGTACGTCCGCGGGGTGCGACGTGGTTGATCCCGGGAGACCATGCTGTGCGGGTAGAGGCGTCATGTTTCACGTGAAACACGACGGCGTCGTCGTCCCGCGCCGGATCATCGCGTGGAACCGCGCTGCGAGTCGATGCCTCAGCTGGCGCGTGAGGGACGCCGCCGCAAGGCGCGCCGGTTACGCGCACTCTTCAGCACCTCACGCACGCGCGCCGACACCGTCTTCAAGGCGCGGCAACGCACGCCGTACCGCTTCCCCCGGTGGCTAGGGAGCCATCCACCCGTGGAAGCGCACAGTCGGCGCAGGCCACATCTTTCCGTCAGTTCTCGCCGGGCCCGCAGAGCGGATACGGCCCGCCGCGACTGCCAGCTGCCGCACTGACCACTTCGACGCACTTTAGGGACGAGGTCGGGCGCCTAGGCGCAACACGTTTCACGTGAAACACACGCGTGACGATGCTCGGTGCGAACAACCGCGCCGCGCCCGCGCCCCACGTCAGCAACCCAGCCGAGGAGAGCGGCTGGCGGCCCGCGCGGCAAATAGGTCAGCTTGCGTAAGCATTCGGCGTGGTCCGCACGAGCTCCCACACCGTCGTCGGGATCGCGTCCCACGCCGTTTCCAGTCGGTCAGCAGTAGGAGTATGCGCTACCTACCCATCTACTCGACGCGATCGCGCCCAGGTGCAGCAGCGCGGAGAGATCCGGTCGGGATCCCGTCGCGGCCAGCCCCTGGCCTTCGCGCGATCCTCCGCCCGCGTAGACTGAGGTCGTTGTCCCCGGGTACGAAGGAGCGCGTTTCACGTGAAACAGTCCGGTGAGCCGTCTCGTTCCGCCACCTCCTTCGAAGACTCCCCCATTGCGCGCGAGCTCGCAGATTTGTCGGCGCGACGACGAGCGTTGGAGGCCGTTGAGGTGAAGCTGTCGGGACGCACCCGCGTATTCACGGTCTCCAACCAGAAGGGCGGCGTCGGCAAGACCACCACCGCCGTCAACATCTCGGCGGCGCTGGCATCCCTCGGTGCCAAAGTACTGGTGATCGACCTCGACCCTCAGGGCAACGCATCGACCGCGCTCGGGGTTCCCCACAATGCGGACACCGCGAGTATCTACGACGTCCTCATCGACGAGTTCCCGCTTTCCGACATCATTCAGACGAGCCCCGAGTCGCCGAACCTCCTGTGTGCGCCCAGCACGATTCATCTCGCGGGCGCGGAGATCGAGCTCGTCTCACAGGTGGCTCGCGAGCACAGGCTCCGCGGTGCGCTCCGCGACTACCTCGCCTCACCTGACACCCATCTCGACTTCGTGGTCATCGACTGTCCCCCGTCGCTGGGCTTGTTGACGATCAACGCCTTCACCGCCGCCGACGAGGTGCTGATCCCCATCCAGTGCGAGTACTACGCCCTGGAGGGGCTGAGCCAACTCCTCGGCAGCGTGCAGATGATCCAGAAGCACCTCAATCCCGCGCTCCACGTGTCGACCATCCTGCTGACGATGTACGACGGGCGAACCCGTCTCGCGCAACAGGTGGCCGATGAGGTGCGCACGCACTTCTCGAACGAGGTCCTCGAGACCGTGATCCCCCGCTCGGTACGTGTGTCAGAGGCGCCGAGCTTCGGTCAGACGGTCATCGCGTACGATGGCCACTCAGCGGGCGCGATCGCCTACCGCGAAGCGGCGGTCGAGATCGTTGCCCGCGACACCACCACGAAGGAAGACTGATGGCCAAGAGAACCGGACTGGGCCGCGGCATCGGTGCCCTCATCCCCACCGCCGAGTCGTCGGAGTCGCGTCCTGTCGACGTCTTCTTCCCGGGTGCGTCGTCGTCCGACGAAACCACGAAGGCGAGCACGCCGTCGGATGAGGCGACGGCTGACCTCGTCAGCGTGCCGGGTGCACGCCTCGTGCACATCGACCCGAAGTCGATCGTCCCCAATCCCCGGCAGCCGCGCACGCACTTCGATTCCGATGACCTCGCGGAACTCGTGCACTCGGTGCGCGAGTTCGGTGTTCTGCAGCCCGTCGTCGTGCGCGACAAGGGCGACGGCACGTTCGAGCTGATCATGGGTGAGCGCCGCACACGCGCATCGCGCGAGGCGGGCCTGACGTCCATCCCGGCGGTCGTGCGGGAGACCGAGGACGAGTATCTCCTGCGTGATGCCCTCCTGGAGAATCTGCATCGTTCGCAGCTCAACCCGCTCGAAGAAGCATCCGCCTACCAGCAGCTCCTCGAGGACTTCGGCATCACCCAAGAAGAGCTCGCCACCCGCATCGGCCGCTCGCGCCCCCAGATCAGCAACACGATCCGCCTCCTCAAGCTCCCGGTACCCGTACAGCAGCGTGTGGCGGCCGGCGTTCTCAGCGCCGGACATGCCCGCGCGATCCTTTCGCTCGACGATCCGCGCGAGATGCAGAAGCTGGCCGACAAGATCGTCAACGAAGACCTTTCAGTGCGTGCGGCCGAAGCGGCCGCGAAGATGCCCGGCGTGGCACCCGTCCGCCAGAGGCCGAAGGCCGGATCCCGCCGATCGGGTCTCGACGACATCGCGGAACGTTTGGGCGACCGGTTCGACACGAAGGTCAAGGTCTCACTCACGGCACGAAAAGGCCAGATCAGCATAGATTTCGCAACTATCCAGGACCTCAACCGCATTCTCGCCGTCCTGGGCGAAGACGGCTACACGGGCTGAGAACCGACTCATTCCTTCCCGGGTATACCCTGCGATGCCCGCCCGTCTGTCCCCGTGTCGGAGGGTCGACGTAGGCTGGATGGGTGACCGCGAACGACCAAAGCCCCCGCCGCCGAGCCAGTCTCGAGCTCCTTCGCGCTGAGGCCTCCGACGAGCTCGCTGTCCTGATTCACGAGCGGCTGCGCGGCGGCGAAGACCCGTGGGAGTTCATGGAAGACCTTCCGAGTGTCGACGAGCTCGTGGTTCTGACCCTTCGCGCGGAGAACATCGCCGAGAACGGCGGAGTGCGCCCTACGCGCGCCCGCAACTACCGCGTGCTGCGTCAGATCGCTCTCGACCATCCCCCACTCACTCGCGCTGTGTGGCGCATCCTCGGCGACGAAGAGCCCCACCGCCGGTGGGACGCATCCGTGCGTCTCGACGCCTCCTAGGTCGCGCGACAGCCCTGCAGACGGCGCGACAGCCTCCTAGGCCGCGCGACAGCCTTCACGGCCCCCCGCACCGTCTACGGGCCACGCACGCGCCGCGAACAGGCGCCGGGCCGTGGCATCGAGACGCGAAAAAGCCCCCGACATCACGAGGATGCCGGGGGCTTCACTGCGAGGGGACTCAGCCGAGGTAGGCCTCGAGGTCCTTCTCGAGAGCGAACTTGGGCTTGGCGCCGATGATGGTCGTCTTGACCTCGCCGCCCTGGAAAACCTTCATCGCGGGGATGGAGGTGATCTGGTACTTCATCGCGAGGTCGGGGTTCTCGTCGACGTTGAGCTTCACGATGGTGATCTTGTCGGCGTTCTCGGACTGGATCTCGTCGAGAACGGGGCTGACCATACGACACGGTCCACACCACTCGGCCCAGAAGTCCACGAGAACGGGGCCCTCGGCCTGCAGGACGTCCTGCTCGAAGGTCGCGCTGGTCGTCGCCTTGGCGGTCATGTGCATATCTCCTTAGATGGAAGCGTTACCGGCTGAAACCCCGGTGAGCGCGGGTTTATTCCTCAAACGACAGCGGGGTCGGGGAGCCCGTCGATGGGGCTTTCCGCGACGGCGGGCTCGCCGGCCTCGCCGCGTGCGGCGAGGAAGTGCTCCACGTCGAGCGCGGCCACGGTGCCACTGCCGGCAGCCGTGATGGCCTGTCGATACGTCGGGTCGATGACGTCGCCGGCGGCGAAGACGCCGTCGACCGATGTCCGCGACGAGCGACCGTCGACCCAGATCGTGCCCTGCTCGGTCAGCTGGAGCTTGTCGTGCACGAGGTGCGTGCGCGGGTCGTTGCCGATCGCGACGAACAGACCATCGAGGGGCAGGTCGCGCTCGGAGCCGTCGACGGTGGAGCGCAACCGGACACCGTTGACGGCCTCGTCGCCGAGGATGTCGGCGACTTCGCTGTTCCAGACGAACTCGATCTTCGGGTTCGCGAACGCGCGCTCCTGCATGATCTTCGAGGCGCGCAGGGTGTCCTTACGGTGGATGATGTACACCTTCGACGCGAACTTGGTGAGGAAGCTCGCTTCCTCCATCGCCGAGTCGCCGCCACCGACGACCGCGATCGTCCGCTCGCGGAAGAAGAAGCCGTCGCACGTCGCACACCACGAGACGCCACGGCCGGACAGGCGCTCTTCGCCCTCGAGCCCGAGCTTGCGGTACGCCGAGCCGGTCGCGTAGATGATCGAGGCGGCCTCGTGCACCTTGCCGCTGCCGAGCGTGACCGTCTTGACCGGGCCGTCGAGCTCGAGCGAGACGACGTCGTCGTACAGGACCTCGGCGCCGAAGCGCTCGGCCTGGGCCTGCATCTTGGCCATGAGGTCGGGTCCGAGGATGCCATCGGGGAAGCCCGGGAAGTTCTCGACGTCGGTGGTGGTCATGAGATCGCCACCCGCTTCGACGGAGCTCGCGACGACGAGGGGTTCGAGGTTGGCTCGGGCGGCGTAGATGGCGGCCGTGTAGCCGGCCGGGCCCGATCCGATGATGATGACGTGACGCACGGTAGCGCGTTCCCTTCGTTGATTCCGTCGGATGAAACCCATGCTAGCCCGGCAGTATTCCGCGAGCCGGGGGCTGGCGCACAGGCGGAGAGGTCAGTCTGAGGAGGCCGCGCCGTCCATCGCCGCGCGGGCCCGCCGACGGCTCGCGACGGTGCGTACGACGCCGATTCCGAGGAACGCCGCCACGAGCGCGATGAAGACGATCAGGCCGATGCTCTCCCATTCGGCACGCACTTCCACCGAGACGTTCTGTCGCGCGCCGATGGGCTCACCGGTCGGGCTGTACAACTGCATCCCGACGGTCACCTCGCCGTTCGCGATGCGGGCCTCCACGGGTACCTCGACACGCGTGTTGGCGGATGCCTGGGCGTTGATCGGGGTGCTCGGCTCCACGCGGAGGCGGACGTCGTCCGGTTGCGTCCGCAGCTCCACCGTTATCGGCCAGGGCAGGTCGTTGCGCACCCACGGGCGCAGCGGAGCGCTGGAACTCACCAGGCGGAAGTCCGACGACAGGATGCCGACGGAGTCGAGCGTCGTCTGGGTTGCGGCGCGATGGTCGGCGACGGCGGTGCGGGCGGCATCCCCCGTCCAGGCGACGTTGAGAACCTGCAGGACTTCGGCGCGTTCGCGCCCGGTGAGGAGTTCGGGCTGGTCGAGGATCGTCGCGAAGCGGTCGATGGTCTTCTCGCCGGTGAGGAGTTCGGCGACGTCGGCGGCACGTGCGGAGTCCGGGGCCGCGTCGGCGATCGAGACGTCCGACCGGGGGGCGCTCGCGATCGCGGCGAACGTCGTGGGGGTGTATCCGGGGGTGGATGCCAAGGCGCCCTGCGTTGCGCGCAGGCTCACGCGGGACCGGTCGGTGCCGCGATCGAGGACGGCGAGCACGGGCCGGTCGGGCGAGCCGGTGCGCGCGAACGCGAGGTGTCCGGAGACGGCGGCGAGGGCCGCGCCCCGCCGCGCGGTGTCGTTCTCGCCGGCCGCGGTCGTCAGCGCCCGAGAGATCTCGGCGTCGTAGACGGCCGTCGCGACCCCGGAGCTGGCTGTGCTGGCCGTGGGCGGAGACTCGGTCAGGTTTCCGGACGACACGAGGATGCGGGTCGGTGCGGCATCCGTTCCCAGGGCACCCAGAGCGCTCACGACGGAGCCGTCGACGGAGCCGGTGGCGGGCCAGAACACGTTCGGTGCGGCGGTTCCGATGTCGAGCAGCGCGCCGAGGTCGGGGAATGCCGGCTGACCGGGCTCGGACGAGGACGTCGGGCGCGGCGTCGCCACCGTCGCCACCTCTTGCGTGAAGTCGTTCGCGGACATGTAGGACTGCAGCGATGTCGGAGCGAGCGGCGTGGATACGCCGGCGTGAATCTGCGCCGAGAGATCCGCGTCGCCGAACTGCAGGGCGAACCGGTCGTTGGGGAGCGCGAGCAGGCGCTGAAGCCAGGCGACCGCCGTCGGTGGTGCGGCGGAGCCGAGCACGCGGATCGCGGCAGGGATGGCGGGGTCGACGGCGAGGGTGGAGAGCGAGCCGTCGACGGCGTCGAGCTGCGCGGAGAGCGGCCCGTCGACCGCCGTCAGCTCGGCGAGCTCGTTCGCGGTCAACAGGCCCCGGGTGCGCGGCGCCGCGGTGATCGGCACCACGACGGCGAGAGGAGTCGTCGCGCCGTCGGCCGGGATGACGACGACGGTCGGGGCCTCGAGCGCCGCCTCCCCGTTCGTCCTCGCGAGCACGGGGTAGACGCCGGCTGCCCGCCCGGCCAGAGCGGGGTCGGTGCCCTGCACGGTGAACGTCACCGAGGTCTGCGAGGTCGGCGCCGTGGCATCCAGGGTTCCGGTAGCGACCTGCTGCAGCGTCACGCCCGACGTGTCGCCGCCCAACCAGCGGGTCAGGGACGCGTCGTCGGCGAGCGGGGCGGAGCCGATCGACAGCGTCGCGGGCCGGGAGGAGACGGTCGCGCCTCCCGGGTTGGCGAGGGTCGTGAGGACGGTCAGCGCCTCTCCGGGACGCAGGATGCCGTTGCCGGCGGGGGCCGCGGCCAGCGAGGGTGATGACGCGGTGGCGGAGGGCGAGGGCGTCGACGTCGCAGCGACCGCGAGGGACGGCGTCGCGAGGCCGATCGCGAGGGCCACTGCGGCGAGGGTCGCCAGCAACCGGCGCGTGAGGGGGCGCCGCGGCACGGGTGAGCCCGAGGGCTGGGAGGTCACGGTCATACGAACGTCGGTCGGGCCAGGCGGCCTCGCACCGCGACGAGTCTAGGTCCGCACACCTCGGAACCCCCCGATAGCCTCGCGCAGACGGTTGAATGGACCGGTGCTCCCCGAACCCGACCCGACACTGTGCCGCGCTCTCGCCCATGATCTCCGGGCCGCGAGGTATTCCGGCGCGGCGCTCCGCGACGCGTGGGGCGTCCAGGCGGACGATGCCGTGGCTCGGGGCCTGCGCGGGCCGGCGGAGCGTGCGCTCGGCCGCCGGAGCGACGCGCTCGCGGTGCTCGGGCGCCTCTGGGGTCTCGGCGTTCCGGTCGCGCGAGAGGCTGCGGCCGCGGCTCTCCCCTCCCTCGGCGTGGAGGGGGCGGCAATGCTCGGCCTGGTCGCGCTCAAGGGTGACCACGTCGTGCCCGCCGTGCTCGTGCGCCCGCAGCCCTTCGACGACGGCGACGGAGAGGTGGAGTGGTGGATCGCGAGCGACCTCGACGAGGCCGCGCTGGGCGGGCCGCTCCCCGAGGACCACGTCCTCGGCGTCGGCGGGGCCTCGCAGACGCTCGCCACGCTCCAGCTCACGTGGCGCGGCGGGACGGCTCTCGATCTCGGCACGGGGTGTGGCATCCAGGCCCTCCGGTTGCGGCGGCTCGTGCCGCGCGTGATCGCGACGGACATCTCCGAACGGGCGCTGCGCTTCACGCGGCTGAACGCGCTGCTCAACGACGTCGACGGCATCGAGACGCGACTCGGTTCGCTGTTCGAGCCCGTGGCCGGCGAGACGTTCGAGCGGGTGGCATCCAATCCCCCGTTCGTCATCACGCCGCGCGTCGCGGGCGTCCCGGCCTACGAGTACCGCGACGGCGGGCTGGAGGGCGACGCGCTGGTCTCCGCGGTCGTCTCGGGCGTCGCCGCGCACCTCGCTCCCGGCGGGGTCGCGCAGTCGCTCGGCAACTGGGAGTACCGCGACGGCGAATCGGGGCTCGACCGGCTCCGCGGCTGGGTCGATCCGTCGCTGGACGCGTGGGTGATCGAGCGGGAGGTGCTCGATCCGCTCGCGTACGCCGAGCTGTGGGTGCGCGACGGCGGAACCGTTCCGGGCACGCCCGCGTATGCGCGTCTCATCGACGCGTGGCTCGACGACTTCGCGCAGCGCGGGGTCACCGGCATCGGGTTCGGATACGTCGTGCTCCGCCGCCCGCTCGCCGGTGCTCCCACGCTCGCGCGCTACGAGCGGGTCGCCGGCGGCGGCGAATCCGCGTTCGGGCCGCACCTCGCCGCGTGCCTCGAGAACCACGACCGCGCCGCCCTGCTGGACGACGAGGGGCTGGCATCCGCCGTCCTGAGGGTCGCGCCGGACGTGACCGAGGCCCGGCACCACCGGCCCGGCGAAGAGTCGCCCTCCGTGATCGAACTCCGGCAGGGTGGCGGCTTCGCCCGCACGATCGAGGTCGACTCGGCGGTCGCCGCGCTCGTGGGTGCATCCGACGGCGACCTTCCGGTCGGTGCGCTGCTCGACGCGATCGCGCAGCTGTTGGAGGTGGATGCCACCGAGCTCCGCGCCGATGTCCTGCCGCGGGTGCGCGAACCCATCGTGACGGGGTTCCTCGCGTTCGCCGACGCGTGAGGGGCGGGTGCGGTCGGATCGACCCGTTGAGTGTCCAAGACACGCGGATGCCGCGCCGCGCGGTCCGCGTGTCCAGGACACTGAACCGGGGGAACGGGCACGGACGCCGCCGAGACCCCGGCGCGTCGGTGCCCCCGGTTAGGCTCGAAGGCATGCTGAACATGGCCGACGGTGTCGCGCGCCTCGGCGACCTCGCCGAGCACCCGGTGGTCGCCACCCTCGCGCGGGTGTTCGCCGACGCCGGGCGCGATCTCGCGATCGTGGGCGGTCCCGTGCGCGATGCGCTCCTCGGGCGCACGACCCACGACTTCGACTTCACGACCGACGCGCGTCCCGACGAGATCCTGGCCCTCGTGAAGCCCGTGTCGAGCGTGCAGTGGGACCTCGGTCGCGCCTTCGGCACGATCGGCGCCAAGGTGCACGGCGAGCAGGTCGAGATCACGACGTACCGCGCCGACAGCTACGACGGCGTCACGCGGAAGCCCACCGTCGAGTTCGGCGACACGCTCGAGGCCGACCTCAGCCGCCGCGACTTCACGGTGAACGCGATGGCCCTGCGCGTTCCCGCGCGCACGCTCGTCGACCCGACCGGCGGCGTCGAAGACCTCCTCGCACAGCGCCTCCGCACGCCCATCGACCCGGCGGTCAGTTTCGGCGACGACCCGTTGCGCATGCTCCGCGCGGCCCGGTTCGCATCGCAGCTCGAGTTCGCGGTCGACCCCGAGACCCTGGATGCCATCACCGATCTGCGCGCCACGCTCGAGATCGTGAGCCCCGAACGCGTGCAGGCCGAACTCGTGCGGCTGCTCCAGACCGATGACCCGGTGCGTGGCATCCGGGTCCTCGTCGAGACGGGACTGATCGACGAATTCCTGCCCGAGATCCCCGCGCTGCGGCTCGAGGTCGACGAGCACCACCACCACAAAGACGTCTACGAGCACTCGCTCACGGTGCTGCGTCAGGCGATCGCGCTCGAGCACGAGCGGCACCCGGGCGAAGCCCCCGACGTTGCGCTGCGCCTGGCCGCGCTGCTGCACGACATCGGCAAGCCCGCGACCCGCCGCCTCGAACCCGGCGGTGGCGTGACGTTCCACCACCACGACATCAAGGGTGCGCGGATGGCGCGCAAGCGCCTTCAGGCGCTGCGCTTCGACGCCGCGACGACGACCGTGGTGGCGCGCCTGGTGGAGCTGCACCTGCGGTTCTTCGGCTACGCCGAGGGGGCGTGGACGGATGCCGCTGTCCGCCGCTACGTCCGCGACGCCGGCGACGAACTCGAACGCCTTCACATCCTCACGCGGGCGGACGTGACGACGCGCAACAAGCGGAAGGCCCAGCGCCTGGCATCCGCCTACGACGACATCGAGGCCCGGATCGTCGCGCTGCGCGAGCAGGAAGAGATCGATTCGATCCGCCCCGAGCTCGACGGCAACCGCATCCAGGAGGTGCTCTGCCTGAAGCCGGGGCGCGAGGTCGGCGAGGCCTACCGCTTCTTGCTCGACCTGCGCCTCGACGAGGGCGTGCTCGGCGAGGCCGAGGCCGAGAAGCGGCTTCGGGAGTGGTGGGCCGCGCGGGGCTGACGACGCCGCGGGCGTGTCGGCGCAGAACTCCGCGGGACGGGACAGGTCAGGTTCTCCGTACACGAATTCGGGGCGTGATTCGTGCGCCCCAATTCGCCGAATCACGCCCCGAAACCTGTGGAGAGCTCAGTCCTCCTCGTCGCGCGCCTGCTCGAGGGCGGCCAGCACGAGGTGTGTGAGGTCGATGCTCACGATGCGCGGCTGGTCGGTCACGGAGTCACCGGCGCCGGCGTGGGGTCGGCCAGCGTCGTCGCTCCGGGGGTGGGAGTGGCATCCGGAACCGCCCCGGTGGTCGCGGCAGGACTGGGCGCGACGTCGGTCGGCACGGGCTGCACACGCAGGAAGGGGAACTCCGTCGCCGTCGCCTTCTTGACGTCTTCGAAGGGATCCCACGCCATGTCGCCCGGCGGGATCTCCCGCAGCGGGAAGACGTTCCACGTGTCGCTCGCGCCGGGGGCCGTGTAGGGAACGGGCACCGGACCACCGCCGCCGTAGAAGTAGGCGTCGTACGGGGCCGGCCCGTTCTCGCGCCCGATGGTCGTGAGCGGATTGCCGTCCTGGTCGAACAGTTGCACCATCGGGATCGCATTGCCCTCGGCGTCGAACGCGAAGATGTTCCGCACCCGCTGGCCGTCGACCGAGAGGCCGGGGGTGAAGGATGCTCCGACCGACGAGCCGTTCGACGAGTCCCACACCATCGACTGCAGGTTCGACCCGAGGGCCGCCAGGGTGAACGGGGTCAGCAGCACCGCCACCACGGTCACCGCCGTGCGGAATCCGCGCGCGATCCGGTTGGGGGCCCAGCGCCCTCGTCCCCACTGCACGCTCACCAGGAGCAGACCCGTCATGAGCACGATGCCGGGGAACTGCACCGCGCCGAACAGGTAGGCGATCGGCCCCGACATCCAGCCGTAGCCGGACCAGAAGAACGGCGCGATGAAGAGATAGAGCACCACGGCCCGGAGGATCCACCAGAGCGGGCGAAGGGATGCCAGTAGGTCGAGAGTCCACGCCGCCGCCGGATTGCGTCGAATCTGCGCATCGACCGACCGCCCGAGCGCGGCGGCGCGCTGCAGGATCGGAGTGCCCGTCGCGCGAGGAGTGTCGGTGCGCTCGGGGAGTCCCGCGGCGGCGCGCAGTTCGGCGGCGTAGGTCGTGGCATCCGGGAGCGTGAAGTCGTCGCCGGCTTCCGCGGCCTGGTCGGACAGGTCGGCCTCGAGGCCGTCGAGCAGGTCGTCGACCTCGTCGGCGGGCAGGTCGTCGAGGTGCGCGCGCACGGCCGCGGCGAACGCCTGGATGTCATCGTGGACGGGCGTGGTGATCATCGGGCGTCTCCGATCGTGCGCAGCTTCTTCGGGGTGGTCGTATCGTCGAGCAGGTTCGTCATGGCCGACGCGAAGTGCGTCCAGCTGGCGCGTTGCGCGTCGAGCAGTTCGCGTCCCTGCGGGTTGATCGCGTAGTACTTGCGATGCGGTCCGCCGTCGGACGGCACCACGTAGCTCGACAGCGCCCCCGCGGAGTAGAGCCGACGCAGGGTGCCGTAGACCGAGGCATCCCCCACCTCTCCGAGCCCCGCGTCGCGTAGGCGCCGCACGATGTCGTAGCCGTACCCGTCGTCGTGCTGGACCACGGCGAGCACCGCAGCGTCCAGCACCCCCTTCAGCAGCTGCGTCGTATCCACGCCGCCCCCTTCGCTTGTCTGTGAGGGACAGTACCACGCGATGCGCGGTAGTGTGTAGTGCGGATCTAGTGGGCTGGGAGTTGGGGCGACGTAGGTGGCCCCGGGGTGTCGCCAATGGCCCCGGGGCCACCAACTGCGGCTTGGCTTAAGCGGCCGACGGTGCGAGATGCGGGAACGCCGAGGGGGTGGCATCCCGAACCGGATGCCACCCCCTCCATGCCGCGGTTACGGAACGATGACCGCGCGGCCGCGCACCTCGCCGTGGTGCAGGCGCTGGTAGGCATCGACGGCCGAATCGAAGCCGTACCGCTCGACGTGGACGCCGACGGCGCCGCTGCGCGCGAGATCGAGAACCTCGACGAGCTCGCTGCGGGTGCCCCAGTAGGGCGCCCGCACCGCGGCACCCATCGGCGTCGAGAAGAAGCCGGCGGGGAGGATGCCACCGCCGATCCCGACGATGTGGATGAAGCTGTCGAGCGCGGCGACCTCCCGCGCCAGGTCGATCGTGGGCTGCACGCCGACGAAGTCGAACACGGCGGTGGCTCCGAGGCCGTTCGTCAGCTCGCGGATGCGCTCGGCGGCGTGCTCGTCCGAGGTCACCGTGTGGTGCGCGCCGACCTCGCGGGCGAGCGCGAGCTTGTCTTCGCCGAGGTCGACCGCGATGACGGTGGCCTGCGTGATGGCACGGAGGATCTGCACGCCCACGTGCCCCAAACCGCCGACGCCGATCACGACGGCCGTGGCCCCGGGGTACAGCTTCTCCTTCGCGGCGACGATCGCGTGGTACGGAGTGAGGCCGGCGTCGGTGAGCGACACGGTCTCGACGGGGTCGAGGTCGCCCAGCGGCACGAGGTGACGCGGGTCGTCGACGATGACGTACTCGGCCATCGCGCCCGGAGCCCCGAGTCCGGGCGGGGTGATGCCCATGTCGGCGGCGTACGGGCAGTAGTTCTCGGCGCCCTTCGCGCAGGCGTGGCAGCGGCCGCATCCCCACGGTCCGTAGATCGCGTAGGCCTCGCCGACATTCACGCCCTCGACGCCCTCGCCCAGCTCGTCGACCACGCCGGCACCCTCGTGGCCGAGGGTCAGCGGAAGGCCATACGTGTACTGCTCCTCCGGGAGGTCCATCACGAACCAGTCGGAGTGGCAGAGGCCCGCGGCGGTCACCTTCAGACGCACCTGGCCGGGGCCGGGGTGGGGCTCTTCGATCTCGACGACCTCGGGTCCTTTACCGATCTCGCGGTACTGCACTGCCTTCATGGCTGTCCTTCCTCTCGGTGTGTCCGTTCCTCCACGGTGCCGTCGCGGACGGGTCGTGGTGGCGGGGGTTGACGGCTGTTCTCGCCAGTTGGGAATCGGTCTCAACAGTGGCCGCGGGGCTACCGCGCGGCTTCCGCGAGCACACCGTGACGCCCGGGTCCTGGCATCCCGCCGCGAACCCTCCCGTCCGCGGTTGCACGCACCTACACTGGTCCCACCTCCGTCACCGTCGATGGGAGTTCGGTGCCTTCTCCGTGGTCGCGTCCGACCGTGTCCCCCGAGACCTCGGGGTTGATCATCGCGCGCGCCCACGACGAGTTGCTCGCCGGCAACGAGGATCGGCGCCTCAGCGACGTGCGCCCGCTGGTGCGGGAGTCGTGGCGGAGGTCGTTGGCATCCCTCGTCGGTCCGGAGGGTCTGCCGACGCTCGACCTCGCCTCCGAGGAGCTCGAGGCGTATCGGCGCGCGCACCCGCTCGCCGGGGTGATGGACATGGTCCGCGCGCTGCTGCTGCCGGGGTCGGCGGAGGACTCGGGCGTCGTCGTCGCCGTGGGAGATGCGGCCGGGCGCCTGCTGTGGGTCGAGGGTGATCGGCACATCCGCACGCTCACGGGCGACATGGGGTTCGTGGCCGGGGCGAACTGGTCGGAGGATGCCGTGGGCACCTCAGCCCCCGGTACGGCGTTGACGCTCGACCGGTCGGTGCAGATCCGCGGCGCCGAGCACTTCAATCGGCTCGTGCAGCCGTGGTCGTGCACCGCGGCGCCCGTGCACGATCCCGAAACGCGGCGGCTGCTCGGCATGATCGACGTCACGGGCGGACCCGAGGCCGTGACTCCGCAGGCCCAATTGCTGGTGGATGCCACGGCCCGGGCGATCGAGAGCGAGATCCTCGTCGGCCGGCTCCGGGCGCATCAGAATCCCCCGCCGCGTCGACCTCGGCGCTCCCCCGGGACGCGCGCGCTGTTACGGATCCTCGGGCGGGATCGGGCGCTGCTCGAGGTGTCCGGCGAGTCCGGTGAGACGGTGGTCGAGCTCGGCGCGCGGCACGCCGAGATCCTGCTGCTTCTCGCCGTTCACCGCGAGGGCCTGTCGGCGGAGGCCCTGAGCGAAGCCGTGTACGGGCACCCCGCGACCGAGACGCTGCGCCCCGAGATGGTGCGGCTGCGGAAGGTCCTCGAGCCCCTCGCGCCCGCCCTGGTCCCGGCATCCCGCCCGTACCGGCTGCCCGACGGCCTCGAAACCGACGCCCAGCAGGTCGTGTCGTTGCTCGATCGCGGGGCGCACCGCGTCGCGCTCGCCGCCTACCGCGGGCCGGTGCTGCCGGATTCGGTGGCGCCCGGGGTGGCCGAGGTGCGGGAGTCGGTGCGCCAGGCGCTGCGCGAAGCGCTCATCGAGGAAGCGGGGCTCGACGTGCTGCTCGCGTACGCCGACACCGTCGACGGTCGAGAGGATGCCGAGGTGCTGCGGCTGTGCCTCGGCATGCTGCCCGCCCGGTCGCCCAAGCGCGCCGGGCTCGTCTCGCGGATCGAGCGCCTGGAACGGGACTGATGTCGGAGGCCCTGGTTACGCTGAATGCATGGACGAACAGACGCTCGACATCTTCTCGGCAGCTCGCGCCCGACGTGATGTGGGGCGCATCCGCGAGGCAGTCGCCGAGGTGAAGGCGGGTGACATCGCCCGCGTCCTGGTGCGGTCGCCGCGCTACGGTCTGTACGCGATCGAGGGCGCTGTCCGCATCGGCGTGGGCGGGCAGCCGCTCGTCGGAGACGTAATCCTCGCGACCAGCGCCGAGATTCAGCGCATCGACCTCGGCATCGCGGCTCCCGAGCCGGCGCTTTCCGCTGACGTCGTCGACCCCTCGACCCTCCCCCACGGCACGCCGGTGCGGGTCACGTTCGTCACGCCGACCGCCGCGACGTTCGCCGTGACGGGTCCGATCACCGCGGGCAACGACCGCTTCCTCCTCGTCGGCAGCTGGATCGTGGCCGACGACCGCGTGATCGCCCCGCGCGTGGTGAGCATAGAGCGCCTCGACGACGTCGACCTGCACGAGGTGAACGTCCCGCCGCTACGGTCGGTGCTGGTCGACGCCGACGCGTAGAAGCCGAATGGATGCCGCGGCCTCAGGGTCGCGGCATCCGTCGTTTCCGCGTGGTCGTGCGGCGCGGTGCGGCGTGCGCCGTTCGGCGGCTGCGGCGTCGGGTGGGCGCACGGCGGTGCGGGGCGGGGTGGTGCGCGGCGTCGGGTGAGCGCGCGGGGTCGTGCGGCCGGTGCGGTGTCTGCGACGGTGCCGTGTCGAGGGCGGTGCGGCGCCGAGAACACACGATCCGTGCGAGCGCACACGTTGTGCGCGGCCGAAACGTGTGCTCTCGAACGGAACGTGTGATCTCGCGGTCCCGACCCCGTGCTCTCACGGCCCCGACCCGTTGCAACCCGATGCAACCTCCCCCGGCGTACGTTCGGCGCATCGCCGCCCGGAGCCGTCGCGGCGTTCATGACCGTCGAAGGAGACACGCATGACCATCGTCGAAGAAGGCGTTTCCAGCGTCTACGCCGCCCCCGGACAGCGCGGGGCCGTCGCCCAGTATCGCGAGCGGTACGGGCACTACATCGGCGGCGAGTGGGTCGCCCCGCACAGCGGTGAGTACTTCGAAGACATCACTCCCGTCACCGGCAAGCCGTTCTGCGAGATCGCCCGTGGTGACGCCGCCGACATCGACCGGGCGGTGGATGCCGCGTGGAAGGCGTTCGCGTCGTGGAAGAAGACCACGCCCGCCGAGCGCAGCGTCATCCTGAACAAGATCGCCGACCGCATCGAGCAGAACCTCGAGATGATCGCGGTCGCCGAGACGTGGGAGAACGGCAAGCCGGTGCGCGAGACGCTCGCCGCCGACATTCCCCTGACCGTCGACCACTTCCGTTATTTCGCGGGTGTGCTGCGGGCGCAGGAGGGGTCGCTCAGCCAGCTCGACGAGAACACCGTCGCGTACCACTTCAACGAGCCGCTCGGTGTGGTCGCGCAGATCATCCCGTGGAACTTCCCGATCCTCATGGCCGCGTGGAAGCTCGCCCCCGCGCTCGCCGCGGGCAACTGCGTCGTGATCAAGCCGGCCGAGCAGACGCCGGCGTCGCTGCTGTTCCTGTTCGACATCATCGGCGACCTGCTGCCGGCCGGTGTCGTGAACATCGTCAACGGCTTCGGCATCGAGGCGGGGGCGCCGCTCGCGCAGCACAAGCGCGTCCGCAAGGTCGCCTTCACGGGTGAGACCACCACGGGTCGCCTGATCATGCAGTACGCGTCGCAGAACCTCATCCCGGTGACGCTCGAGCTCGGAGGCAAGAGCCCGAACCTCTTCTTCGAAGACGTGGCTCGCGCGACCGACGACGCGTACTACGACAAGGCGCTCGAGGGCTTCACGCTCTTCGCCCTCAATCAGGGCGAGGTGTGCACGTGCCCGTCGCGGGCGCTGATCCAGCGGTCGATCTACGACCAGTTCCTCGGCGACGGCCTGGCGCGCGTCGGCAAGGTGAAGCAGGGCAACCCGCTCGACCCCGAGACGATGATCGGTGCGCAGGCCTCGAACGACCAGCTCGAGAAGATCCTGTCGTACATCGAGATCGGCAAGGCCGGCGGCGCGAAGCTGCTCACCGGCGGGGAGCGGGTCGACCTCGGCGGCGAGCTGTCGGGCGGCTACTACGTGCAGCCCACCGTGTTCGAGGGCACGAACGACATGCGGATCTTCCAGGAGGAGATCTTCGGTCCGGTGCTCTCGGTTACGTCGTTCGATTCGTTCGACGACGCCATCTCGATCGCGAACGACACGCTCTACGGCCTCGGCGCCGGCGTCTGGAGCCGCAACGGCGACACCGCCTACCGCGCCGGCCGCGCCATCGAGGCCGGACGCGTCTGGACCAACACCTACCACCAGTACCCCGCGCACGCCGCGTTCGGCGGGTACAAGCAGTCGGGCATCGGCCGCGAGAACCACCTCAAGATGCTCGACCACTACCAGCAGACGAAGAATCTGCTCGTGTCGTACGCCGAGGGCGCGATGGGCTTCTTCTGATCGACGGAGCGTCGGGGCGGCGGGTCGCCGGCGCTCAGTGACCCCCGGGTTCGCGCCCGGGGGTCACACCCATTTCCGGATTCGAAGGAGAAGAACGGATGTCAGACCTCTCACGCGTGGACGTGACGGATGCCGCGGCCGCGCTGCTGCGCGACCTGACGGCCAAGCACGGCCCGCTGATGTTCCACCAGTCGGGCGGCTGCTGCGACGGTAGCTCCCCCATGTGTTACCCGGTGGGGATGTTCCTCACCGGCCCCAGCGACGTGCACCTCGGCTCGATCGACGTAGACCTCGACGACCCCGTCGAGGTCTACATGTCGGAGTCGCAGTTCGAGTACTGGAAGTTCACGCACCTCACGATCGACGTGGTGCCGGGGCGCGGCGCCGGGTTCTCGGTGGAGGGGCCGACGGGGATGCGGTTCCTCATCCGGTCGCGGATGCTGACGGAGGAGGAGGCGGTGGCGTTCGGGGTGGGAGTTTAGGAAGCTGCTGTATGACCTCACGATTTCAGTCGTGCGCTGCCAGGAGTATCTGCGGACTCTCGACTGCTTCGCTAGTCCCAGGTCGGGCGTGCTTTCTGAGGCTAGAGAAGCGCAGCCGCTGCCACCAGATGTGCAGAGTGCATGCGGAACTCGCCGTAGTCTCTCTAGTGGTGGGACGCCTGCACGGGGCCGATCGGACGCGCCACGGTGCCGGCGGCCGAGGGGGTAACCGAGGCAGTAAAAAGCGCGTCCAGAGGGGGCGCCCAGGGGGTTAGGCGCCATGAACCACTTGTTTGGACCGTGAGCAAGCACGGCGCATCTGCGCGCTGCAGGCGCTCTTCCCGTGGTGGGGATATCGCCGCCGTTGGCGCGTGTGGGTCGGGGCCTACTCTGTCTGGTCTGTCCATTTCATCAAGCGAGTGCTGGACGTGAGAAACGTCCGCAAGTTGGCGCGGCCGTCTAGATACCCCACGCGGACGTCATGCGGGAACCCTAACGGCCGACCCTGGTCGTCAACATCTACGGGCTTCTCGAGGATCTCTAGAACTATTCCGGGCTTCCCCGCGGCGGGGTAGGGGCGTGGCTGCAGGTACTTCCGCCACTGCACGAGCTCACCTTTACGCGGCGTGTAGCTTTCCTGCAAGGTGCGCAACGCGTCGCGCAGAAGTTCTGGGTAGTCGGGCGAGGATGCTACTTCTCTGTATGCCGCCGCATTCCGCTCTTGTTCACGCCTAGAGACGTTGAATAGGGCCTCGAAGGGGTCGCTCTCTTCTGAGGCGCCCGTATTTGCGTCCTCAGCGCTGCCGGTCTCTTGAGTCATGGCCTGTCCCTCGTGGTTTGCGCCAGGCTGTTGATATCGGCATCCCGTGACGGCCAGTACGCAACCGGCAGCTGAAGTTCCTGCAGCCAGCTCTGGCCCGTCCTGCTAATTGCGCCATCGCTCAGTCGACTTAGAAGAGACATGAGTACGGTGCTCATGTCTTCCCGGTCAGGGCTCGACCTTCCCGTCTCGCTCAGTCGGGGGCGTTTCAGTTCTGCTCGCATCGCGTCGACGGATTGATCAAATTCAGCATTGCTGGGGAAGCAGCGGTAGACGTCAACTGCCACTGATCGGGTGAAGTCGTACCTCGCGATATCTCGGATCTCGGAGAAATAGACGCCGGAGGCAATCGAGCGGTCAGTGCGCTCCTTCAACGGGAGCACACTGTAAAGATTATGGATGATCGATGCTTCCCCGTGAGTGAGTTCCTCGCGGTCAAATATGGCTTCATACAATGCTGCCCGTAGGTCCGCCTCCAGACCCGCAACAAACTCCGCAAATTCAGACCTTGGCCCAGCGTGCCAACGGAGACCGCGTAGAGCCAGTCGGCCCCACAGCATCATCGAAACGGCCTGACGGCGCGTATTGCTGCAGCCCTGCAGTCCGGATGCGAAATCGGCGCCGGCTATCCACACAGTCCAGCCTGGCTGGACTACAACTTGATCGTGAGTGGGGATGAAGTGGATATACCCTTCATCCCCAACGCTCACTTCGTGAGAGCCGCTGACGTCCCAGTCGAGCCCGCGAGCGACCATCAGGCGATCCGGGCGGTCGCTGAAGACGGGTGCAGCTTCATAGATCTGGCCGTCGACCCCATCAACCGTCGAGGCGAAACCTACTAGCTTGAGCTGATCAGACATGGTCCCCCGTTGCGAGCGCCTGGGTCATGCTGTCCACGGGACTTGCAACCTCCAGTACGCAGTCACCTATCCATCGTAAGTGCTCAGCCATAGCTTGGCGCTCGAGCGGCAATTCACGCTGAAGCCACGCCATGTATCCGTCAAGCTTCCCCTCTGAGAGGTAGAGCCGTGCCGGTATGAAGGCTCGCGGGCGTAAATCGCGCTTAGGGACGCGGCACTCCCAGGTCCACGCCTGGTCGGCGCACGCGGCCAGTTCAAACTCCGGCACGGAGCCAATCTTGGGTCGGTCACCACGTATGTATGCGCTCGCGGCCTCATACGCCCTGGAAATCCAAGCCCAAAATCGAATCCCGAACCATCGAGGATGAAAGGAGTGACGACGGAGTATGGGTGCTAGGTCGCTGCCGGGCTGCAGGGAAATCTTACGCGTGGCTAGGCCGCCGGTGTCGAAAGGCGAGACCCTCGCTCTCGCGCCAACAGCGCTGGCGCGTAGGCGTACCTGTGCCACGACCTCGCCGAAATGAGGATGAGGTCGACCGACGTAGAAGTAGGTTGACGCCGGGATTCCGAGGAGTGCTTCCGCGCTCTCCGTCGTCGGCGCGGTCTTCAAACGCTCCAGGTGCCCCATCGACCGCAAGTAGAGGTCCGACATCCACTGACCGCCCAAGGTTGCCGAATTCGGCCGGACACCTTGAACCAACTGTGTGTGGAGCACGCGCTACCTCCCCCTCGGTGTGCCGACTATATCGGGGTGTAGGCGTCGAGCATCAGGGCCTCACCGTCGATTCTTCGTGGGAGGCGGAACAGGCGAAGGTTCGCTCTTGCGACCCTAGGCTGCCAGATACGAGTCCCCGTCGCCCGCCGGTGCGCCCTGGGACAAGTGGAGCTCGTCGGCTACATAGGACAGCCGCGCGAGGGCGTCGGTCCCTGGACCTCCTCTGCGTGACGCCGAAGGGACAACCAGGACCCTCGCGAGATACTCGGGACGGCCGAAGGTCGTCACGATGAAGGCGCGGCATCCGGGAACCTGCGTGCGCAGCAGAGGCGCGGCAGCGGTGCCGTCGATCCCGGGCATCTCAATGTCGAGCAGCGCCACGGTCGCTCGGGACGCGCGAGCGGCCTCGACCACCCTGCCGCCGCGATCCATCTTGACGACCGCATCCGAGATTGGTGTGGCGAGGGTGAAATCGCGAGATCGAAGCACATGCAGACATTCGTTTCCCGCTAGCGTGTCGCTCGTTCATCACTCTTACGGGCAGTTGGAGCAAGACATGAATGTCCTCAACCGACGCTTCGGGCGTCACTTCATTGCGACCGTTGCCGTATCTGCAGCGATCATCGCCACCACCGTCATCAACCCTCATGACCAGGCGCGAGCTACCGACGATGCCGACGACGCGACCATCAGTTCTCAGGAGGTTGGGCACGCTCTGGAGGGCGTGAACGGTGGCCTCGTTCGGGATGCCGTGACTCAGGAGACAACCGTCGAAACGGGAACTGCTTCGCTGGAGGTCGAGATTCCGGCCGAGCCTATGGACGGTGTCCGCCTCACAGCGGGCGACTTCAGCCTGAAGATCGGTCTGCCGAACGCCGCGGGATCCCAGGACGCAGCCCCCACAGCCGACGGTGCCGTTGCCTACCCGTCCGAGGGCGACAGCGCTAACGCGGTGATCCCCGTTCGAGGAGGCGTCCAGCTCCTTTCGGTGATCGAGAACGAGGATGCTGATGAACACTTCGCCTATCCCCTGACGCTGCCTGCCGATCACTCGCTCGTTGCCACGGCAGACGGAGGTGCTCGGGTCGTCGATGCCACGGGCACCGTCAAGGCAGCGTTCGAGCCTGCGTGGGCGAAGGACGCTGCAGGGAGAAGCATTCCGACCCACTATTCGATCAGCGGGAACACCCTGACCCAGGTTGTGGAACACCGCGGGGTGGCGGACATCTCCTACCCGGTCGTTGCCGATCCGCTTCCCGTGATCTTGATCGTTGTGACCGCGGCTGCCGCGATCGTCGTCGCGGCACTGGCATTGGGAGTTGCAACGTGGATCGTCGTGAGCTGGTGGAACAACTGCCGGTCTCGGAACATGTATCCCGAGCTGTCTACGCGGAACGGGTTTACTGCGCGGTGCGTGCGATGACGATGGCGGGGAACCTCGACCGCGTCTTCGTCTTCGCGAGCTCCTTCGTGATCGCGTTTTGCCTCGTCGGGATCGCGGCAATGGGCTCGGCGGCCTGGTCCTTCAGTCAGGCTGCAACGGTCGAAGTGCCGCTCGTAGCGACGTTTCGCGGGTACGTGGAGCAGGGTGGCTCACATGCGATGACCGTGCAGGGATCATGGTTCGGTGTGTTGGCCGTCGTGTTGGCACTGGCGGCGCCGCTAGCGACCGTTGCGCTCGTCTACCGGAGCCGGCCCGAAGGCATCTAACGTCCTTGTATGCGCCGAATCCTTCACGTCGTGGCCGCTGTGATCGTGCGCGACGGTGCCGTGCTCGCGTGCCGCAGGCTCCCCGGAAAGTCAGCCGGCGGTCTATGGGAGTTCCCCGGCGGGAAGGTCGAGGAGGGGGAGACACTCAGCGAGGCGCTGCGACGAGAGATCGTCGAGGAGTTGGCGACCGATGTGCGCGTGATTGAAGAGCTGACCACCGACGACACGGACCTCGGAGAGGTGACTATCCGACTGAGCTGCCTGCGGTGCGAGTTGGTGGGCCCGGCACCCGAGGCGAGCTCGGATCACGACCGACTTGAGTGGGTTCCGATTGACCGCTTGCTTGAGCTCGAATGGGCGGGCCCGGACTTACCGGCCGTGCATCTGCTGTCGGTCTCCGCCTAACTCGGGAGAGAAACCAGAAAGCCGTCCTCAGTCCGCGTGACGAGAGTGATCCCGAGGTTGGCCATCAGCTCCCGAAGGTCCATCTCTGGAGGTCCCGGAAGAAGCACCACTGGTAACGCTGCCAGGTTCGCCTTGCGAGCGACGTGTGCGTAATCGAGGAACTGGCCGATTGCCATCCGCACGTGGCCCCGTGCGGTGGAGCGCTTCGCCTCCACGATCCAATTCCTGCCCGGAACCCACATGTCTGGCTCGATGACCGTGCTTCCGGCGCGGAGTGGAAGCCGCGCGGGTGGGGTGCCCTCCGTGTGAAGCCATTCCCCGAATGCGGCCTGGAGCTCGAATTCGACCCTGGAAGTCACACGCTCGCCCGGCGCTTGTGCCATCCCCGGGACGATGACATCCGTGAACTCGGGAGGACTCCACGCTCGTGGCGTCCCGACATAGCTCACAGGGCTCTCGGCGGACTCGAGCTCTCCGCCGTAGGCCGGGAGCAGATCCACTCGAGCATTCAGCGGCAAGAGGTTGAAGATGATGCCATTTCGCGGATTGCCGTCGGCGTCGGGAATGGTCTCGATCGTGTGGGTCGGAGAGCCAGTGGTGAATGCCCCCACGTAGGTCGCTAACGTCCCCCTCGTTCGAAAGAGACGAACGGTCTTCCCATCGCGCTCGGCGTCTCGGAGTGCTCGGTTCCCCCGAACGAATTCTTGTGGCCCGTACTGGCCCTCACCTGTGTAGGCGTACGAACCATCTTCGCGCAGGCCTTCGAAGCGGTCGTACCCAAACCTCGCGCCCGCCTCCGGGTCGGTGAAAATGAGAATTTCTGGACGGTTGCGCGGGGTTGAAATACCTCCTTGCTGTTGGCCCCCGTACGCGACATGCATCGATCGCCTGCGCACGGTATCGCCGGGTTCGAGCAGCCAACGCGTTTCTCCCTCGGGCGCTCCCGAGAACCGTGCTCGCACATCGTCTGCCTGCTGATCTGTGAGCTGCCGCCGGGTCTCCTCGCTGGGGAGGGTGCCGTAGAGCGAGCGTAGATAGTCACGGATTCGCTTCTGCGGAATCTGAAGCTCTATCGAGAGCTGCGCCGGCGTGATCGTGGCCATGAATCGAACATAACGGGCCGAGACGGAGCTTAGGAGCTCATTTTCCTGTCTCGATTTTTCTGCATGAATGCAGGCTGGTCGGAATCTAGAGAATGCGATCCCATTCCGTGGAAATCACGTCGATCCGTGGTCGGTCACAGCCGCCCCCGCTCCACCGCCACCCGCACCGCACCCGCCAACTCCGCTGCGGGGGTGTCCTTCACCACGAACCCCGACGCCCCGGCCTGCATAGCCCGCGCAAGGTACCCCGGCCGGCCGAAGGTCGTGACGATGAGGGCGCGGCATCCGGGAACCTGCGTGCGCAGAAGCGCGCACGGCGTGGACGGAGCCGAAGCTCTCGACGACGCCGCGCGCGTCGATCGCGGCGGGGGCGGTGGTGGAGGAGGTCATGTCCTCGTGCTGGCCCGGCCGCGCGCCCCGCGCCTGGGGCGGGGGTCACCTCGTGGGGGTGACGTTCGTCATGGGTCTACGGACTGGGCGACACGGGATCCTGGGCGCAGCGCGAAGTCGAGAGGATATCGACGACGACTCCCTCGTCGCGTGTGAGGACAGAGACGTCGAGCGTGCTGTTCATGTAGCCCGTCGCGATCATGCTGACGGAGGGATAGTTGAGGTCGAGCCCCGTCTCCTCGACGAGGAACTCCTCGCCGAGGGCGTCGGGCAGTCGATCCACGAAAGCCTGACCGTCAAAGCCCTCGGGCGTCGCGATGGTCCACTGACCCGTGTAGAAGACCCCGTCTCCCGAACATCCGAAGGGCTCGTCCGAGGGATTCTTCGCGATCTCGAGGCCGGTGGGGAGTTCGTCGACCACGCGCTGCATCGCGGACTGCGCCTGACCGCGCACCGTCTCGTAACTCGGCAGCGGCGTCGGCGCGCAGCCGGTCAGGATGAGCGCGCCTGCCGCAAGGAGCGCGGACGCGGGGCGGGTGGCATCCAGAGCCCCGCGCTCGTTCTGTTTTCGCGGCGACACGCTCACACCGGCTTCGACGCGCGGATCGTGTAGCTCAGCGGCATGACCGACGGCTGCTCGGTGAGGGCGTATTCGCCGTCGGGGCGCAGGGTCATGCGGCCGGGGAGCGCCTCCCACGGCACGCTGTCGTGCTCGATGAGCGCGTCGAGCCTCAGGCCTCGATCGAGCAGCGCCGTGACGATCTCGCCGAGGCCGCGGTTCCACTCGTACGTGCGCGTGGACTGCAGCGGTGCCGACACCTCGACGTAGGTGCTGTCGTCATCCCACTCCAGGGGTGTGGGCTGCTCGAAGTACGGGAACGCGAGGGTGAGCCCCGGGAGCGTCTCGTTCATCGACCACAGCACGGGATGCCCCTCGCGGATGTGGAGCGTGCCGCCGGGGGCCAACAGCTCGGCGACGACGCCGGCCCATTCGGTGATCGAGGGGAGCCAACACAGCGCACCGATGCCCGTGTAGACCAGGTCGAACTCCCCCGTCGGCAGCACATCGGTCGCGTGGAAAACGTCCGATCGGACGAAATCGACATCGTCTCCCGTCTCGGCGACGAGCTGCCGCGCCTCGGCCACCGCGTTCTCCGAGAAGTCGAGCCCTGTCACCCGCGCGCCCAGACGAGCGAGCGACAGTGTGTCGGTGCCGATGTGGCACTGGAGGTGCACGGCTCGCATCCCGGTGAGGTCGCCGAGCAGCGGCTCATCGAACCGCACGACGTCGCTCAGCGCGGTGCGGTCCTCGACGTACCGCAGCACGCCGTATCCCGACCCGTCGCGAGCGGCATGCAGAGTGGCACGCTCGTTCCAGTTGGCGCGGTTCGCATCGAGGTACTCGGTGGTCATGGCATCCCTTCCGACGGCACAGCCTTGCGACGATACACATCCGGATGCCAGGTCGCCAGGCCGCGGAGCCGTGACGGACCGTGACGACCACCGGCCCGAGTGTCGGAGGGCCGGGTTAGCCTGGCGACATGTCGGGCAGTGTGTACGTGATCCATGAGAACCCCCAATGGCTCCCGCCGTTCGAGGCGGCATTCCAGGCGGAAGGTATTCCGCTGGAGGAATGGCTGCTGACCGACGGGTCCATCGATCTCTCCGTCGAGCCGCCCGAGGGTGTGTTCTGGTCGCGGCTCAGCGCGTCCGCGCACACGCGGGATCACGGCGATAGCAAGGAGTACGGTCGCGCTGTGCTGCGTTGGCTCGCATCGTGGGGTCGCACCGTCGTGAACGGCGCCGATGTGCTCGAGCTCGAGGTCAGCAAAGTCGCCCAGCACGCGGCTCTGCGTCACGCGGGTATCGAGGTGCCGCGCACGTCGGCCGTGTTCGGGCGGGCCGGGCTGGCCACGAAGGCCCGCGAGTTCGAGGCCCCGTTCATCAGCAAGCACAACCAGGGCGGCAAGGGCCTGGGCGTGCGCCGGTGGGAGACGCACGCCGAGTTCGCGGCGTGGGTCGACAGCCCTGACTTCGAGCCGTCGCCCGACGGGATCACGCTGCTGCAGGAGCTGCTCGTCGCACGCGCGCCGTTCATCACGCGCGCCGAGTTCGTGGGGGGCGAGTTCGTCTACGCCGTGCGTGTCGACACGAGCGCGGGCAGCTTCGAGCTGTGCCCGGCCGAGGCGTGCGCGATCCCCGGTGCCGACGGCGTGGAGCCCGAGCCGCTGTTCCGCCTCCGCGACGACGTCGAGCCCGCGCTCATCGACCGCTACCTCGCGTTCCTCGCGGCCGAGGGCATCGGCGTCGCCGGGATCGAGTTCATCGAGACCCGCGACGGCCGCGTCGTCACCTACGACGTCAACACCAACACGAACTACAACCCCGACGTCGAGGCATCCGCTCCCCGTTCCGGTCCGCGCCAGATCGCGCGCTGGCTCGGGGCGCTGCTCGAGCAGGACGCCCCGCTCGTCACGCGCTGACCGCGCCGTGCCGCGGCGGGCCTCCGGCAGCTTCCTGCCCCGTTGAGTGTCCGAGACACGCGGATGCCGCCGCGCGCGGTCCGTGTGTCTTGGACACCGAGCCTATGCAGGAGCGGCGTTGACGGGCCGCCGAACCCGGGTCCGTCGCGGGGCGTTGCCATCTCGTTGAGTGTCCAAGACACGCGGGTGCCGCGGGGGTTGGTCCGCGTGTCTTGGACACCGAACCTCTGCAGGAGCGGCGTTGACGGCTGCCGAACCCGGGTCCGCCGCGGGGCGTTGCAATCTCGTTGAGTGCCCAAGACACGCGGATGCCGCCGCGCGCGGTCCGCGTGTCTTGGACACTGAAACCGGGGAGCACCCGCCTCAGGCGTCGCGCAACGCCTCCAGCCGGCGCACGCGCGGGATGACCTCGGCGGCGAAGCGCTGCAGCTCGGGCAGGTGCGGCGAGAACTGCAGCAGCAGCGTCGAGACGCCGACGTTCGCGAACTCGACGATGCGCTCGGCCACCTGGTCGGGCGTGCCGACGAGGTTCGGGCGCAGGCCGCGGTTCGAGACCGAGTACTCCTTGAGGTCGACCGGGGTGTCGAGCTTCGACTTGCTCACGAAGTCCTGGTACGAGCCGTAGGCCGCTCCCCCGCGCACGTCGGTGATCCGGTCGACCTCTGCCTGCGCCTCTTCCTCGGTGTCGCGGACGATGCCGTACGCCGCCATCCCGAACGCCTCGAACGGGCTCGCGCCGGCCTCCGCGCGGCGACGTCGCATGTCGGCGACCTTCGCCTCGAGCTCGTCGAGCGTGCCGCCGTGGGTGAGGTAGGCGTCCGCGAACCGCGTGATGGCGGTGCGGCCTGCTTCGCTCTCGCCGCCCGCATACAGGCGCGGGATCACCCGCGGCTTCGGCTCGAGGAACGTGCCCTCGGTCCGGTAGTACTCCCCCGCGTACGCGAACGGCGTCTGCGTCCACAGCCCACGCAGCACCTCGACCCACTCGATCGTGCGGGCGTAGCGGTCGTCGTGGGCGCTGAAGAGCCCGTCGTATTGCTTCGCTTCCTCGGCCCACCAGGCCGACACGACGTTGAGGGTGAAGCGCCCGCCGCTGATCTCGTCGATCGTCGCGGCCTGCTTCGCCGTGTGGAACGGGTTGTGGAAGCCGGGGCGCACGGCCGCCAGCAGCTCCAGCGTCGAGGTGACGGCCGCGAGTCCCGCGGTCACGGCCCACGCGTCCAGCGACGGCGCCTCGATGCCCTTGATGTCGTTGAGGTTCAGCTCGGGGATCAGCGTGAGATCGAAGCCGCCTTCTTCGGCCGCCCGCGCGATCTCGGCGATGTGGGCGAACGACACGGGCGTCTGCTCGTCGTCGACGTTGCGGAGCCAGCCACCGAAGATCGGGGTCCAGTAACCGAAACGCACGCGCTGGGGGGAGGTCATGGCATCCATCCTCACCCGGTCCAACGGCGTGTGTCGTCATGCGAGGACACGGTCCGTCACATGTCGTTGACCCTCGACGAGGGCAGTGCGACGGTAGCCGGGTTCCGATCCCCGAGGAGAACCCCATGACCGACACCGCCCCCACGCACGAGCCCCTGAAGTTCGCCTACTGGGTCCCCAACGTCAGCGGCGGGCTCGTGATCAGCTTGATCGAGCAACGCACCGGCTGGAGCCTCGACTACAACGTCGAGCTCGCCCGGACGGCCGAGCGTGTCGGATTCGAGTACGCCCTCAGCCAGGTGCGGTACGCCTCGAGTTACGGGGCCGCGCAGCAGCACGAGTCCACCTCGATCAGCCTCGCGTTGCTGCTGGCCACCGAGAAGCTGAAGGTGATCTCGGCCATCCACCCCGGGATCTGGCATCCGGCCGTCCTGGCGAAGTTCATCAACACCGCCGACCAGTTCTCGCACGGCCGCGCCGCGGTCAACGTCGTGAGCGGCTGGTTCAAAGACGAGTACACCGACCTCGGTCTGGAATGGCTCGAGCATGACGAGCGGTATGAGCGGGCGGCGGAATTCATCCAGATCTTGCGCGGGCTGTGGACGCAGGAGAAGTTCTCGTTCCACGGCAAGTACTACGACATCACCGACTTCACGCTCCGACCCTTCCCGTACGCGGTGCCGGGGCGTGCGCACCCCGACATCTTCCAGGGCGGCAACTCGACAGCGGCCCGCTTCAACGGCGGCGCCTACGCCGACTGGTACTTCTCCAACGGCAAGGACTTCGACGGCTTCACCGAGCAGTACGACGACGTCACGCGTATCGCGGCGGAGCACGGACGCCGCACGCGATTCGGGCTGAACGGCTTCGTCATCCAGCGCGACAGCCGCGCGGAAGCCGAAGAGCAACTGCGCGAGATCATCGCGCACGCCGACGGCGGCGCCGTCGAGGGATTCCGCCGGAGCGTGCAGGAGGCGGGCAACGCCACCACCGACAAGAAGGGGATGTGGGCCGACTCCACGGTCGCGGACCTCGTGCAGTACAACGACGGCTTCCGCACCCAGCTCTTCGGCGACGCGCAGCAGATCGCCGAGCGGATCATCGAGTACAAGAAGCGCGGCGTCGACCTGTTCCTCCTCGGATTCCTGCACTTCCAGGAGGAGCTCGAGCGGTTCGGAGAGACCGTCATCCCGATCGTGCGCGAGATCGAGGCGGACCTCGCCCGCACGGGCGACCCGATCGGAGTCGCACGGGGCTGACGCCCACGTCGAGTGTCCACGACACGCGGATGCCGACAGGCCCGGTCGGCGTGTCTTGGACACTCGATAGGGGTGCCCGGCGCGAACTGAAGCCGTCTATGCCCCGTCGAGCATGTGCTGGGCGGCCGCGGTCTGCGCGCGCAGCGCGTCCGCGAGGGCCGCCACGGCGGGGATCCGTAGCGAATCCGCGCGCACGATCATCCAGTACGGCAACCGTTCGTCGACGAGGTCGGGGAGCAACCGCACGAGGTCGTCGTGTCGGTCGGCGGCGAAACACGGAAGCATGCCGATTCCGGCACCTACCCGTGTCGCTTCCACGTGCACGAAGACGTTCGTCGACGTCACGCCGTCACGCATGCGCGGAACGAGCCGCCGGGGCAGATCGAGAGCCTCTACCTGCAGCATCGAGTCGACGAAGTACACCAGCCGGTGCCGCTCCAGCTCTGAGAGGTCGCGGGGCGTCCCCTCCCGCTCGAGGTACGCCCGCGAGGCGTACATCCCGAGCGTGTACGAGCCGAGGCGGGTCGCCTCGCCGCGCGAGGTCTGCGGCTCCCCCACGACCACCTCGAGATCGAGGCCCGGGCGGTGCAGGGCCGCCCGGCGCTGGGTGGCGACGATCTCGACGGAGAGTTCCGGATGCCGTTGCCGCAGCGCTGCGATCGCGGGAGCCGCGACGTAGGCGCTGAAGCCGTCCGTCGCCGACATCCGTATGACCCCCGACACGGGGTCGGGCTCCTCTCCCCCGCCCGACAGGCGCGACATCGCCGCCTCGATGCGGCCGGCCGTCTCGACCGCGTGCTGCCCGAGCGACGTCAGCTCCCAGCCGCGACCGGACGCGGCGACGACGCGCCCGCCGAGGGCGTCCTCCAGGGCGGCGATCCTCCGGGCGACGGTCGTGTGGTCGACGCCGCGCACCTGTGCGGCGGCGGTGTAGCGGCCGGTGCGCGCCACCGCGAGGAGCATGAGCAGGTCGTCGGCGCGGACGTTCGTGGCATCCATGTGTGCAATTCTGCACATCGCACCCGCAGGTCTGGGCATTGCCGCAACGCGATCAGCCCCGCAGACTCGTCACCGGATGTCACCGTCGACACCGAAGGAGCAGCATGGAATCCCCCGCCGCCGCGCAACGCAGCGCCTCCCCCGAAATCCCGACCAGCAAGATCCGCCGCGTCGTCGCCGCCTCGATGGCCGGCACGGTCGTCGAGTGGTACGAGTTCTTCCTCTATGCCACGGCCGCGAGCCTGGTGTTCGGCACGTTCTTCTTCCCGTCGTCGGGGTCCCCCCTCGACGGCATCATCGCCGCGTTCGTCACGTACGCTGTCGGCTTCATCGCCCGCCCGCTCGGCGGCATCGTCTTCGGCCAGATCGGTGACCGGTTCGGTCGCAAGCCCACGCTGCAGGCGACGATCATCATCGTCGGTGCGGCCACGTTCCTGATGGGCTGCCTCCCCGGCTTCGCCTCCGTCGGATACTGGGCGCCCGCGATGCTGGTCGCCCTTCGCTTCATCCAAGGCTTCGCCGTCGGTGGGGAGTGGGGCGGCGCCGTCCTGCTCGTCGCCGAGCAGAGCCCGAACCGGTCGCGCGCGTTCTGGGCCAGCTGGCCGCAGGCTGCGGTTCCCGTCGGCAACCTGCTGGCGACCACTGTGCTGCTCGTGACCTCGTTCGTGCTCTCGCCCGCGGCGTTCCTCGACTGGGGATGGCGCATCGCGTTCTGGCTGTCGGCCGTGATCGTGCTCGTCGGCTTCTACATCCGTACGCACGTCGAGGAGGCGCCGATCTTCCTCGAGGCCAAGAAGCAGGTGGAGCAGGAGAAGGCGACGTCGTTCGGCGTCGTCGAGGTGCTGCGCCGCTACCCGAAGGGCGTCGTGCAGGCGATGGGCATCCGCTTCGCGGAGAACATCGTCTACTACATCGTCGTCAGCTTCTCGATCGTGTACCTGAAGTTCGTGCACTCGTACGACACGAGCCAGCTGCTCCTCGCGCTCCTCATCGCGCACGTCATCCATTTCGCCGTGATTCCCCCGCTCGGCCGTCTCGCCGACCGCATCGGTCGCAAGCCCGTGTACCTCGCCGGCGCGATCCTCAGCGCGACCTGGGCGTTCTTCGCCTTCCCGATGTTCGACACGCTCAACCCCGTCGTCATCGTCGCCGCGGTGTCGATCGGGCTGGTGTTCCACGCCGGCATGTATGCGCCGCAGCCGGCCGTCATGGCCGAGCTCTTCCCGACGCGCATGCGCTACTCGGGCGTCTCGCTCGGCGCCCAGGTCACCGCGATCCTCGCCGGTTCGCTCGCGCCGATCCTCGCGACGCAGTGGCTGCGCGACTTCGGGTCGTGGCTGCCGATCGCGTTGTACATCGTGGCGGCCTGCGTGCTGACCTCGGTCGCCGTACTGTCGCTGAAGGAGACGCGCGGCATCTCGCTGCGCGACATCGACGCCGCCGACGCCGCGCGGGGGAAGTAGAACCATGGGCATCGACCTCAGCGGACGCCGCGCCCTCGTCACCGGCGGTGCCAGCGGCATCGGTGCCGCCATCGCGCGCGCGTTCGCCGAGGCCGGCGCGACCGTGACGGTCGCCGATTTCAACGCCGAGGGCGCCGCCGCGCTCGCGGACGAGATCGGCGGGCGCTCCTGGGCGGTCGACCTGTCGGACACGGCGGCCCTGGCCGACCTCAGCCTCGACGTCGACGTCCTCGTCAACAACGCCGGCATCCAGCACGTGAGTCCGATCGAGGAGTTCGCCCCCGAGCGCTTCTCGTTCATGCTGCGGCTGATGCTCGAGGCGCCGTTCTTGTTGATCCGCGCCGCCCTCCCCGGCATGTACGAGCGCGGCTTCGGGCGCGTGCTGAACATGTCGAGTGTGCACGGTATACGCGCATCGGCATACAAGTCGGCGTACGTCACCGCGAAGCACGGACTCGAGGGTCTGTCCAAGACCACGGCGCTCGAGGGCGGCCCCCGCGGCGTGACGAGCGTGTGCATCGACCCCGGGTACGTGCGGTCGCCGCTCGTCGAGAAGCAGCTCGCGGATCAGGCGCGGGCGCATGGCATCCCGGAGTCCGAAGTTCTCGAAACGGTCCTGCTGAAGGATGCCGCGATCAAGCGGCTCGTCGAGCCGAGCGAGGTCGCGTCGCTCGCGCTGTGGCTCGCGGGCCCGGATGCCGCGATGGTCACCGGCACGAGCTACGTCATGGACGGCGGCTGGTCGGCGCACTGACCGCACGTCACGCCGGGGCGGAACCTACCGGCCGATCACATCGAACACGATGGTGAGCAGCCACCAGCCGACGCCCAGCACGATGAACACCGCGGTGATCCACGAGAAGCCGCGGCGCAGCCGGCGGCCCTCGCGCGCGACACCGACCGGCGGGGGCGTCAGCAACGGAACAGGGGATGCCGAGCCCGAGGCCGAAACCGGGGGAGCGGCGGCCCCCGCAGCCTCCGCGGCAAGCCGCTCGTCGCGCCACCGCGCCCACTGGCCGAGCTTGTCGTCGATGGCATCCACCGTTTGGGCGATCCATTCCCACACCGCGGGGTCGGTGGTCGACAGCTCGCGGCGGGCGTACAGGTAGAGGCGGTCGTCGACGATCTCGACGTCGACCGCCGCGGCGTTGTCGATGAAGCGGGCCATGACGTCGGGGGTGAAGAGGTACAGCGCGTCGCGCTCGTATCCGCGCGGGCAGTACAGCGCGAAGTACCGGTCGAAGTCGCCCTCGAGGCTGAGCCGCTGGTCGCGGCCGAACGTCGTGGGCAGGTTCGACATGCCGAACAGGCCGTTGTTGCCCACGGCATCCAGGACGATATGCGGGAGCGGAGTGTCGAGCCGCAGCTCGACGTACGCCCACTTGTGCGTCTGCTCGTTCTTCCCCGACCCGGTCTTGTAGCTGTAGTTCGCCACCGCGAGCGGCCGGCCGAGCGACCCGCGCACGACGTCGGTGGCCTCGCGGTCGCGGCCCAGCGCGAAGATCATGCCGGGGAGGTCGGGGCTGGACACCGCGGGGATCCACGTCAGCCCGTTCGCCGCGGCGAAGTGCGCGAGCCGGTACCGCCGCGTCGCCCGGCCGCGGAACAGCACGACCAACGTGTACGCGACGAGGGCGATCACGGCGACGAAGAACAGCAGGAAGCCGATGCCGATCGGACTCGGGCGTCCGTTGTCGGCGAGGAGTCCGAAGCTGACGACGGATGCCATGAGCACCGCCGCCACGAGCAGGATGCCGCCGATGACCACGATCCCGACGGCGGTGACGACGATGCTCGTCAGCTTGCCCTCGCGTCGCAGCTTCGCGGTGAATGCGCGCACGTCGGCGCGGGAGACCGGCTCGGTGAGGGCAGAGGTGTCCAGGGCGATACCGCTCATGGCCCCACGCTACCGAGAGGGGCGATGGATGCCAGTTCCGCACAGGGCCGTGGCATCCGTTAGACTACGAAGGTTGTCTGGCGACGCCCATGCGCGTGTAAGCCCGAGACGACGTGCACCACACCCTCCTGCTGCCGGGAAATGCCCGTCAGCCGTTCTAGTCCGAAGGAGGTGGGTTAGTGACGCACCAGTACGAACTCATGGTCATCTTCGACCCCGAGGTCGACGAGCGCCAGGTCGCTCCGAAGCTCGACGGGTTCCTCAAGGTCATCACCAACGATGGGGGAACCATCGACAAGGTGGATGTCTGGGGACGCCGCCGTCTGGCCTACGAGATCAAGAAGAAGAACGAGGGCATCTACGCCGTCGTCGACTTCACCGCCACGAGCGAGGCCACGCAGGAGCTCGACCGCCAGCTGAAGCTGAGCGAGCAGATCATGCGCACCAAGGTCCTCCGTGCGGAAGAAGCCATCGCGCAGGTCGCCGCCGAGGCGAAGCGCTCCGAGGAGAAGGCTGCCCGCAAGGCTGCCGCTCCCCGCAAGGTCGAGTCCGCCGAGAAGGCTGCGAAGTAACGACGATGGCCGGCGAAACCGTCATCACCGTCGTGGGAAACCTCACGGCCGACCCCGAGCTGCGGTACACGCAGAACGGGCTGCCGGTGGCGAACTTCACCATCGCGTCGACCCCCCGCACGTTCGACCGTCAGGCGAACGAGTGGAAGGACGGCGAGGCGCTCTTCCTGCGCGCCTCGGTGTGGCGCGAATTCGCCGAGCACGTCGCCGGATCGCTGACGAAGGGGTCCCGCGTCATCGCGACCGGTCGCCTGAAGCAGCGCTCGTACCAGGACCGCGAGGGCAACAACCGCACCTCGATCGAGCTGGAGGTCGACGAGATCGGCCCCTCGCTCCGCTACGCGACCGCTCAGGTCACCCGTGCCGCCTCCTCGGGCGGCGGCGGTGGCGGCGGCGGGCAGCGTCCGCAGGTGCAGCAGTCGAACGACGAGCCGTGGTCGACCCCCGGGTCGAACCAGGGCGGCGGCGCCGACGCGTGGAGCACTCCCGGTTCCTACGGAGACGACACCCCGTTCTGATCTCGCTACGCCTCACGGCGTGACGACCCCCGAAATTACGGATGCCGAGTCCGGACGCCGTGCGCGCCCCTGGCATCCGAACCCACACGAAAGAAGGAAGCATGGCTGGAAAGGCCACTGGCGACCGCCGCAAGCCGCGGAAGGGCGCGAAGAACGCAGCCCCCGCGAAGGCGATCCGCGTCGGCGTCATCGACTACAAGGACGTCGCCACCCTCCGCAAGTTCATCTCGGAGCGCGGGAAGATCCGCGCCCGTCGTATCACCGGTGTCTCCGTGCAGGAGCAGCGCCTGATCGCCCGCGCCATCAAGAACGCGCGCGAGATGGCTCTCCTGCCCTACGCCGGCGCCGGCCGCTAAGGAGCACCCGATGGCAAAGCTGATTCTCACGAATGAGGTCACCGGGCTCGGTAGCGCCGGTGACGTTGTCGAGGTCAAGAGCGGGTACGCCCGCAACTACCTCATCCCGCAGGGCTTCGCCGTGGCCTGGAGCCGCGGTGGCGAGAAGCAGGTCGCGTCGATCCGCGCCGCTCGCGAGTCCCGCGCGATCCACGACCACGAAGAGGCCGTGGCCCTGAAGAACTCGCTCGAGTCGAACACCGTCAAGCTGGCCGTCAAGGCCGGTGCCGAGGGTCGCCTGTTCGGTTCGGTCAAGACGGGCGACGTGGCCGACGCGGTCAAGGCCGCCGGTCTCGGTGAGCTCGACAAGCGCAAGATCCAGATCACCTCGGCGATCAAGTCGGTGGGCGAGCACGAGGCGACCGTTCGCCTGCGTGACGACGTCACCGCCGTGATCACCCTCCAGGTGGTCGCCGCGAAGTAGTTCGCGTCTGACACGGCCCCGGTCCCGCTTCGGCGGGCCGGGGCCGCTTCTTTCGTTCCCGAGCTGTAACGCGGGACTCCTAGGCTGGCGGCATGACCGTCGATCGCGCACCCGAGCGCCCGCGGGTCGTGCTGTATTCGGCATCCCTCGTCGTCCCGATCACCGCTCCGCCCATCGTCGAGGGGGCGATCGCCGTCGCGGGCGGGCGCATCCGGCACGTCGGTGACCGCGAATGGGTGCGGCACGAGCTGCGCCAGCGCGGCGCGGAGTTCGTCGAGGTGCACTGGCCCGGCATCCTGACTCCCGGCCTCGTCAATGCGCACTCGCACCTGCAGTACACGGGCATGGCCGCGGTGGGGCGGGGGTCGTACGCCGGGTTCGAGGAGTGGGCCGCGGCCTTCCAACCGGTCTACGAGTTGGGGTTGGACTGGGCGATGGATGCCATGACCGGCGCCGCGCAGATGATCGCCGCCGGCACGACCTCCGTCGCCGACGTCGTCACCGACGTCGAGGCGGCATCCGCGCTGCACGACGCGCGGCTGCACGGCATCACCTACTGGGAGGTGATGAGCTGGATCAACGCCGCGTGGGCCGAGCGGGGGAGGGCCGAGGTGGAGGCGCGGCTGGACTCGCTGCCGTCGCCGCCCGGAACCGGCCTGTCGCCGCACGCGCCGTACTCGCTCGACGTCGAGCCGCTGCTGGAGATCCCCGACATCGTGCGGGAGCGGGGGAGTCGGCTGCACATCCATCTCGGCGAGGCCGCTTTCGAGCGCGAGCACGGCGAGGCGCTGCCGTGGCGCGATCGGCGTCCGGCGAGTTTCCAGGCGCTGCGCGACGAGGGCTTCGGCACGGGTGCGACGGAGTTCGTCGACGAACTCGGGGTGCTCGGACCCGACTGCCATATCGCCCACGGCGTCTACATGACGGCGCGCGACCGTTCGGTGCTGCGGCAGCGGGGGACCACCGTGGCGCTGTGTCCGCGGTCGAACGCCGTGATCGGCCTCGATGAACCGCCCGTCGCGGCGTACCTCGTCGAGGGCAATGCGATCGCGGTGGGCACCGACTCGCTGTCGTCGTCTCCCTCGCTCGACCTGCTGGCAGACGTGGCCGCGCTGCACGGGCTGGCGCGTGCGCAGGGGTACGCCCACCGCGACCTGTCGGCGGTGCTCCTGCGAGCCGCGACGCTCGGGGGAGCGCACGCCATGGGCCTGGACACCGGACCGCAGCGCACCGGATACCTAGCCGTCGGCGCCGTGGCCGACCTGGCGTTCTTCGACGTCGACGTCGCCGCGGTCGACGACACGATCGAGCACCTCGCGGTCGACGGCGCCGGGCGCGCGGCCGCGACGTTCGTCGAGGGTGAGGTGCGCTTCGCATCCCCCGCTTTCACCCGAGAGACCGGAGTGTCCTGTGACTGACGACCGCCCGACCACCGCCCGACTGCTCGACCTCGCGCAGCACCCCGAGGGCGGGTGGTTCCGCCGCATGTGGACCGGGACCTACGCGGTCGACACCCCCGCCGGTGCGCGGCCGGCGGCGACGCTGATCCACTACCTGCTCACCCCGGGCGAGCACAGCGCGTGGCACGTCGTGTCGAGCGACGAGGTGTGGCTCTGGCACGGTCCGGGCCGCCTCGAGCTGTCGTTCGGCGGCGACGGTTCGGCGCCTTCGGGTGCCGACACGGTGGTGCTCGGCGCCGACCTCGCGGCGGGGGAGCGGCTGCAGGTCACCGTCCCGGCGGGCGTCTGGCAGTCGGCGCGGCTCGTCGACGACGCCGAGGCCGTGGTCAGCTGCCTCGTCTCGCCCGGGTTCAGCTTCGAGGACTGGCGCCTCGCCGACTGAGGCGGGGGCGGGCCGGGCGGCGGGCGGGGCTGGGGAGGAGATTCCGGCGGCCGGAGGACCCAGGGAGGGGCTTCGACCCTCCGCTGCCCGAATCTCCTCCCGTCCTGAGGCTCGCCGGACTCTCACAGACCCCGGACACGCCGGACACCGGATGCCAGACCCCCAATAGACCCTGGCATCCGGTGCCCCGTCGGGAGAGGCCGAAGCCCCTCCCGAGCGGGCATCAGGCGGTGAGGCGCCGGCGGGCGAGCAGCACACCTCCCACGCCGAGCAGGATCAGCGCCGTGTTCAGCAGGGTGAACAGCGCAGCGCCGTCGGTTCCGGTCACGGCGAGCTCGCCGCGCCCCGACGCTATCGGCGACGACACCGCCGAGACCGACGACACCGAGGCGACCGAGCCGGTCACACCCGGGGTTCCGGGGGTGCCGGGGGTGCCGGGGGTGCCGGGGGTGCCGGGCGTGCCCGGGGTTCCCGGGGTTCCGGGCGTTCCGGGCGTGCCCGGGGTTCCGGGCGTTCCGTGCGTGCCCGGGGTGCCGGGCGTGCCCGGGGTTCCCGGGGTGCCGGGGGTGCCGGGGGTGCCCGGGGTTCCGGGGGTGCCCGTCTCCGAGCCGACGGTGGTGCTGTCGCCGATGATCGAGACCGCGTTGCCGCCGATGGTGACCGGCAGGTCGATCGGGACGATCAGCTGGTTACCGCCGAGGATGCTGTCGCCACCGCCGGTGGCGATGTCACCGATCAAGCCGCCCGAGCCGCCGCCGCTGGTGGTGGCGTCCTCGCTGTTGCTGTCGCCGATCCCGGAAACGGCGTTCCCGCCGATGGTGACGGGCACGCTGATCGGGAGGATCGCCTGGTTCCCGCCGAGCNGGGGTGCCGGGCGTGCCCGGGGTTCCCGGGGTTCCGGGCGTTCCGGGCGTGCCCGGGGTTCCGGGCGTTCCGTGCGTGCCCGGGGTGCCGGGCGTGCCCGGGGTTCCCGGGGTGCCGGGGGTGCCGGGGGTGCCCGGGGTTCCGGGGGTGCCCGTCTCCGAGCCGACGGTGGTGCTGTCGCCGATGATCGAGACCGCGTTGCCGCCGATGGTGACCGGCAGGTCGATCGGGACGATCAGCTGGTTACCGCCGAGGATGCTGTCGCCACCGCCGGTGGCGATGTCACCGATCAAGCCGCCCGAGCCGCCGCCGCTGGTGGTGGCGTCCTCGCTGTTGCTGTCGCCGATCCCGGAAACGGCGTTCCCGCCGATGGTGACGGGCACGCTGATCGGGAGGATCGCCTGGTTCCCGCCGAGCAGGCTGTCGGTGCCGTCGGTCTCGACGTCACCGGCGCCGCCCGAGGTCGAGCCACCGGTGGTGGTGGCGTCCTGGGTGTGGCTGTCGCCGATGACCGACACGGCGTTGCCGCCGACCGTCACCGGTGCCGAGACCGGAGCGTCGGCCTGGTTGCCGCCGCCGAGGCTGTCGGTGCCGTCGGTCTCGACGTCACCGGCGCCGCCCGAGGTCGAGCCACCGGTGGTGGTGGCGTCCTGGGTGTGGCTGTCGCCGATGACCGACACGGCGTTGCCGCCGACCGTCACCGGTGCCGAGACAGGGGCCTCGGCCTGGTTGCCGCCGCCGAGGCTGTCGCCGCCGTCGGTCTCGACGTCGCCGGAGTCGCCCGAGCCCGAGCCCGAGCCGCCCGTGGTCGCGGCATCCTCGCTGTGGCTGTCGCCGATGACCGACACGGCGTTGCCGCCGACGGTCACGGGCACGTCCACCGAGACGAGGCCCTGATTGCCGCCGAGGAGGCTGTCCCCGCCGTCGGTGGTGGCATCCACCGTGGGCTGCGATGCGGGTGCCGAGGTGCTGGCATCCGAGGTGTCGCTGTCACCGATGACCGACACGGCGTTGCCGCCGACGGTGACGGGCAGGTCGACCGAGATGATCGCCTGGTCGCCCGAGAGGAGGCCGTCGGTACCCGACGTCTCCGAGGCGTGGGCCATGCCGGCCCCGACGACGGCCAAGCCGCCGCCGATCAACGCGCCGAGGATGGCGCGCGAGTAGATCTTGCGCATGAAAGTTCTCTCCTGAGGTGTGAATGAGGTGCGCGGAACGCGCGGGGGACCGTCTGTCGTGCTGGGGCACGACGCGGTCCGCCTCAGTCAGGGGAGACGTCGGTGGCGAAGGTGGGAGCGCCGGGGAGATCGTCGTCGACGAGAGCGCTGCGGAAGAGAAGGACGAAGGTCGGCGAACCCGCGCGGTCGTCGAGGCGCGCGGCTGTCGGTCCGCTCGCACCGGACGACAGGGATGCCGAAGACGACCCCGGGATGCCATCACCCAGGCCGTAGCCGATTGGGGCCTCGGTGGGCGGCGCGGTGCCGTGGGCAGAGCTGTCGCCGGGAACGCTCGTCGCGGCCGCGGCGAAGGCCTGTTCGGCAGCCTGGACACCTGCGGTGCCGGCCGCCGCGGTGGTGCTCACCGGGCTGTCGGTGGTGGCAGAACCGGCCGGGACGATGGCCTCGGCCGGCACGAGGACCTCGGCGGGCTGGTCGACCGGCGCGGGCGAGGCGGGGCCGACGCTGCCGCCGGGGATGCTGGGAAGGGTGCCGACGTCCGGGATCGTCGGGACGATCGGAGGGGCGGTGCCGACGACGACCGGCAGGGTCTCATCGACCGTGTCGACGACCTTGGTCACGACGTCGTCGAGGCCGACGCTCGAGACGATGTCGCCCACCACCGGAACGGCGACGACGGTATCGACCACGGGGGAGACGACCGATCCGACGACCTCCGACGAGGCGACGTCCGACACGGTGTCGGTGACGGTGTCGACCGCGCTCGCCGCGGTGTCGTTGACCGTGTCGACCACGGTGTGCACGGTGTCGACGGTGGTCTCCGTGACAGCGCGGACAGGCTCGCTCACGGGTGCCGGCACGACCTGGGCGACGGGAGCCGCTACCGGCTCGACCGTCTGAACCACGGATGCCACGGTCTCATCGATGAGTCCACCCACCGCTCCGGTGGTGCTGTTCACGGTGTCCGAGACGAGGCCGAGAAGACCGGAACGGTCATCGTTCGCCGACGCGGACGACGACGTGAAGGTGAGGGAGAGGAAGACCCATGCCAGGGCCGCAACGAACGCCCACCCGAGCATGCGAAGCGCCGGGATCGCGCTTCGCCGGGTCACGGCATCCATTGCTGACTCCCCAAAGTCCTTCGACATTCGCCTATGACATGTCTATGGCGGGTGACTTTACGCCCGTGCGTGGGGGAAGGCCAGAGTCTCAGGAAACCGTCAGTTACCACGCGGTGTCCGACGGGAGGCGTGCCGACACGCCGCACGTGAACATGACTTGACAGCGCGGGCGGTAGTCAGTAGCTCAGCGCCGAAGTTATCCCCCGGGTTGTCCACACTCTTTTGTCAAGTCGAGCAACCTTCAACCGTTGCTTCAAACAGGATTCCCCCAGGTTTCCTGTGGAGAGATAAAGACCCGGTTAGAGGTCATTTTGAGAAGAAGATTCCACATCATCCACCGAGTTCTCCACAGGAGTTGTGCACAGCAATCGCGGCGTTTCTCGCAGACTATCCACAGAGTTATCCACAGGCCTGTTTGCGTGGAGGAGGGGTCGTCCTTAGCGTGGGTGCATCCCATCGGGCAGACCCGTCACCACCCGCGCGTCGATGTCGGAGGTCGGTGATTCGATGCTGCTCGAGGTCGTCATCCCGATGTGGTCGTTGCGCTTTCCGTGCGCAATCCGGCCGATGGGGGAGTGCGTCCGAAACTGAGAAGGAGTGCCTGTGTCGATCACCGACATCGCGAACGAACGTCTCGGCGGATCGTCGCCGCGGCCCGAGCGCACTCCGCCGCACGACATCCTCGCCGAGCAGAGCGCCCTGGGCGGCATGCTGCTGTCGAAAGACGCCGTGGCCGATGTCATCGAGACGCTGCGCGGGCCCGACTTCTACGTGCCGAAGCACGAGCTGATCTTCGAGGCGATCCTCACGCTGTACTCGCACGGTGAACCGACCGACGTGGTCGCGGTCACCGACGAGCTCATCAAGACCGGTGAGCTGCAGCGCGCCGGCGGCGCCGACTACCTCCACACGCTCACCTCGATCGTCCCTACGGCGGCGAACGCCGGGTATTACGCGTCGATCGTCGCCGAGCGCGCGCTGCTGCGCCGTCTGGTCGAGGCCGGCACGCGCATCGTGCAGATGGGCTACGCGGGCGAGGGCGACCCGACCGAGCTCGTCAACAGCGCGCAGGCCGAGATCTACAACGTCTCGGGCGACGACAGCGCCGAAGATTACATCCCCCTGACGATGGCGGTGGATGCCGCGGTCGAAGAGATCGAGGCCGCTCGCGGTCGCGACGGGTCGATGACCGGCATCCCGACCGGCTTCGCCGGGCTCGACCAGCTGACGAACGGTCTGCACCCCGGCCAGATGATCGTCATCGCCGCGCGTCCCGCCATGGGTAAGTCGACGCTCGCGCTCGACTTCGCGCGTGCCGCCGCGGTCAAGGCGGACATGCCCACGATCTTCTTCTCGCTCGAGATGGGGCGCAGCGAGATCGCGATGCGCCTGCTGAGCGCCGAGGGCGCGATCCCGCTGCAGAGCATGCGCAAAGGCACGCTCGACTCGCGCGACTGGACGACGGTGGCCGCCACCCGCGGCCGTATCAACGACGCCCCTTTGTACATCGACGACAGCCCGAACATGACGCTGGTCGAGATCCGCGCGAAGTGCCGTCGCCTGAAGCAGCGCGAGGGTCTGAAGATGGTCGTCATCGACTACCTGCAGCTGCTCACGAGCGGTAAGCGCGTCGAGTCGCGTCAGCAGGAGGTCAGTGAGTTCTCGCGTGCGCTGAAGCTGATGGCGAAAGAACTGCAGGTTCCCGTCATCGCGCTGTCGCAGCTGAACCGTGGTGCCGAGCAGCGTGCCGACAAGAAGCCCGCCCTGTCCGACCTGCGTGAGTCGGGCTCGATCGAGCAGGATGCCGACATGGTGGTGCTCCTGCACCGCGAGGCCGCGTACGAGAAGGACAGCCCCCGTGCCGGTGAGGCCGACCTGATCGTGGCGAAGCACCGTAATGGTCCGACCGACACGATCACGGTCGCGTTCCAGGGCCACTACTCGCGGTTCGCCGACATGGCGCCGGGGATGTAGCTCGGGGCCACTGTAAATTCCGGCTCATTGTGTCCGATGAATCGGCCTGAACAGGAAGTATTCGCCGGAGATGCGTGAGCGTGCGTTGCGGATGCTCGCGGAGGCGCGGCCGGAGCCCTGAGCATGATGAGCGCGGTCCGGCATGTGGCCGGGCTGCTGGGGATGAGCCCGGAGACGCTGCGGCTCTGGCAGCGCCGGTACGAGGTTGATGCCGGCACCAAGCCCGGCGTCACCACCGACGCCGCGGCGCGGATCAAGCAGCTGGAGAAGGAGGTCTCGGAGTTGCATAAGGCGAACGAGGTCCTCAAGGCTGCGAGCGTGTTTTTCGCGAAGGAGCTCGACCGCCCTTTTTCCCAGCACAAATGTCCCGTTCTGTCGCGGCTACCTCAGGCCCGCTTGAATGGCGCGGATGTTGGCGCCGAGGACGCCTCGGCTGAGGAGCCCGGGTCCAAGGGGGCCGGCCGTGTCTTCCCCGAGGAGTGGCAGCTGTCGTAGCGCCGTCCTGGCTTCCGGGCTCAATTGCTCAAGCTGCCAGCGGATCTCGTCGCGGACAGCGTCGACGTGATCGGGTCTCGACAGGCCCGCTGCTTGGGCGGCGTATGCGGCGGCTCCGAGGGCGTGGGCGCCCATGTGTGCGACGCCGGCGGCTTGTGCAGCTGCTCGTGCTGCCGCGATGGCCGGTGGGGTTGTGACGTCGTGGGCGGCGCGCCCTGCGACGAAACGACGTCGGATCTCTGCGGCGGCATCGATCTCGCCGCGCGCGAAGGCGCGGGTGCGAGCGATCGCGTCGCGCGGCCGCGGGTCTGTGGGCGCCTCCGACTCGAATGCCGCGAGGACTCGTTCGGCGCAGTCAGCGGCCCACGCTGCCACGACCCGCCGATCGATCTCGCTCAACGATTGCGGCGATCCCATCAGGCCGAGCCGGCCCGACGAGAAGCACGAGCTCGCGCTGCCTCGTGGGCGTCGCGCAACAGCGAGATGGCTTGCTCCGACGTCGACTCTGCTGGGTTCACCACCGACACCCATCCGGCCGTTCCGTACAGCGGGTGTGCCACGAACACGTCGGGATCTGCGGGACTCGCGCCCTCGTCCACGATCTGCGGCGAGCGGTCGCGGCCGATGTGGATGTTCACGCGGAACCGGTCTGGATCGTCGAGTCTCGATTCTGCGTCGTCCGGGTAGTTCTTCGTCACGATCGTTCCGTATGGCTGAGTCCGCTCCGGCATCACGCCATCGGGGGCGTAGTAGAAGAACGCATCGCCCCACGCCAACTCCGGCGATCCGCTCCCCTCGCCTGGGGTGACCACGAGCACTCCGTCGAAGCTGCTGACAATGTCGACAATCTCATCCATCTCCATGCCTCAATCGTCGCCCTCAAGTGCTTATGTGGACTTTGACGTGATGGGAACGAGCATGCCAACGAGTAAGTCTCAAGAGGCTGAATGGACGACGGCTGCCATCGCCCGGCTTGTGGGGTACTCCACGCAGCAAGTTCGTGACCTTGAGCGGCTCGGAGTCCTACCTGCCGCCGAGCGCACCCCCAACGGATATCGGCGATACGAGGAGCGCCACATCATCGCGCTTCGCGCCTATCGCGGATTGGCAGCCGCGATAGGTCCCGTGCCGGCGCGACAGATGATGCCCACTCTTCTGCAGGGCACTCTCGATACCGCCGCGGAGAGGATCGACGGCCTGCATGCCATGCTCGCCCGCAGCCGAGACCAGGTCCGCGAAGCGAGTCGCGGCCTACGAGCCGTCCTCGCCGACACCGCCGACGTCTTCGACGACCGCGACTCCATGACGATCAGTGAGCTCGCAGAAGCCATTGGTGTCCGCTCATCGGCACTACGCCACTGGGAGCACGAAGGACTTGTAAACCCCGAGCGGACGAGCCGGTCACAGCCCCGCCGTTACAACGCCCGGGCTATCACCGAAGCACGGATCGTCGCAGCATTGCGAAGCGGGGGGCATCGCATCCCCCCGATCTCGCGTGTGCTCGAGCAGCTTCGCGAGCACGGCCTGACCGCGGAGGCGCAAGCACTTCTCGACGAGCGGCTGACTGATCTGAATCGCCGCAGCGTCGCACTCCTCGGCGCCTCGGGAGATCTCCACACTCTGCTGAGCCAGCGCCGAGAAGACGTCGCGAGCGGCTGAGACCGCCAGATGGGACTTTTCTCACCGGAATCCGAACGGCGATCCGAGGACAGTTACCCCGGAGAAACGGCCTGATCCTGGACATCTGTGGGCGGAGTTTACAGCCACCCACCTCCACGAGGGGCGGCGTAGCATCGCCGTCATGGACCTCGTCATCGTGCTCGCCGTCACTCTGCTGCTCGGCGCCGTGGCGCTGGTCTGGATCTTCATCCACTGGATCAGGACGCGGCGGACCACGCGCGATGATCTTCGCCGCGCCGGCGACGACGCACGGGTGACGCCCTACGAGGCGTCGCGCCGAGCGGAGGGTCGGGCGGCCTGGACCCGAATCGGCGGCGGCGGCGGCTGACGCGTCGCCCGCGCGTTTGCACTGACGGCGGCAGTACGGAGATCGTGGCGGCTGTGCCGCCGCCCGTGAGATCGAGGACGGCGTCGACGTGTTCGGCACCTTCGCGCCTCAGCGGCGGTTGATCCATCAGGCTGTACGCATGACTTCTGCTTCGTCGCCTCCGGGGCAGGGCCGCGGCGCCGGCGCCGTCATCGTCGCGCAACTTCTTCTGCGCACAGCCTCGGCCGCGGGAGCGCTCGTGCTGGGCGCGTACTTCGTCGACCTCGCGCGCGACGGTGCGCCCGTGGGCGCTGTCTTGCTCGGCGCGCTCTCGGGTCTGAGCTTCTTGGCCGAGCTGATCCTGGCGCCCATTGCGGGGTCGGCCAGCGATCGGCGCGGCCGGCGCGTGTTCCTCATCGCCGCGCCTCTGCTGGCGGCAGCGGGCATCGTGATCACTCCGGGTGCGTCGATCGTGGCGACGGCACCCTCGATCGTCCTCGTCGTGGTCATCGTCGGCACGTCGCGGTTGTTGGACGGAGCCGGCGCGGCGATCGCGGCTCCCGCGACGCTCGGCTTGCTCGCCGATGCGAGCGATGACGACCGGATGCGGAGGGGACGGGTGACGAGTCTCTACGAACTCTCCTCCTCGGGAGGTATCGCGCTCGGCGCGGTCGCCGGACCCCTGTTGTACGGGGCGTTGGGGCTGTGGTCTTTCGTGACGCTCGCCGTCGTGTACGTCATCGCATCGGTCCTCGTGCTGCTGTTCGTTCGCTCGCCGGGGTCAGTGCCGGAGACCGTCGCCGCCGAAGCGGCGGCGCCACCGCCCATGGTGGGCGATCGCATCCGCGTGCTCACGCAACCGCGGCTGTTGGCGTTCCTCCCGGCCTGGGTCGCCGTGAACGCGATTCTCGGCACGTGGGTCACGTCGCAGATCACCTTCGTGCTGGCCGGTGACCAGACCGATCCCGACCAGCTCTTCCCGGGTGCGTTCGCCGGCAACGAAGCAGGTCTCTCGGCCGTGCTCGGCATCTATGTTCTCGTCTTCAGTCTCTGCATCGTCGCGTGGGCGTTCTTCATCGGGAAGCTGCCGACCGTCCCCACGTTGTTCGTGACGGTGTTCGGCGCCGTCCTCGCCTCGGTCGGCTTGTTGCTGGCCAATCGAGGGCTGCCGCTCGGAGTGGCGATCCCCCTCGTCCTCGTCGGGGTGTTCCTCGAGGCCGGGTTCACCCCCGCCGCGCTCAGCCACCTCAGCGACATCTCGGCCGAGTATCGCGACAACCGCGGCCTCATCATGGGCGCGTACTCGGTCGTGGTCGGTGCGGGATACCTGCTCGGCAACATCCTGGGCGGTGTCTTCGCCGAGTGGCGTCTGTTCGAGGGGCTCGCGATTCTGACGATGCTCCTCGCCGCCGTGGCGCTCATTTCGATCGCCATCATGTACCTGATCGAGAAACGGATGACGGCGCAGCGCGCGCAAGTCTGACCTTGAGGTCTCGCGTGTCAGCTCGGCCCGGGTTCCTCCGAGGCCTGAGGCGCCTACGCCACCCAGAACCCCACCGCGCACAGCAGCCGCGTCTCGTCATCGGCATCCGCGGGCGGCTCGATCGCCGGAGGGAACACGCCCCACTGTCGCCATTCGTCGGCGTGCGGGGTGACGTGCTCGTTGAGCCCGGCGATCAGCTCGGGGGAGAGGTGGAATGGGATGCCGAAGTGCTTCGCGATTGACCATGCCTGGAACGCGCGATACATCGACAGGTGAGCGAAACCGTCGGCGGCGGGGTAATCGCCATAGATGAACCGGAAGGTCTCGGCGAAGTCGCCCGAGCGCACCGCGGCCGTCGCAGCGTCGTTCAGAGCGTCGTAAGAGGCGATCGGGTCGTCGCCCAGGAGGTCCACGTCGGCGAACGGGTCGCCGTCGGCGGCCGCACGCCCGGCGATCACGTCGGGGATCCACGCCTCGTCGTAGGCGTGGCGGCCCAGGATGCCGAGCAGCGTGGGCGATTCGAGCTCGCTCCACTCCTTCGGCACGGGGGCGGAGAAGTCAGCGGGATCGAGCTGGTCGATGACCTCGCGGAGGGCGGCGTCGGAGTGGAGGAAGAGTTCGTCCGGTGTCATGGCGCCGACGTTACTCCCGGGCACCGACACCGCGACGACCCGGAGTTTCGATCATCGTTATCAGTTGCATGCACGTATTGCGATTCGTTTATGTGTTGTGGTGTGCTGATCAGGTGGAACGCGAAGCGGGGCTAGAAGCGACGGCGTCCTTGTTCAAGGTTCTCGGATCGCCGTCGCGCCTTTACCTCGTCCGGCTGCTTGCCTCGGAGCCCTCCGGGGTGAGCGCGCTGGTGCAGCGCAGTGAGATGTCGCAACCGCTGGTGTCGCAGCACCTTCGGACGCTGCGGCAGGCGGGAATAGTGACCGTGTCACGCGCCGGGCGTGAAGCGATCTACCAACTCGCGGACCACCACATCGCGCACGTCGTCGACGACGCGATCACCCACGTCCTCGAAGGGGACGCCTCTGACAAAGGAGAGATCTGATGAGCACGACTGAGGTTCACGCCGAGCACACGGTGTCCGAGCACGCGCACGGGGCCGACTGCGGCCACGAGGCGGTCCAGCACGACGACCACTACGACGAGCACGAGAGTGTCGCCGAGCACACGGTCGCAGAGCACGCCCACGGCGCGGATTGCGGACACGAGACCGTCTCGCACGACGATCACGTCGACTACGTGCACGACGGGCACAAGCACGCCTCGCACGGCGAGCACTACGACGAGCACTGAGTCTCGGTGCCGCCGAGCGCGCACATCGACGAGGGGCTGACGGGCAACCGTTGGCCCCTTCGTCGTGCTCGGGTCGTCGGCGCCGCCCATCGGCGAGCGGGGGCGCGTCCGCTCGACGGGGGCGCTTGCCGCACGTCTCAACGCTCCCTCGGCGGTGGTGTGGGTGATCGCGTTCCTCGCGCTCGGGCTGGTCTTCGGATACTTCGTGACGTCGATCCAGGACCTGCTCGGAGACAACCCCGCGGTGGCCCAGGTGCTCGCAGCCGGGGCGACCACGTCGGACGAGCTGGTGTCGGCGTTCCTGCTCACGGTGGTGAGTCTCATCGGCATCCTCGCCGCGATTCCGGGCGTGCAGGTCGTGCTCCGGATCCGCACCGAGGAGGGCGCGGATCGTGTCGAACCCGTCCTCGCCGGGGGAGTTCACCGCGCGACCTACCTCGGCAGCAACCTCGCGATGGCGCTCGGGTTGTCGACCGTGTGCGTCCTGCTCTCCGGCACGCTCGTCGCGCTCTTGGCGGCCGGGGCGGACATCGGGCTGACGTTCGACGGGGCGTTCCTGCAGTCGGTCGCCTCGCTCCCGGCCGTGTGGTCGCTCGTCGCGCTCGCCGCCGTCGTCTTCTCCGCGAGACCGCACGTGGCCGTCGCGGCGTGGGCGGGTGTCGTCGCCACGTTCGGTCTCACGATCCTCGGACCGACGTTCGACTTCAGCGATGAGGTTCTGGCGATCAGCCCGTTCTGGCACATCCCGGTGATCGAGGACGGTGCCGACCTGACGGGTGTGTTCGGAACGGTCGCGGTGGTCGCGGTGTTTCTCGCGCTGGCGTTCGCCGCGTTCCGGAGGCGCGACATCGCCCGGTGAGCCAGGCAACGAAACGGTAACGAGGTTTTGCGTCAACGCGTTTGACGCTCCTACGGTCGCATCAAACGTTTGACGCCGCGCCCCGCGGGATCGGTCAAACGATTGATGTCGAAGGAGCCGTCGTGATCACGTTGAAAGACCTCGCCGCCGCGGTGGGCGTGTCGCCCTCTGCCGTGTCGCTGGTGCTCAACGACCGCCACGCCGGTCGAGTGAATGCGACGACCGCGGCCCGCATCCGTGTGATGGCCGAAGACATGGGGTACATCCCCAACCAGCTCGCGCGGGGCCTGAAGACCAAGCGCACGCACACGATCGGGGTTTTGTCCGACCGCGTAGCCAGCGTGCCCTTCGCCGGTCGGATGCTCGAGGGGGTGCAAAGCGAGGCGTGGGACAGCGGTTACCTCGCGATGATCATCGACACCACCGATCGGGCCGAGATGCTCGACCAGTCGTCGCGCGCACTTCTGCAGCGCGACATCGATGCCGTGATCGTGGCAGCGCAGTTCCATCGCGAGGTGGCTCTCCCGGTCATTCCGCCGACCCTGCCGGTGGTGGTGCTCGACGGGTTCGCCGCGTCAGCCGCCGTGGCGGACGGCGTGGTTCCCGACGAGCGGGGCGCCGCATTCGACGCCACGGCCCATCTGATCCGACACGGCCACGCGCGGATCGCGTTCTGCACGGTGCAGAGCGGAACCTTCGTCGCCACGGAACTGAGACGCGCCGGCTACCAGGACGCCCTCGACGCTGACGGCATCCTGGGCGACCCGTCGCTCATCGTGGAGCTGCCCGAACCCGCGACCGCCGCAGCGTATGCGCCGGTGCGGCGACTCCTCGAGCGTTCCGACCGGCCGACCGCCGTGTTCTGCTTCTCCGACCAGATCGCCTTCGCTGTCTTCCAGGCGGCAACGGATCTCGGACTGCGCATCCCCGACGACCTGTCTGTCGTGGGCTTCGACGATCAGCTGTTCATCGCCGACGCCCTGCGACCGGGTCTCACGACGATGCGTCTCCCTCATCACGACATGGGCGCATGGGCGGCCCGCCGGGCGATCGACCGCATTCACGGCAACGTGTCGGCGCCGCCCGGCGTGACGACGTTGACATGCCCCCTCATCGAGCGCGGGTCAGTGGGGCCTCCGCCCCGAACCTAGCCATCACCCCGAACCGTCCGACCATGCACGCGCATGGCCGGTATCCGGCGCGCCCGCGAACGCGGCCGCCCCCACTAGAGGAGAGAAATGAAAGCGACCAAGCGCAGTGCGGCGCGTGTCGGACTCGGCATCCTCGCCGCGACCGTCGTGTCCGTCTCACTCGCCGGATGCGCCGGCTCCGGCGCCGACTCCGGTGACAACACCTTCACGATCCTGCAGTATGAGCTGCATGAAGACCGCTCCGCCCTCGGCGTGCACGGCATCCGCCACCTTCGCCCAGCCGGCCGCCTGCGCGTCGGTGACGATGCCCGGCTGACCGGGGTACGCCCGCGACTCGGCGCTCGGGAAGACGCCCTCGGTCACCAGCAGACCGATACCCGCGCGCTGCGCGTAGTAGGTCGCGATGAGGTGCCCGGGAACGCCGTCGGCGCTCGCGCGCAGGCGGGTCATCGGGGCGAGCGAAACACGGTTGCGGACGTCGACGTCGCCGACGGTGGTGGGGCTGAACAGGCTCATGGGGGTCCTTTCGAGGGGAAACAGGGCCGGCTCTCCCCAACCCGGGGTGCGCGGCGGGTATTCCACAACCGCGCCCGTCCTGTCGGCGCTCGGCCGTACGATGGTGCCTCCCGAGCCCCACCGAAGGACCCCGCGATGACCGAGAACCCCCTCGCCCACCGGCTCGACTACACGCTCGCCGAACTCGATGACGACGCGCTCTCGGCCTCGCCGATCGCGCTGTTCCAGGGCTGGCTCGCGGAGGCCGCCGACCTGCCCGAACCGAACGCGATGGTGGTGTCGACGGTGGATGCCGAGGGCTCCCCGACCTCGCGCACCGTGCTCCTGCGCGGGATCGACGACGACGGCGCGTTGTGGTTCTTCACCAACCGGGAGTCGCGGAAGGGGCGCGCGCTCGCCGAGAATCCGGCGGTGTCGGTGCTTTTCCCCTGGTACGCGCTGCAGCGGCAGGTCATCGTCCTGGGCACGGCGAAGCCGCTGCCGGCCGAGCGAGATGATGCGTACTTCGCTTCGCGTCCGCGCGGGTCGCAGCTGTCGGCCTGGGCGAGCCACCAGTCGGAGTCCGTGGCATCCCGAGCCGCACTGGATGACGCCATGGCTGCCGTCGAAGCGCGCTTCGCCGACGTCACGCCCGTGCCGCGGCCGCCGCACTGGGGC
>NZ_RBZY01000018.1 GCF_004022425.1 Microbacterium enclense | reverse complement strand
CCCCCCCCCGCACTCACCCGCACCACAGCAAGGAACAGCTATGCCCCGTCGTCGTCTTCCCGTTCTCGCCGCAGCCCTCGGTGCTCTCGCCCTCGCGCTCAGCGCGTGCAGCGGAGGCTCCACGTCCGGTTCGGCCGAGCAGGGCGATGACCTCGGCCTCGTCAGCGGCGGCACGCTGACCGTCGCCACCGAGGGGACCTACCGTCCGTTCTCGTTCCACGACGAGTCGGGCGCGCTGACAGGTTTCGACGTCGAGATCGCCGAGGCCGTCGCCGACAAGCTCGGTCTCGAGGTCCGGTTCCAGGAGACCCAGTGGGATGCCATCTTCGCGGGCCTCGACGCCGGACGCTTCGACGTCATCGCCAACCAGGTCTCGATCAACCCCGAGCGGCAGGAGAAGTACCTGTTCAGCTCGCCCTACACCGTCTCGCGCGGTGTCGTCGTGACCGCCGAGGACGACTCGTCGATCTCGAGCTTCGCCGACCTGTCCGGGAAGACCACCGCGCAGTCGCTGACGAGCAACTGGTACGAGCTGGCCACCGAGAGCGGTGCGCAGGTCGAGGCCGTCGAGGGGTGGGCGCAGGCCGTCGCGCTGCTGCAGCAGGGCCGCGTCGACGCTACGGTCAACGATCAGCTGACCTATCTCGATTACGAGAAGACCAACAGCCCCACGGGTCTGAAGATCGCCGCCGAGACGGAGGACTCCTCCGAGAGCGCCTTCGCGACGACCCAGGACAAGCAGGCCCTCGCGGATGCCATCGACACCGCGCTCGAGGAGCTCCGCGCCGACGGGACCCTCGCCCAGATCAGCGAGAAGTACTTCGGCGCCGACGTCACGAAGTAAAGCCCCGACGCGCGCCCGCGTCTCCCGTTTAGCGTGGGGCGCGGGCGCGCCGCGTGCGTGACAGGAAGGAGGCCGAGTGAACGACATCTGGACACTGCTCATCGATTCGTTCTGGCCGATGGTGCTGGCGGGTTTGCGGGGCACCATCCCGCTCTCACTGGCGTCGTTCGCCATCGGTCTCGTCATCGCGCTGGGAATGGCGCTCCTGCGTCTCTCGCGAAACATCGTGCTGCGCGGGGTCGCGCGGTTCTACATCTCCGTCATCCGCGGCACCCCGTTGCTGGTGCAGTTGTTCGTGATCTTCTACGGCCTTCCCGCGGTGGGGGTCGTCATCGACCCGTTCCCCGCGGCGGTCATCGCTTTCTCGCTGAACGTCGGGGGGTACGCCGCCGAGGTGATCCGCGCCGCGATCCTCTCGGTCCCGCAGGGACAGTGGGAGGCCGCGCACGTCGTCGGGCTCCCTCCCGGCAGGACGCTGACGCGCATCATCCTTCCGCAGGCCGCTCGGGTCTCCGTCCCTCCGCTGTCCAACACGTTCATCTCGCTCGTGAAGGACAGTTCGCTGGCATCCCTCATCCTGGTCACCGAGCTGTTCCGACAGGCGCAGAACATCGCCGCCTTCTCGTACGAGTTCATGGCGATCTACCTCGAAGCGGCGCTCATCTACTGGCTGTTCTGTCTCGTGCTGTCCGCGGGACAGGGAGTCCTCGAGAGGAGGCTCGATCGCCATGTCGCACGGTGACGATGCCCAGACCCCGGCGCCCGTGACCCCGCTTCTGCGGGTCCACGGTCTGCAGAAGAACTTCGGCGCGAACCGTGTCCTCGACGGCGTCGACCTCGAGGTGCAGCGCGGAGAGGTGCTCGTGCTCATCGGCCCGTCCGGGTCGGGCAAGACCACGGTGCTCCGCTGTCTGAACGCTCTCGAGACGCCGGAGCAGGGCCGCGTCGTCTTCGACGGCGGGCCGACGATCGACTTCGCCGGCAAAGTGTCCAAGGCTGACCGCGCGGCGATGCGCGACCGCTCGGCGATGGTCTTCCAGCACCACAATCTGTTCCCGCACCTGACCGTGCTGCAGAACGTCATCGAGGGACCGGTGCAGGCGCACGGGGTCCCGAAGGCCACCGCGACCGCGCGTGCCGAGGCTCTCCTGGCGCGTGTCGGTCTCACCGAGAAGCGTGACGCGTACCCGTCGGAGCTCTCGGGCGGGCAGCAGCAGCGTGTCGGGATCGTCCGAGCGCTGGCCCTCGAGCCCGATCTCTTGCTGTTCGACGAGCCGACGAGCGCCCTCGACCCCGAGTTGGTGGGCGAGGTGCTGAAGGTTCTGCGCGGACTCGCCGACGACGGCTGGACGATGATCATCGTCACGCACGAGCTGGGCTTCGCCCGCGAGGTCGCGGACGAGGTGCTGTTCTTCGACGAGGGGGTCATCGTCGAGCGCGGCGCGCCCGGCGTGCTGTTCACCGCGCCGAAGAAGGAACGCACGCGTCGGTTCCTCGACCGCCTCCTGCGCCCGCTGGACTGATCGTGTCGCGGCTGACGGAACTCTTCGGCATCGATGTCCCGATCGTCCTCGGCCCGTTCGGGGGTGTGTCGTCGGTGCCGCTGGCCGCGGCGGTCAGCGATGGCGGTGGCCTGGGGTCGTTCGGCCTGTACGGCTATACACCCGACCGCATCCACGACACGATCCGGCAGCTGCGTGAGGCGACCGATCGGCCGATCGCGGTCAACCTGTGGTGGCCGCGCGGCGACGAAGTGGAGCCGGCCGACGTGGACCTCACCCCGGTCCTGGATGCCATGGCTCCCCTCTTCGCCGCGGCCGGGGTCTCGCTCCCCGAGGTGCCGACGGCCTTCCTCCCGTCCCTGAGCGCCCAGCTCGACGCGGTGTTCGCCGCACGCCCGGACGTGCTCAGCGTGGTGTTCGGAGCGCCGGATGCCGCGACCGTCGCGCGGGCCCGGGAGCACGGCATCCGTCTGGTCGGCACGGCCACCTCCGTCGCCGAGGCCGTCGTTCTGGACACGGCGGGTGTGGATGCCGTCGTCGCCACCGGGATGGAGGCCGGGGGCCATCGCGTGTCGTTCCTGCGCGACCCGGCGACATCGCTCGTGGGAACGTTCGCGCTCGTGCCGCAGGTGGTGGACGCCGTGTCGGTGCCGGTCATCGCGGCCGGGGGGATCGCGGATCGCCGGGGCGTCGCCGCCGCGTTCGCGCTGGGCGCCGCCGGGGTGCAGGTCGGCACCGCGTTCCTCGGCACCCGTCAGTCCGCGGCGTCGGCCGCCCACCGTGCCGCCCTGGCCGCGGCGAGCGACACCGACACCGTGCTGACACGGGCGATGAGCGGGCGGCTGGCGCGCGGCATCCCGAACCACGCCGTCCGTGAGATCGAAGCGGCCGGTGCGATCGCGCCGTTCCCCGCGCAGAACTGGCTCACCGGCGTCTTCCGGGCAGCGGCCGCGGTTGCGGGCGAGGGAGAGCTGCTGTCGCTGTGGGCGGGGCAGGCCGCGGGTCTCACCCGTCTCGACGACGCCGGCGACGTGCTCGCGGAGCTCCGAGCCGGACTCCCGGCCGACCGAGACTAGGCGGACGCGCGGATCTCGAACGCCGTGTGGTCCTCGGCATCCGGGACCACGGCGATCTCGACCCGCTCGACGCGGGCGAGAGGCGGACCGTGGTGCGCCCAGGCGACGACCTCGTCGATCTCCGGCTGCGCGCCGCTGACGTGGGCCTCGACCGATCCGTCGCGACGATTGCGGACCCAGCCGGTGACGCCGACGCGTTCGGCTTCGGCGCGGAGGGCCCAGCGGAATCCGACGCCCTGCACGTGACCGCGGACGGTGATCGCGACGGTTGGCATGGCTCCATTGTGCCCTCAGCCGGTGAACACCGGGAGGACGAGGGAGAACGCGAGCACCCACATCACCAGCGCGATCACGGCGTCCAGCACGCGCCAGGCGCGCGGAGAGTCGAGCCAGCGCCCGAGGAAGCGCGCCCCGAACCCGAGCGCCGTGAACCACACGACGCTGGCACCGGCGGCCCCGACACCGAAGATGCCGCGGGCGTCGCCGTGGGTGGCGGCGACGGATCCGAGCAGGAACACCGTGTCGAGGTAGACGTGCGGGTTCAGCCACGTCAGCGCGAGGCACGTGAGGATCGCGGCGGCGCGCGTCGTGGTCACGGTCCGTGTGCGCACGGCGCCGTCCGCGGGGGACGTCTCCGCCTCCACGTGCAGGACGGCGCCGGAGGGGCGGAGCGCCCGGCGGGCGGCGACCGCGCCGTAGCCGAGGAGGAATGCCGCGCCGGCCCAGCGGACGACGTCGAGGAGCCACGGAACGGCGGCGACGACCGCGCCGATGCCGGAGACGCCCACGGCGATGAGCAGGGCGTCGGATACGGCGCACACGGCGACGACCGCGATCACGTGCTCGCGGCGCACGCCCTGGCGGAGGACGAACAGGTTCTGTGCGCCGATGGCGACGATGAGCGAGAGGCCGAGTCCGAAGCCGGCCAGAAGGGGGGAGAGCACACCTCGACGATAGGTTCGCGACTATCTCAAGTACAGTTCAGCATTCTGACAGAGCATTAGCATTGCTTCATGTCGATCCCTCTGGACTTCGCGCGGACGCTCGCCACGGTCGTCGACGAAGGAACCCTGGATGCCGCGGCTCGGCGCCTGCACATCACCCCGTCGGCGGTGAGCCAACGCCTGCGCGCTCTCGAGGATCAGGTCGGGCGGGTCGTGCTCGTGCGATCCAAGCCCGTGCGCACGACCGCGGCGGGCGATGCCGTCGTGCGCCTCGCGCGCCAGCTCGCGCTGCTCGAACACGACGCCCTCGCTGCCATGGGCGCGGAGGGGGGCGACGTGGCATCCGTTCCGCTGGCGGTGAATGCCGATTCTCTCGCCACCTGGTTCCTGCCGCCGCTCCACCGTGTCGCCCAGCGGCGTCCCGTCGTGTTCGATCTGCACCGCGACGACCAGGACTTCACCGCCGGGCTGCTCGAGAGCGGGGTCGTGATGGCCGCGGTCACGTCGCGGGAGGCGCCGGTCGCGGGTTGTCGTGTGCGCGATCTCGGGGTCCTGCGGTACGAAGCGGTCGCCGCGGCCGGGTTCGCGCAACGCTGGTTCCCGGGCGGGGTCGACGGCGCGGCCCTCGCCCGGGCCCCGCTCGTCGACTTCGACCGCCGCGACGACCTCCAGTCGCAGTGGCTCACCACGCGCGGGGTATCGACGGGGGAGCCGCCGCGGCACCGTGTGCCCGCCTCGCAGGATTTCGCGACGGCGGTCGCCCTGGGGTTCGGCTGGGGGCTGTTGCCGGAGTTCCAATCCGCGCACGGACTCGCCGACGGCACGCTCGTGAGGCTCGGCGGCGATCCCATCGACGTTCCGCTGTTCTGGCAGCAGTGGAACCTCACGTCTCCGCTCCTCGACGAGGTCGCGGACGAGGTGGTCGGCGAGGGGCGACGGGTCCTCGCGACGCAGCGCGTCAGTCGTCGCTGACCCGCAGCACGATCTTTCCGCGCGTGTGCCCCTTCTCGAGCTCGCGGTGGGCGTCGGCGGCATCCGCCAGATCGAAGACGCGATCGACGAACACACGGACGGCACCGGAGTCCAGGAGCCGCCCGACCGTCGCCAGGGCGCTGCCGTCGGGGACGACCTTGTATCCCGTCGAGCGGATGCCACGCGCCGACGCGGCCTCGCGGAAGCCCGGCCATGCGCCGGTGGGGACCTCGATCAGCAGACCGCCCGGACGCAGGACATCGAGCGACCGCGTCCCGGTGTCGTCGAGGGCGTTACCGACGAGATCGACGACGACATCGACATCGGCGACCGCCTCTTCGAACCGCACCGCCGTGTGGTCGACCACCTCCGCCGCGCCGAGCTCGCGCAACCAGTCGAGATTGTTCGGCGAACCGGTCGCGATGACGTGCGCTCCGAAATACGCGGCGAACTGCACGGCGAAATGCCCGACCCCGCCGCTTCCGGCGTGCACGAGGATGCGCTGATTCGCGTGGGCGAGCGCCGTCTCGACGACCACGCCCCACGCCGTGAGCGCGGCCACGGGCACACCCGCCGCCTCGACGTGCGAGAGCGACAGGGGCTTGCGAGCGAGCGAGAGCGAGGGCACCACCGCGTACTCGGCGTACGTGCCGGGCGTCCGCGGAGTCGGCGTCATCCCGAACACCTCGGTCCCGGGCGGGAACGGGTGCGATTCGTAGGGCGTCGCCACCACGACGCCGCTGAAGTCGTAGCCGAGCGTCGCCGGCCACGCCGTGATCGCGTCGCACGCGCCGCGCCCGGCGCGCGTCCTGGCGTCGATGGGATTCACCCCGGCCGCGACGACCCGGACGAGCACCTCGCTCAGGATCGGCACCGGCAGGGGGACGCGCGCGCTGTGGAGCGCTTCGGGTCCACCCGGCGAGTCCAGAACCGTCGCGCGCATGGACTCGGGCAGAGCGGGCTCGGGTGCCGCGACGTCGGCCTCCGGACGCGTCGATCGGAATCTCATCGGGCGCTCCTCCTCGGGGGTGACGTCGTCGGCGACTCCGCCTCGACTCCCTCAGTCAAGCGCGCCATTGTCTCGACGGTGTTACACCTCGATCACCGTGTCGCGTCGCAGAGCCGCGCATCCGCGGAGTGCTCCGCCGCGGACTGATCCGCCGCGATCTGCTCAGCCGCGGTCGGGGACTCCGCCGACGGCCAGCGCGTGCAGCATCGTCGACAGGTGCTGGATCTCCGTGACCGACCAGTCGGCCATCGCCTCGTGCAGACGGCTCTGGTGCGGCGCGCGGGCCTCCCCCAAACGCGCGGCCCCGACCTCGGTCACCGCGATCAGACGCGAGCGACGGTCCACGGGATCGGGGGTGCGCGTGACCAATCCCAGACCCTCGAGCTCACTGATCGACCGGCTGAGGAAGCCCTTGTCGGCGGCCAGGCGCTCCGCGAGGGCGGACAGGGTCATGGGCCCGAAGCGGCTGACGGTCGACAGCGTCTTGAACGTCGCCGGGAGCATTCCCGGACTGACCCGTTCCGCCGCTTCGGCGACGTAGCGGCGGAACACGGTCATCAGTTCCGAGAACGACTGCTCGAGCGCGTGCACGGCGACCTGTCGCTCGGCGTCGTCTTCGCGGGTCACGTCACCCATCTTCTCCCATCGCGGCCTCGGAGCGTGCACGACGGCGGGGTGCGGCATCCACCGTCGCGACCGTCCCCGTCGTCGACAGGCTCGCCATTCCGGCGGGCACCGACACGGTCGCGAGGTCGGCCTCGCTGGCCGCGACGCGCTCGGACGTCGTCATGCGCGTGAGCGGGCGGTTCGGGAGGAACAGGATCGCGATGAGGCTCACGATCGCCACGGGCACCGCGATGAGGAACGCGTGGGCGATGGACTGGGCGTAGATGTCCTCCACGATCACGCGCACGGCCTCGGGCAGTGCCGACACCTGCGGGATGGTCCCGGACTGCAACGCCTGGGCGACGGGCGCGCCGGCAGGGCCCAGGGCACCGATCGCGGCCTGCAGGTCGGTGGCACGGTCGGTGAACAGCCCGGTCGCGGTGCTGGCGAGCACGGCGCCCATGACCGAGACGCCGATGGTGCCGCCGAGGCTGCGGAAGAACGTCACTCCCGAGCTCGCCGCGCCCATGCGCGCGGGGTCGGCGGTGTTCTGCACGATGAGGACGAGGTTCTGCATCGTCATGCCGACGCCGGCGCCGAGGAGGAACATGTAGACCGAGACGAGGGCGAAGTTCGTGTCGTAGTGGATCGTCGAGAGCAGGAACGTGCCCGCGATCAGCAGCACCCCGCCCGTGACGAGGAACGGCTTCCAGTGTCCGTGGCGCGTGATGAGGGCGCCGACGATGACGGATGCCAGCAGGAGCCCCGCGATCATCGGGATGGTCATGACGCCGGCCTCGGTGGGCGTGGCGCCGCGGGCCATCTGCATGTACTGGCTGAGGAACACCGAGGTACCGAACATCGCCAGGCCGGTCGCGATCGACGCGATCGTGGCGAGGGTGAAGGTGGCATCCCGGAACAGCGTGAGCGGAACCAGCGGCTCCGAGCTGCGGAGCTCGACCACGATGAAGAGGATCGCCGCGAGCACGGCGCCCCCGATCATCAGGAGCGTCTCGGCGCTCGCCCAGTCGAACGAGCGGCCCGCGTTGGTGACCCAGATCAGAAGCAGCGACACGGCCGTGGACAGCAGCACGATGCCGAGGTAGTCGATCTTGACCCGGCGCGCGGCGCGGGGCGGGAGGTGCAGCGTGCGCTGCTGGATGACGAGGGCGGCGACCGCGAACGGCAGCGCGACGAAGAAGTTGAAGCGCCATCCGAAGGCGTCCGTGATGACTCCACCGAGAAGAGGCCCGCCGACCGTCGCGACGGCCATGACGGCACCGAACAGACCCATGTACCGGCCGCGCTCGCGGGGGCTGATGATGTCGGCCATGATGACCTGGCTGAGGGCGGCGAGACCGCCGGCGCCGAGGCCCTGCACGGCGCGGAAGGCGATGAGCATGTCGGTGTTCTGGGAGAACCCGGCCGCGGCGGTGGCGAGGACGAAGATCGCGATGGCGATCTGGATGAGCACCTTGCGGTTGAACAGGTCGGCGAGCTTGCCCCAGATGGGCGTCGAGATCGCCGTGGTGAGCAGTGTCGCCGTGATGACCCACGTGTACGCGTTCTGATCGCCGGACAGGTCGTGGACGATGACCGGCAGCGACGTCGAGACGACGGTGGACGCCAGCATCGACACGAACATGCCGAGCAACAGCCCGATGAGGGCGGGGAGCACACGCCGCGGCGCGGCGGTGTCCGGGATCGATGAAGCCATGCGGAGCTCTCCAGGGGAGGAAGGGAAGCCGCGACGACGTCGGCGCGTTAGTTGACGAAGATCAACTATACGCCGAGTGCTTGATTCGGGTCAACTATCCCTCGACCAGGGCCAGCGCGCGGTACCTCTCCGTGGGTTCCGGGCGGGCAGACGGCAGGCGCGCCGCGGTGGTGCGGCGGTAGAGCTCGTCGATGAGAGAGGTGGCGAGGCGGACGAGCGAGGCGATCTCCTTCTCGTCGCGGTCCACCCACTGGCAGCGGGGTTCGTCGTCGACGGGGACGAAGCCGTCGTGCTGCTCCCAGGCGACGAGCGTGCGCTCGGCGCCGAGCACGTGCTGCTGCCACCACACCTGGCGCAGGTACGTCCGGGGGATCGATCGCCACGACTTGTTGGTCGTCTTGATCTCGGCCAGCACGATGCGCCCCTCGGCATCCACGACGACCCCGTCAGGAGTGGCCAGGTGCCGCTTCTCGACGACGGCGTGATAAAGCGCCGATGAGGGCTGGATGCCGTGCGTCGCAGCAACCCACCCGGCGATCTCGGGCTCGCGCCGACGGCCGTGCGCCGTGTAGGCGTTGCCCGAGAAGTTCGAGCCCAGGAGCTTGGCATCCGCCGCTCGCGCGATCGCGTTCATGCTCGTGAGGGTTGCGACGTCGGTCGCGGTGATGCCGCGCGAGCGCGCGCGGATCCACGCAACCCGATCGCGGGAGTCGGCGACGATCCGCGCGTCCAGGTCGGCGCTGCGGGAGGCGACGAGCTCGGGGGACATGCGTTCGACCCTAACCCCGTCGGGCGGCCCCAACGTTCATCGCCCCGGTGTGTCTCGGTGGTCGCACGCGCGGCGTCGCCCCGGCCCGCTGGGCTCGCGGCCGCGTCGGGACACACGTTCGGGTCGAGCGCACATGTTTGGGTCCGGCCGAGCGTGTGCGCTCGGCAACACCGCGTGCTTTCGGCGCTGGGGGCGACGGATTCTGCACAAGGGCGCGATTTGGGGGAGGGCCCACAGAAGCGGGGGTGTCGAGGGCGCGGGGCGTCGGCTTCGGGGCACGCTGACCGGATGCCACATGACATCAGCCTCTCCCAGGCGCGCAGCCTGTTGCATTCTCGCGCCGAGCTTCTCGATCGCGACGTTCCGCCTCGACGGCTCCGACGGGACGCTGAAGGAGAGTGGGTGCGGGTGCACCGCGGCATGTATGTCGCTCGCGAGTCCCTGACCGACCTTCGCCCGGCTTCCGTCCACCGGCTCGAAGCCCTCGCGGTCATCGCCCGGATGAGGGGTGGGGACGCCGTGCTCTCCCATCTGACCGCCGCTGTCGTCCACGGCCTCCCGCAGTACCGTTTCGGCCGTACTCCCGTGGAACTCACGGTGCCGGAGGGGTCGCGGGCGCCCAGTCGAGGTCGCGTTCGCCGTCACCAGGATGAACCGAACGATTCGGACGTCGTCGAGATCGACGGCATCCGCTGCACCTCTTTGGAACGCACGGTCTTCGACGTCGCCAGGACTCGCAGCATGGAAGTGGCGCTCTCTTGCGCCGATGCGGCCCTGCGGCGGGAAGCGGGACGCAGGCACGGGGTCGACTCCGCCAGCCAGGACGCCTGGCGCGAGCGGATGCGAGAGCGGGTGGCAAGAGCCGCGGGCCATCGCGGGGTGGCGGGGGCCAGGTGGCTCATCGAATTCGCCGACGGGCGGGCGGAACTGCCGGGGGAAAGCGTAAGTCGGCTGCAATTGTTCCGCCTGGGATTCCGTGATCTAGACCTCCAGGTGCCGATCGCGGGCCCGGCGGGCCGCGAATACTTCGTCGATATCGCGCTGCGGGAATGTCGCACGTTCTGGGAGTTCGACGGCGAGGCGAAGTACCGTGACCCCGCGCTGCGAGCAGATGCGACGATCGAGCAGATACTGCTCGACGAGAAGCGCCGCGAGGATTGGATCCGTGGCACGACGCAATGGCGTCTGTGCCGCGGTGGGTTCCGTGACATCGCAGACCCCGGGACGCTTGCCGCACGCCTCGCCGCCTTCGGCGTGACCCCGCAAACGTGAGCTCGCCGGTGGCGAGCGCACACGATCGAGCCGGGCGCACACGTCCGGGGCTGCTGCATAGTGTGCGTTCGGCCGGATCGTGTGCATTCGGAAGCGTGCGCGGGGGGTCGGGCGGCCCCGGGGCGGGGCGGGGCGGGCGGGGCGGCGCGGATTTGGCGGGCGGGGTGGATGCCGGGTACAGTAGGGGCAAGCCAAAGACCGCCGGTCATCGTCGTGCGTGCACGAAGATCGAAGCGTCTGCCGAAAGGCAGAGGACCTGCGCAGGTACATGTAACTCCTCCCGAATCGGGATTCCGAGCTCCGTGCGCCTGCGCCGGAGCTCTTCTTTTTTGCCGTCGCCCGGTGTCTTGGCCGGCGCCCCGCTTCCGCGGAGCGCCTCGTACACACAAGGAGTGGCCATGGCGCAGAAGGACGCATCGGTCGCCGAGCTCACGAAGCACTTCGAGAACTCGACTGCCGTTCTGCTGACCGAGTACCGCGGTCTGACGGTTGCCCAGCTCAAGCAGCTGCGCAACGACATCCGTCAGGACGCGGAGTACGCCGTGGTGAAGAACACGCTGACCAAGATCGCCGCGGCCAACGCGGGGGTCACGGGACTGGACGACGAGCTCAAGGGCCCGTCTGCCATCGCGTTCGTGCACGGTGACCCCGTCGCCGTCGCGAAGAGCCTGCGTGCCTTCGCCAAGGCTAACCCTCAGCTCGTGGTGAAGGGCGGCTACTTCGATGGCTCCGCCCTGACCGCGGATGAGGTCAACAAGCTCGCCGATCTCGAAAGCCGTGAAGTCCTGCTGGCGAAGCTCGCCGGTGCGATGAAGGCGACGATGACCAAGGCGGCATACGTCTTCCAGGCGCTTCCGTCGAAGGCCGTTCGCACGGTCGACGCGCTGCGCGAGAAGCAGGACACCGCGGCCTGACCCGGCCCGGATGACATTCCCGATCAAGGAGAAACACAATGGCTAAGCTCAGCACCGAAGAGCTGCTCGACGCGTTCAAGGAGCTCACCCTCATCGAGCTCTCCGAGTTCGTGAAGGCGTTCGAGGAGACGTTCGACGTCACCGCCGCCGCCCCCGTGGCCGTGGCCGGCCCCGCCGCCGGTGGCGCTGCCCCCGCCGAAGAGGTCGAGGAGAAGGACTCGTTCGACGTCGTCCTCGAGGCCGCCGGCGACAAGAAGATCCAGGTCATCAAGGTCGTCCGCGAGCTCACCTCGCTCGGCCTCGGCGAGGCCAAGGCCGTCGTCGACGGTGCCCCCAAGGCCGTGCTCGAGGGCGCGAACAAGGAGACCGCCGACAAGGCGAAGGAAGCTCTCGAGGCTGCCGGCGCCACGGTGACCCTCAAGTAATTCACGCACTTCGCGTATACGAGGGCCCGGATGCCAATGGCATCCGGGCCTTCGTCGTTGTCGGCGGGGCGGCCGAGGCGCTGAGGACATGTTCACCGTTTGGAAACATTGGAGCCTGGGTAAACGACATGTGTCTCGTTTAAGTTCGTCGAGACCCCCCCGTCGATCCCCCCCATCCGGCCCGTCTCTCCGTCGAGCGCCGGTCTTTGGAGACCCATGCATCCCGCACCCTCCCGCGCGCCTCGGCGCCGATTCACCACGACCCTCAGTGCCGTTCTCGGAGCAGCCCTGCTCGGGTCGGCGCTCGCCCCCGCCCCCGCGTTCGCGGCCGACGGCCCCCGGGTGGTGATCAACGAGGCCTATCTCAAGGGAGGCAGCGGAGCCGCGGCCTACACGCAGAAGTTCGTCGAGCTGTACAACGCCGGTGACACCGCTCAGGACCTCGGCTCCTGGTCGCTGCAGTACCGCTCCGCTTCGAGCACGAGCGCGCCGACCGCCGCCAACACGCTGCGTCTCACCGGCTCGATCGCTGCGGGCGCGTACTACCTGATCGCGCTGCGCGGCAACGGTGTGGTCACGAACGAGCTGCCGACGCCCGACATCGCCGACACGGGCCTGAACCCGTCGGGCACGACCGGCCAGCTCTTCCTCGCGAACGTCGCCGAGTCGCTCGCGCTGCCCGCGGGCACTGTCGACGACTCTCGTGTCGTGGACTTCCTCGGGTACGGCGCCGGTGTGAGCTTCGAGACCGCGCCGGCCGTGGTCGACGGACCCAATGCGACCCAGAACGCGCTGACGCGTACCGGCTTCGTCGACACCGGAGACAACTCCGCCGACTTCGCCAACACGACGACCATCACGCCGCAGAACTCCGGCGGCGACACCCCCGACCCCGAGCCGTCCGTCACCCCGACGACGGCACCGACGACTCCGGCGCCGACGACGAGCGTCACCCCCGGCGATGTCGTGCCGATCCGTGACATCCAGGGCACGGGCGCGACCACGCCGCTCGCCGGCGCCACGGTCACCACGCGCGGCATCGTCACCGCGGCGTACCCGACCGGCGGATACGACGGCTTCTTCATCCAGACGCCCGGAACCGGCGGCGACATCGATCTCGCCACCCACACCGCCTCCGACGGCATCTTCGTCTACGGTTCCGCTGCCACGGCGAAGGTGAACAAGGGCGACTCCGTCGAGGTCACGGGCACCGCCTCTGAGGAGTTCGGCCAGACGCAGATCACCGCGACCGCCGACGGCATCCGGTCGCTCCCCGATCCGGCCGCCCCGGTCGAGCCGGCGACAATCACCTGGCCCGCGACCGACGAGGAACGCGAGCGCTTCGAAGGCATGCTCCTCGCGCCCCAGGGCGACTTCACGGTCACCAACTCGTACACGACGAACCAGTACGCCGAGGTGGGCCTCGCCGCCGGCACCACGCCGTTGCGCACGCCGACCGACGTGGCGGGTCCCGCCACCGAGGAGTACGACGCGGCGGTCGCCGACAACGACGCCCGCGCGATCGTCCTCGACGACGGTGCGTCGCTGGACTTCCTCCGCGCCGCGCAGAACGTCCCGCTGCCGTACGTGTCGCTCACCGACCCGGTCCGTGTGGGTGCGCCCGTCATGTTCCGGACCCCGGTTGTCCTGGACTTCCGCAACCGCGTCTGGAAGTTTCAGCCCACCGAGCAGTTGACGGTGGAGAACGCGGATGCCGTGCAGCCGGCGACTTTCGCGAACACCCGGACCGCGGCTCCCGAGCCGGTCGGCGGCAACGTGAAGCTCTCGAGCTTCAACGTGCTGAACTACTTCACGACGACCGCCGAGAGCGTCGGCTGCACGTCGACCTACAAGGATCGCGCCGGCAACCCGATCACGGCGAACCAGTGCCCGGACAACGGTCCGCGCGGCGCCGCGAACGACGAGAACCTTCAGCGCCAGCAGGCCAAGATCGTGGCCGCGATCAACGGCCTCGGCGCCGACGTCGTCTCGCTCGAGGAGATCGAGAACTCGGCCCAGTTCGGCCAGGCCCGCGACGCGGCCCTGTCGACGCTCGTCGATGCCCTCAACGCCGCGCTCGGGACGGAGCAGTGGGCGTTCGTGCCCTCGCCCGCGGATCTTCCGGCCTCGGAAGACGTCATCCGAACCGCCTTCATCTACAAGAAGGCCGTCGTCGCGCCGGTCGGCGAGAGCGTGATCCTCGACGACGCCGCATTCGCCAACGCCCGCCAGCCCCTCGCGCAGGCGTTCGCGCCCGTGGACGACGTGGATGCCACCATCCTCGCGATCGTGAACCACTTCAAGTCCAAGAGCAGCAGCGACGACGCGACCGGTGACAACGCCGACGACGGTTTCCAGGGCGCCTTCAACGGCGACCGCGTACGTCAGGCCCAGGCCCTCGGCGTCTTCGCCGAGGAGCGCGCCGCCGCGGTGGGCACGGACGACGTGTTCCTCCTCGGCGACTTCAACGCCTACTCGCAGGAAGACCCGATCGACAAGCTCCGCGAGTTCGGGTTCGAGCCGCTCACGGCGGACGGGAAGTACTCGTACTCGTTCCAAGGTCAGTCGGGATCGCTCGACCACGTGCTGGCCTCGCCGTCGGCGAGGGAGCTCGTGACCGGCACCGACGTCTGGAACATCAACGCCGTCGAGGCCCTCGCCCTGGAGTACAGCCGCTACAACTACAACGCGCTGAACTTCTACGACACGACGCCCTACCGTTCCAGCGACCACGACCCCGTGATCGTCGGTCTGGACCTGTCGTCGACGACCGAGATCAACCTCCTCGGTATCAACGACTTCCACGGCCGCATCGACGCCAACACGGTGAAGTTCGCCGGCACGATCGAACAGCTGCGCGCGGACTACGGCGACGACAACACTCTGTTCGTCTCCAACGGAGACAACATCGGCGCGTCGCTGTTCGCGTCGTCGCTGTTCGCGGACGAGCCGACGATCGAGGTGCTCAACGCCCTGGAGCTGGCCGTGTCCGCCGCAGGCAACCACGAGTTCGACCAGGGCGTCGACGACCTTACCGGGCGCGTGACCGACCTCGCCGACTTCCCGTACGTCGTGGCGAACGTCTTCAAGGACGGCCAGCCGATCCTCCCGGAGTACGCGATCTTCGAGGTCGACGGTGTGCGCGTGGGTGTCGTCGGCGCCGTCACGCAGCTCACGCCGACGCTCGTGTCGCAGGAGGGGATCGAGGGCGTCGAGTTCCGCGAGCCGGTGGCCGAGGTCAACCGCGTCGTGGCGGAGATCGACGACCAGGTCGACGTGATCGTCGCCCAGTACCACGAGGGCACCGAGCTCAGCGCGTCGAGCGCGACGCTCGAGCAGGCGCTCGCCGCGGGCGGTGCGTTCGCCTCCATCGTGAACGACACGGACCCGGCGGTGGATGCCATCTTCACCGGCCACACGCACGCGCTGTACGCGTGGGACGCGCCGATCCCCGGTGGTGAAGGCACGCGCCCGATCCTCCAGACGGGCAGCTACGGCGAGAACATCGGGCAGATCGTGCTCACGGTCGACGGCAGCGGCGACGTGGTGGACTACACCGCGCGCAACGTGCCGCGCCTGTCGGCTCCGGATGCCGAGGCGAGTGCCGCGCTGGATGAGCGTCTCATCGCCACCTACCCGCGCGTCGCCGAGGTGAACGAGATCGTCACTGCAGCCCGCGCCGCGGCCGACATCGTCGGTCGCGAGCCGGTCGGGTCGGTCACCGCCGACATCACCACCGCCTTCCAGGAGGGCGGATACGTGAATGGTGTCTACACGGGTGGCGAGCGCGATGACCGCTCGAAGCAGTCGGCGCTGGGCGGGCTCGTTGCCGACGCGCTCCTGAGCACCCTCGCGGACCCCGCTCGCGGCGGCGCCGACATCGCGGTGGTCAACCCGGGTGGTCTGCGCGCGGAGCTGCTGTTCGACGGGGACGGTGTGATCACGCTGGCCGAGGCCAATGCGGTCCTGCCCTTCGTCAACAATCTGTGGACCACGACCCTCACTGGGGATCAGTTGCGGGTGATGTTCGAGCAGCAATGGGGCGATGCGTCAGATCGCGGCACGACGGACCTCGCGCTCGGGGTGTCCGAGAACGTGCGCTTCACCTACGACGCCTCGCGTCCCGCCGGTCAGCGCGTCCTGGGCATCTGGATCAACGGCGTCGCCGTCGACCCGGCCGCGGAGTACCGCGTGGGCTCGTTCAGCTTCCTGCTGGGCGGTGGGGACAGCTTCTCGGTCTTCCGCGAGGGGAAGAACACGCTGGACTCGGGCCTGGTGGACCGCGATGGATGGATCTCCTTCCTGCGGGCGAATCCTGGTCTCACGCCCGACTTCACGGCGCGTGGTGTCCAGGTGTCGGGGCTGCCGGCGAGCGTCGAGCCCGGCGCGGACCTGATGTTCACGGTGTCGAACGTCGACCTCACCTCGCTCGGTGCTCCGTCGAACACCTCGCTCTCGGTGTCGTTCGCCGGCGCGGAGAGCGCCGAGGTGCCGATTTCGGGCGGTGTGGCGAATGTGACGCTGACGGTCCCCGCCGACGCGGCCGACGCGCTGGAGGTGCAGCTCAGGGCGCAGCCGACCGGTACGCAGGTCACGGTGCCGCTAAGTGTGGGTGCCGTCGACGACACCGACCCGGGCACCGGTCTGCCGGGATCCGGTGACACCGGAGCATCCGGCGACTCGGGCACGGGGAGCGGCACCACGGGCCGCGGCGAGGGCGACCTCGCCGTCACCGGCACGGACGCGGGATGGATGGGTGCGGGGGTGCTCGCCGCCCTTGCCCTCCTCGGCCTCGGTGTCGTGCTGCGCCGCCGCTCGGTGCGCCAGGCCGACTGAGCCTCGACGCGGAACGACCCCGGATGCCTGGCATCCGGGGTCGTTCTCGTCCTAGGCGGTGCGCGGGGGAGCGGTCGAGGCCCGGACGACGAGACGCGTGTCGGCGATCGAGCGCGCGGGCGGTTCGGCCCCCTCGAGCATCGAGAGCAGGAGCCTGGTCGCTTCGATGCCCTGCGCTTCGGGGTACTGCTCCACGGTGGTGAGGGCGAACATCTCGGCGTAGTCGTGACCGTCGATACCCACGACGCTGAGTTCGGTCGGGACCGCGATGCCCATCCGCCGCGCCGCGATGATGACGCCCACGGCGACTTCGTCGCAGGCCGCGACGACGCCGGTCGGACGCGTGGCCGCATCGGCGAGGAAGGATGCCGCTGCCGCATACGCGTCGGTGATGGTCAACGTCGAGGGGACGTTCCGGATCCGCACCGCGAGCCCGCTGTCGTTCATGGCGGTGCGATACCCGATGGAACGCTCGTCGACGTCACGGGCGGGGGCGTCGGTCGGCGGGGTGCTGCCGACGAATGCGATGTCGGTGTGTCCGAGGGCGATGAGATGCTGCGTCGTGATGCGCGTGACGCCGATGTTGTCCAGGCCCAGGGTCGGGATGCCCTGGAGGGGATTCCCGATGCAGACCGTGGGCTTGTCGATCGCGAGAAGCCGTTCGAGGTCGGTGTCGCCGGGTTCGAGGGCGACGGCGATGATGCCGTCGAATCTCTTACGGGCGAGGTACGTCGAGTAGAGGCTCTCGCGGTCGCGGGAGCCCGGCTCGGCGACGTAGAGGGTCACGTCGTACCCCTGCGAGATCAGCGAACGCTCGACCCCCTCGATGATCGCGCCGAAGTACCACCGGTTGACCTTGGGGACGATGAGGGCGACCGTGCGGGTGCGCCCCGTCGCCAGGCTCACGGCGCTCGTCGACGGGACATACCCCAGGGATGCCGCGGCGTCGGTGACGCGCCGACGCGTATCGTCCGAGACGTAGCCGCCACCCGTCAGCGCGCGGCTCGCCGTCGACTTGGACACGCCGGCCAGGCGTGCCACATCGGCGATCCCGCTCATGATCCGTCTTCCTCGAGGGTCTGCGACGTCGGTGTCGACGTCTTGGAAGAGTATCCGACATGCGCGGAAACTGGAACCGGTTCCCTCGCCCGACACACCGGAAATAGGGCGGTATTCCGCGAGTTATTGAGTCGTGACCAAAGTTTGTTGCGCAACCGGTTGTTGTCCCCTACGGTGATCTGGAATCGGTTCCCGATGGGTCCCGGTGCACCACAGAACTCAAAGAGGAGAAATCACATGGGCATGTCACAGCGGTATCGCCTGCTGGCTCCCGTCGGGCTGCTGGCGGTCGGTGCGATCGCGCTCGCGGGCTGTGCCGAGGGCGACTCGAGCGGATCCGGCAGCGGTTCGGAGGGCACCACGACGGTGCGGATCTCGGGCGGTATCACCGGTAGCGAGGCCGACCTGCTGAACCAGTCCTTCGAGCAGTTCACGGAGGACACGGGCATCACGGTCGAGTACACCGGCGACAAGAGCTTCGAGGGCAACATCGTCACCAAGGTCACCGGTGGCGACGCTCCGGACATCGCGATCGTTCCGCAGCCGGGTCTCCTGCAGACCCTCGTGGGCACGGGCGAGGTTCAGAAGGCGACGGACACCGTCTCGTCCAACGTCGACGAATACTGGGGTGAGGACTGGAAGTCCTACGGCACCGTGGACGGCGAGTTCTACGCCGCGCCGATGCTCGCCAACGTCAAGGGGTACGTCTGGTACTCGCCCGCGAAGTTCGCGGAGTGGGGCGTCGAGATCCCCAAGACCTACGACCAGCTGCTCGCCCTGACGAAGACCATCCAGGAGAAGACGGGCGCTGCGCCCTGGTGCGCCGGCTTCGCTTCCGGCGACGCGTCGGGCTGGCCCGGCACCGACTGGATCGAGGACCTGGTCCTGCGCCAGTCCGGCCCCGAGGTCTACGACCAGTGGGTGGCCAACGAGGTGAAGTTCACCGACCCGGAGATCAAGCAGGCGTTCGACGCCGTGGGTGAGATCCTCCTCAACCCCGCCTACGTCAACGCGGGCTTCGGCGACGTCAAGAGCATCAACTCGGTCGCGTTCGCCGACGTCGCCGCCAAGGTCGCCGACGGCAGCTGCCCGATGACGCACCAGGCCTCGTTCCTGTCGTCGAACTTCCTGACCGTGACGAACGCCTCCGGCGGCGAGGTCACCGTCGCCCCCGACGGCGATGTCTACGCGTTCCTCACCCCGGGCATCACCGAGGGGGAGCAGTCGGTCGAGGGTGGCGGCGAGTTCGTCGCGACGTTCTCGGACGACCCCAACGTGCAGAAGGTCGCGGAGTTCATGTCGACCCCCGAGTTCGCCGACGCCCGCGTCAAGCTCGGCGGCGTGATCTCGGCCAACAAGGGCGCCGACCCGTCGCTGGCCTCCAGTGAGTTCCTGCAGGAGGCCATGGAGGTCCTGCAGAACCCCGACACCACTCTCCGCTTCGACGCGTCCGACCTCATGCCGGCGACCGTCGGTGCCGGATCGTTCTGGAAGGGCATGGTGAGCTGGATCGACGGCACGCCGACCGACACGGTGCTCAGCGACATCCAGGCTGGTTACGACAACTGACCCCGGCTCGTAGACCGGTGGGCCGTCCGCTCCCGCGGGCGGCCCACCGGTACCGTAACCCCACCGCGGTGCCGCTGAGCCGGCCCGCCCATCGATGAGCACGACGGCGTGTTCGGGAGGGAAGTCATGACCCAGATCAGGCAGGCGGAGAAGCCCCCAGCGGCCTCTCCCCGACACGAGACACGCGATGCCGAGGCGGCATCGCGTGAACTCGCACGGAGACATCGCACGACCGTCCTGGTCGTCGTCATCGGGCTCATCGCCGCGGTGGCGCTCTTCCTCTTCATGGTGACGCGGGCACCGTCCGAGACGCGTCCCACGAGCCTCGGATTCTCCCTCAACAGCTTCTTCCGGACGCTGGGCGAGATGAACCCGCTCGTGCAGATCCCGCTCGTGCTCCTGGCGTTCGCAGCCGTCGTCGGTCTGCTGCTGCTCCTGATCGAGTACGCGCCGCGCTCGGGCACGGGGTACTTCTGGCTGCGTCTGGTCGCGTGCTTCGGGATCCCGGTGCTCGCCTTCATGCTGCTGCGCCCGTACCAGAACGCCGTCATCTACGTCCTGGGGATCGCGGTGATCCTCGGCGGCATCCTGTTCTACGCCGACTACCGCTCGCGCCAGGGCGCCGGCTACCTCTTCCAGCTCGTGCTCTTCGCCGCGCCGGCGGGGATCCTCCTGCTCATGGGTCTCGTCTACCCGGCGCTGTCGACCCTCGTGCAGTCGTTCCTCGACAAGACGGGCGAGAACTTCGTCGGCTTCGAGAACTACGTCTGGACCTTCACCAACCCCGAGGGCTTCTGGTCGGTCATCAACACCCTCATCTGGGTGCTGCTGGCGCCGACCTTCGCCACGGCGATCGGCCTCGCCTACGCCGTCTTCATCGACCGCGCCGCGGGCGAACGCGTGCTCAAGGTCCTGATCTTCATGCCCTTCGCGATCTCGTTCGTCGGTGCCGGCATCATCTGGAAGTTCGTCTACGACTTCCGCCAGGGCGACCAGATCGGCATCCTGAACGCGATCGTCACCGGGTTCGGCGGTCAGCCGGTCTCGTGGCTCGCGGCGACCCCGCTGATCAACACCCTCCTCCTGGTCGTGGTGTTCATCTGGAGTCAGACGGGCCTGGCCATGGTCATCCTCTCGGCCGCCATCAAGGCCGTGCCGCCGGAGCAGATGGAGGCCGCCGAACTCGACGGCGCCAACGCCTGGGAGCGCTTCATCAACGTCACCGTCCCCGGTATCCGTTCGTCGCTCATCGTCGTCCTCACCACGATCGCCATCGGCGCGCTCAAGATCTACGACATCGTCGCGGTCATGACCGGCGGTCGCAACGACTCCACCGTCCTCGCCTTCGAGATGGTCAATCAGCAGCAGCGGTTCCAGAGCTACGGGCACTCCGCGGCTCTGGCGGTGGTGCTGTTCCTGTTCGTCCTGCCGCTGATCATCTTCAACGTGCGCCAGATCCGGAAGCAGAGGGAAGTGCGATGACCACCTCCACCGTGGTGCTCGAGCCCACGTCCGACACCCGCTCGGCCCGTCAGGTCGCGCGCGACACGCGTCGCCACGAGGCGATGGCGCGCAAGCGCCTCACGTCCAAGGGCGCGACGATCGCGGCGATCGCGATCGCGTTCTTCTGGACGATCCCCACCTTCGGCCTCTTCATCACCTCGTTCCGCCCCGGCTCCGACACGCAGTCGACCGGGTGGTGGACGGTGTTCACCGATCCGTCGTTCACGCTCGAGAACTACCGTCTCGCGCTGACGTCCGGGGGAACGGCGTTGACCCTGGCGTCGTCGTTCCTCAACTCGCTGGCGATCACGATCCCGGTCGTGTTCTTCGCGCTGGCGATCGCGTCGCTCATCGCGTACGCGTTCGCGTGGATCGATTTCAAGGGGCGCAACTTCTTCTTCATCTTCATCTTCGCGTTGCAGATCGTGCCGTTGCAGATGGCCCTGGTGCCCCTGCTCAGCCTGTTCTCGCGCGGACTCACGATCAACGACGTAACGATCTTCCCGGGCTTCGAGTTGCGCGGTATCGAGCACAGCTTCGCGACGGTCTGGATCGCTCACGTGATCTTCGCGATGCCGCTGGCGATCTTCCTGCTGCACAACTTCATCGCCGAGATCCCGCACGAGGTGATCGAGGCCGCGCGCGTCGACGGTGCCGGGCACGGACAGGTGTTCTTCCGCCTGATCCTGCCGCTCGCCGCGCCCGCCCTGGCGTCGTTCGCGGTGCTGGAGTTCATCTGGGTGTGGAACGACCTGCTCGTGGCGACGATCTTCGCGCCATCGTCGTCGCTGCCATTGACGCAATCGCTCAACTCGCTGTCGGGGACCTGGGGCGACCAATGGTTCCTGCAGTCGGCCGGAACGTTCATCTCGATCCTCGTGCCGTTGATCGTGTTCTTCCTGCTGCAGCGCTTCTTCGTCCGTGGGCTGCTCGCCGGCGCGACGAAGGGCTGACGCCCGCACGACGAGAAGGGCGTGGCATCCATCGATCGGATGCCACGCCCTTCGGCGTCGGACGGCGTCAGCCCGTGCAGGACAGACGCGACTGGATGTCGCGCATCGCGTCGATCTCGGAGGACTGGCCCATGATGATCGCCTGAGCCACGTCCTTCACGCGCGCATCGCTGCCGAGCTCGATCACGGCCTCGGCCATGGGTATCGCGCCCTCGTGGTGCCGAAGCATGAGGCTGAGGAAGAGGCAGTCCGCGGGGCGGCCGTCGAGGGTGCGGAGCTCGTCGAGCTCGGCATCCGTCGCCATTCCCATCTCCGCGAGTAACTCATCCTCCGACAGGGCCGACGTGTCGCCGTGGCTGTGGGCGTCGGAGGAGGCCATCCACTGCATCAGCGGCTGCGACGATGCCTGCGGAAGGCCCCACTGCACGAGCCAGCCGAACATCTCGCCACGCTGTCCCGACTGCGCGGTCGCGATGTCGTACGAGAGCGTGCGGAGCTCGGGATCCGTGGTCTTGCGGTAGATCTCCATCGCCATCTGCACGGCCTGCGTGTGGTGCACCTGCATGTCGCGGGCGAAGCCGGCGTCGGCCGAGAGCGTCGACGGGCTCGCCGGCGCGGCCGTCGCGCCGAACGCGGTGAAGCGACCGACGGCGAAAGCGACGGCCAGCAGCGCAACGACGGCCACGGCGACGACGATCCGTCGCGCCGCGGGCCGGGCGACGGGGGCGTCCGCCGTCACCTCACGCCCTGCCGGGGCCGTCGAGCGCTCCCGAGCAGGCGGCGTTGGGCTCGGGCGCGTTCTGGCTGCGCCAGTACTCGGTGAAGAACTCGGCGATGCGCGGATCGGCCGGGTCGTCGACCTTCAGCTGGTGGTCCCACGCGCTCACCGCGACCGGGGTGTCCATGCCGGGGTAGGGGGAGAGGATCGCGTAGCTCGAGGGCATGACCGCCTCCAGCGCCTCGATCCCGGCCTCGTCGACGCGCTCGGGATCGTACGTGATCCAGATGGCGCCGTGCTCGAGCGAGTGCACGGCGTGCTCGTTCTGCTGCGGCTCGGTGTAGACGCCGCAGTTGAGCCAGACCGGGTTGTGCGGGCCGCCCGCGGGCGGGGTCTGCTCGTACGTCACGGCGCCCTGCACGTGGTCGGAACGGTTCTCGAAGGACTCCACACCCTCGATCTCGCGCCCGGTGCTGTTGCCCGCCTGGTAGCTCGGGGCGGGCGCGGGGGCGAGAGCGAAGGATGCCACGACGAGGGCGACGACGGCGAGCGCGGCCGTCGAGCCGACGACCCACCACACGAGCTTGCTGCGCTTGCGACGCGCGATCTGCTTCTGGTACTCGGCGAGCTTCTCCTGCCGCTTCTGCTCGCGTTGCTGCTTGACGGTCAGGTCGATGTCGGCCTGCGTGGCGGGGTTGCCGCTCTTGCGCTTGTCGGGGGAGGGGCTCATGCGGTCTGTGCTGTCTCTCTCTCGGGCGGGAGGCTCGGCGCGGGCCGATTCCGCCCAGCCTATGCGGATGAATGCGGTGGCGGCCTGGGAGGAACCCGCGAGGGGGATGGTGGGCACCCGTGGCCGCGCGCTAGTATGACGATGTCGAATCGATTCGAGGTTCGACGAACCCCCCGAATTCACAGCCCGGCCCGTCCGGGCCGTCCGTGTTGCGAGAAGAACTAACTGACTGACGTGCTCGATACCGCCTCCCAGCCCGTGATCCCCCCGACCGCCCGCGCCGAGTCCTCGACGACCGGTGCCATCCGCGCGCTCGGCAGCAATCCGGCGACGGCCCCGATCGTGCTGCACCCCGGTGACAGCATCCCCGCGCGGCGACGCATCCTCTACATCGTGCTGCTCGGCGCGCTCACGGCGCTCGGTCCGTTCACCATCGACCTGTACCTGCCGGCGTTCCCGGTTCTCGAGGCGGATTTCCAGACCTCGGCCGCCGCGATCCAGCTGACCCTGACCGGCACCATGATCGGATTCGCCGTCGGGCAGCTCATCGTCGGGCCGCTCAGCGACAAGGTCGGCCGTCGTATCCCCCTGCTGTCGGTCACGGCCCTGCACGTCGCCGCGAGCGTGTTCGCCGCGCTCGCGCCGACGCTCGGGACGCTGTCGATCGCGCGCGTCCTCATGGGCGCCGGCGCGGCGGCCGGCGGTGTGGTCGCGGCCGCGATCGTGCGCGACCTGTTCGGCGGTCGACGGCTGGTCGTGATGCTGTCGCGGCTCGCCCTCGTCTCGGGCGTCGCGCCCGTCCTCGCGCCGCTGGCGGGGTCTCTCCTTCTCTCGGTGATGCCCTGGCGCGGTATCTTCTGGGTGCTCGCGGCGTACGGTGCGGTCATGCTCGTCTCGGCGATCGTGTTCATCCCCGAGACGCTGCCTGCGGCCCGCCGCGGGGCCAAGGGCACCACGACCGTCTGGCAGCGCTACGCGAGCGTGTTCCGCGACCGCGTGTTCATCGGAGTGCTCGTCATCGGCGCGATGACCTTCAGCGGGCTGTTCTCCTACCTGTCGGCGTCGTCGTTCCTCTTCCAGCAGAGCTACGGCTTCGACGCGCAGCAGTACGGTCTGCTGTTCGCCGCGAACTCGGTCGGTCTCGTGATCGGCGTTCAGGTCGCCTCGCGACTGGCCGCCCGCTTCGGCCCGCAGTGGGTGCTCGCGTTCTCGACGGCTTCGCTCGTGCTGTGGGCGATCGTGATCGTCGTCTTCGACCAGCTGGGTCTCGGACTCTGGGGCACCGTCATCCCGCTGTTCTTCTTCATGACCTCGTGCGGGTTCACGTTCCCCTGCGCGCAGGTGCTCGCCCTCGACCGGCACGGTAAGGCCGCCGGCACCGCGCAGTCGATCATCGGGGCGGCGAACTTCGGCATCGCCGGGGTCATCTCGCCCGTCGTGGGTCTTCTGGCCGTGGGATCGGGCATCACCGCGACGACGATGGCATCCGTCATGGTGGGCTGCGCCGTCATCGGTGTGCTGGCACTGTGGCTGCTGGTGCGCCCGCGCACCGTCGAGCGTCTGGCTCCGTGACGGCGGAACAGTAGCAGAGGCGGCGCAGCCGACTCGGGCGCTCCCCGTCGCCCCGGTGGGCAGGCATCATGGGTCGATGGACCTGGATGCCGCACCCCCGCCGTTCGTCACGGTGCGCTCGGAGCGCGTGCGGGCGGTCGCGGGCCTCGTCATGATCGCCCTGGCCTGCGGACTCGGTGCTTGGGTGTACTTCCGGGGCCCGAGCCCGTTCGCGATCGACGTGTGGTGGAACCAGCTGTTCGCGTCCGCCCCCGTGCAGCCGGTGCTCACTTTCGCGTACGTCATGAACGAGATCGGCGGGTACGTCACCGCGATCCTCATCGTGCCGCTCGGCGGGGCGCTCGCCCTGTTCCTCTCCGGGCGCCGGTGGACGGCGCTGTATTTCCTCGCCGCGTCCGCGGGGAGCGCCGTGCTCGTGCAGGTTCTGAAACAGACCTTCGGTCGCGCGCGACCCGAGGACATCCTCGTGCTGGCCGATTTCGGGTCCTTCCCGTCGGGCCATACCGCGAACGCGGCGACCGTCGCGGTCGTCGCCGCCATCGTCTTCCCCACGGTGTGGGTGCGCATCGCCGGGGCCGCGTGGGTCGTTCTGATGGCCTTCAGCCGTACGTACCTGCACGCCCATTGGCTCTCGGACACCGTCGGGGGCGCCCTCGTGGGGGCGGGGGCGGCATTCGTCCTGGCTGTGGCCTTCTCGCGGCTCCGCGCGCGGGACGACGACCGCGCGACGCTCCGGCGGAGTCGACGAGTCCCGGACGCCTCCTCCTCCGCCCCGTCCTAGGCTGACGACATGAGCGACACCGCGCCGTCCGTTCCCGGTCCCGCCGACGACCCGGAGGTCGTGCGTCTGCGCGCGGAGGCGGAGGCCGCGGAGGCCGAGCTGCGTCTCGCCCGGGCACGCGCCGACCTCGCGGCCGCCGAAGCGGCGGCAGCGAAGGCTCGCGCCGCGGCGGGCGACGTCGCGGCACCGACGGCGGCTCCCGAACCCTCTCCCGCGGCCACCGCCCCGCTCTCCGACGCGCAGGTCGCGGCGATCGCCGCGGGCTACGCCGGTGCGGGCGCGGCGCTCGACCTGGGCGTCCTCGTCAACGGCGGGCCCGTGGCATCCGTCCCCGTCCGCATTCCGCTCGCGATGACCAACCGACACGGACTCGTCGCCGGTGCGACGGGCACCGGGAAGACCCGCACGCTGCAGCTGCTCGCCGAGCAGTTGTCGGCCCACGGGGTGGCGGTGTTCGCGGCCGACATAAAGGGCGACCTCTCGGGTATCGCCGCGCCCGGCGTCTCGAGCGAGAAGCTGCTCGCCCGCACGAGCGCGCTCGGGCAGGACTGGACGCCGCGCGCGTACCCTACGGAGTTCTACGCCCTCGGCGACGACGCGGCGTCCGGGATCCCGGTGCGGGCGACGGTGTCGGGGTTCGGTCCGCTGCTGCTCAGCCGCGTCCTGGGTCTGAATGCGACGCAGGAGTCAAGCCTGGGCCTGGTGTTCCACTACGCCGACGAGAGGGGGCTCGCGCTCGTCGATCTCTCCGACCTCCGCGCCGTGCTCACCTTCCTGACCGGCGACGAGGGCAAGAGCGAGCTCAAGGAGCTCGGGGGCCTCTCCGGCGCGACCGCCGGTGTCATCCTGCGTGAACTCGTCGCATTCTCGGCCGCCGGCGCCGACACGTTCTTCGGCGAGCCCGAACTCGACGTGACCGCGTTCCTGCGTACGACCGCCGACGGCGAGGGCGTCGTGAGCCTCCTCGAGGTGCCGAACGTCGCCTCGCGGCCCGAGCTGTACTCGACATTCCTGATGTACCTGCTGGCCGAGCTGTACGAGGTGCTGCCCGAGGTCGGCGACCTCGACAAGCCCAAGCTCGTGTTCTTCTTCGACGAGGCCCACCTGCTCTTCCGCGACGCGTCCAAGGCCTTCCTCGCCGCGATCACGCAGACGGTGCGCCTGATTCGGTCCAAGGGCGTCGGCGTCTTCTTCGTGACCCAGACGCCGAAGGACGTCCCCGCCGACGTGCTCGCGCAGGTCGGGTCCCGCGTGCAGCACGCCCTCCGCGCGTTCACCCCCGACGACGCGACGGCGCTGCGGGCATCGGTGCGCACGTATCCCGCGTCGGGGTACGACCTCGAGCGCGTCCTGCAGGAGCTGGGGACGGGGGAGGCGATCGTGACCGTCATGGACGAGCGCGGGATGCCCACCCCGGTCGCCTGGACGCGGTTGTTCGCGCCGCGGGCGTCGATGTCGCCGCTCCCCGCCGCCGACCTGGCCGCCGCCGTCTCGGCATCCCCGCTCTTCGCGACGTACGGCACCCCGATCGACCGCGAATCGGCCCGGGAGATCCTGGCGACGCGCATGCAGGCCGCGACCGAGGCGAAGGAAGCGGCCGAGCGCGCGAAGCAGGCGGCGGCGGACGAAGCCGAGTACGCCAAGCAGAAAGCGGCGATCGACAAGGCGCACGCCGAGGCGCAGAAGAAGGCCCAGCGCGAGTACGAGCGACTGCTCAAGGGCACCGCCGCTCCGCGCTCGCGCTCGAGCGCCCCGGCGGCGCCGCTCGACGATCTGCTCGGTCGCGGTTCGACCAAGACGATCCTGAATGGCGTCATCCGGGGCCTGTTCGGTACCGGGCGCCGGCGCTGAGCGCGCTCAGCTCCGGCGGATCTCCAGCGGCATCGTCGACGTGTCGATGAGGGGGTCTTCGTCTTGGCGTGCGACGACCGCCTCGGCCTCGGCGGGGGTCTCCACGGCGGGAACCGAGCCGAGCAGCGGTCGGCGTGCGGTCTCGCGCATCGACAGCAGGGCGACGAGCCCGAGGGCGGCGAAGAACATGATGTAGAACGCCGGCATGAGCGTGTTTCCGGTCCACTCGATGAGCGCCTGGCTGAACAGCGGGGTCGTCCCGCCGAAGAGCGACACCGCGATGTTGTACGCCACCGCCATCGCCCCGAAGCGAGAGGCGGTCGGGAAGAGCGCCGGCAGAGCGGATGCCGAGATCGCGACGTAGAACGCCACCGGCACCGCCGCGAGGAACAGGGCGATGATGACCGCCCACAGCTCGCCGATCTGCATGATGAGGAAGGCGGGGATCAGCAGCACCAGCGCGGAGGTCGCCGCGATCGCGTACACGGGCTTCCGGCCGATCCGGTCGCTGAGCCTTCCGATGAAGGGGAGCGTCGCCGACATCACCAGCAGCACCGGCACGGTCGCCACGGCGGCGCCGAGGTTCGAGATGCCGACCTCGGTCTCGAGGTAGGTGGGCATGTAGCTGGTGAGGGCGTACCCGGCGGTGTTGGTCGCCGCGACCAGCGCGATGCCGATCAGCAGCGCGCGCCAGTGGTGACGGACGATACCGGCAAGGCCCTGGCGCGCCATCGGGTCGTCGGCGCCGGCCTCCTGCGCGGCCTCGGCGGCATGGGTCTGCTCGAACGACGGGGTCTCGGGGATGCGGAGGCGGAAGTAGATCGCGACGATGCCCAGGGGGATGGCGAGGAGGAACGGGATACGCCACCCGTACTCGACCATCGCGTTCTCGCCCGAGACCGCGGTGGTGATCGCGGTCGTGATCGCCACGACCGAGGCCCCGGCGGCGAAGCCGACGTACGAGCCGACGTCGAGCCACGACGACCAGAAGCCGCGGCTGCGGTCCGGGGAGAATTCCGACACGTAGGTCGTCGCTCCGGCGTACTCGCCACCGGTGGAGAAGCCCTGCACCATCTTCAGCAGGTACAGGGGCACGATCGCCCACAGCCCGATCGCCGCGGAGGTGGGCAGCATGCCGATGAGGGCCGTGGCGGCGGCCATCATGGCCATCGTGAGGAACAGCACCTTCTGACGCCCGATGCGGTCGCCGAGAGGGCCGAGGACGAAACCGCCGAAGGGGCGGACGAGGAACGAGATCGCGAACCCCAGGAGGGTCACGAGCAGACCCCAGGGCTCGGGCAGGTCGGAGGTGAAGACGACGGCGAGCGTGACGGCCAAGTAGCCGTAGATGCCGAAGTCGAACCACTCCATGAAGTTGCCGACGACGGTTCCGCCGATGGCGGTGCGGACGCGCTTCTTGTCGACGACGATGACGTCGCCGACTTCGAGTCGAGGGCCGTCGGACGCGGGGGGCGGATTCTGGCTCATATATCTACGCCTACCGCCATCCCCGTGCGTTTTCCAGTCCGCAGGCTGCGCCCTCGGGGTGTGGTACCCCGTCCTGGCCTCAGGAGAACGACAGGACGTTGTCACCCCACGCGCGGCGCAGGTCGCCGTCGAGGTCGTGGGTGACGACGTCGTGGCGCACGATCACGAGCGTCGCGCGGGCATCCTGGCCGTCGATCTCACGTCAAGCCCCCCGGGATGTCGGGGCTCGGGCGTACCTTTTCGGCATGAGCGAGCTGTCCGCCCCCACCGGCCGTGAATCCGCGCTCGTCGCCGAGCCCCGTCCCGACGGGTCGGCGCCGCGCGCCCTCGTCCTCGGCGCCACCGGGTATCTCGGGGGGCGTCTCGTGCCTCGGCTGCTGTCGGCCGGCTACCGGGTGCGCGTCCTCGCGCGCGACGCGCGCCGCGTCGAAGCCTTCCCCTGGGGTCGCGACGTCGCGACGGTCGAGGGCGACGCGACCGACGTCGCCGCCATGTCCCGCGCCGTCGACGGGGTCGACGTCGTCTACTACCTCATCCACTCGATGGGCGGTGGCCGGAACTTCGAGGACACCGATCGGCGCGCCGCACGCACGGTCGCCGACGCGGCGGCCGCGGCATCCGTTTCCCGCATCGTGTACCTCGGCGGGCTCCACCCCGACGACGCCCCGCTGTCGGCGCACCTGCGCTCCCGGGTCGAAGTCGGCGAGATCCTGCTCGCCAGCGGCGTGCCGACTCTCGTGCTGCAGGCCGGTGTGGTGATCGGTTCGGGGTCGGCGTCGTTCGAGATGGTGCGCCACCTCACCGACGTGCTGCCGTACATGCCCGCGCCGAAGTGGGTGCGCAACCACATCCAGCCGATCGCCGTGCGCGACGTGCTGCACTACCTCCTGGGGGCGGCCCGTGTGGCCCCCAACGTCAACCGTGCCGTCGACATCGGCGGACCCGACGTGCTGCGGTACGGGCAGATGATGAACGGGTACGCCCTCGAGGCGGGGCTCCACCAGCGCGCGATCGCGTCGCTGCCCGTACTGACGCCGCGGCTCGCGTCGCACTGGGTGAACCTGGTGACGCCGATCCCCAAGTCGATCGCCCGGCCGCTCGTGGAGTCGCTGCAGAACGACTGCGTCGTGAAGGACCGCGCCATCGACGACCTCGTGCCGCGTCCCGAGGGCGGGCTGATGCCCTACCGCGAGGCCGTCCGGCGGGCCCTCGGGCGCGTGAACGACGACGCGATCGAGACGAGCTGGCAGGATGCCGAGGTGTCCGGCGCCCCGAGCGACCCGCTGCCGAGCGACCCCGACTGGGCCGGCCGCCTGGTGTACACCGACGAGCGGACCATGCGCACGAGCGCCAGCACCGCGCAGCTGTGGTCCGTCATCGAGGGGATCGGCGGCGAGAACGGGTGGTACTCGTCACCGTTGCTGTGGGCGATCCGCGGATGGATGGATCGCCTCGTCGGTGGCGTCGGCCTCGCCCGCGGCCGCCGGAGCCGCAGCGTCGTGACCGTCGGCGACGCGCTGGACTTCTGGCGCGTCGAGGCGATCGAACCCGGACACCTGCTGCGCCTGCGCGCCGAGATGAAGGTACCCGGCGGCGCGTGGCTGGAGCTGCGCGCGAGCACGGAGGGCGACGGGGCGCGGTTCGACCAGCGGGCGCTGTTCTTCCCGACCGGTCTCGCGGGTCGTCTCTACTGGCTCGCGGTCCTGCCGTTCCACGGGCTGATCTTCAGCGGCATGGCCCGGCGCATCACCGCCGCCGCTGAATCCGTGCAGCGCGAAGACTTGGAGCCGAAGGCGGAAGCCGGACGCATTGCGCCCGAGGTTCCCGAGGTCGAGACCATTCCGACCACGTCCGACGCGCGCGCCTAGGCTGGAACGGTGCCGCACACCGCCCGCGTGATCACCGTGTCCGACCGCTCCGCCGCAGGGCTGCGCGAAGACCGCGGCGGCCCGCTCGCGGTCTCGCTCCTACGAGAGGCCGGTTTCGACTGCGGTGACCCCGCCGTCGTGCCCGACGGCGCGGACAGCGTCGAGGCCGCTCTCCGCGCGGCGATCGCCACGGGCGCGGGACTCGTCGTCACCACCGGCGGGACCGGTATCTCACCCACCGACCGCACCCCCGAGGGCACCGCGCGCGTGCTCGACCGGCAACTCCCCGGCATCGCCGAAGAACTCCGCCGCCGCGGCCTCGCCGACACGCCTCTGGCGGTGATCTCGCGCGGCCTCGCGGGCATCGCCGACCCCTCGACCCTCGTCGTCAATCTCCCGGGGTCCACGCGGGCCGTGGCATCCGGGATCGCCGTCCTCGCCGAGCTCGCCCCCCACGTACTCGACCAGCTCGCCGGAGGAGACCACTCATGACCGCCGTCCGCATCGCCCGCCTGTCCGAGGAGCCGCTCGACCTCGACGCGCACCTGCGCGCCGTGGAGGACGACGCCTCGGGAGCCGTCACGACGTTCGTCGGACGCGTCCGCAACACCGACCCGGATGCCGGCGACGCCGTCGTCGCTCTGGAGTACAGCGCGCACCCCGACGCGCCCGCCGCTCTCCACCGCATCGCCGAGCGGGCCGCCGCGGGCACCGACGCCATCGTGGCCGTGAGCCACCGCGTCGGGCGGCTGGGCGTGGGGGAGGCCGCCGTCGTCATCGCCGTGGCTTCGGGTCACCGCGCCGCGGCGTTCGAGGTGTGCCGCACGGTCATCGAGACGATCAAGACCGATCTCCCCGTGTGGAAGCGCCAGGTCGAGGCCGACGGCACGACGGCGTGGAAGGGCTTGGGCGGCTAGCGCTCAGCCGCCCGCGAACGGCGGAAGCACGTCGACGTGCGTGACGCCGGCGAGGGGGGCGTCGTCGTCGCGACGCTCGCCGTCGACGAGCACCGCGCAGCGGTCCAGGATGCCGGCGAGCGCGGGGTGGTCGGCGAGGACCGCCGCGCGCAGCGCCGCGAGGGAGGACTCGGCGCGATCCTCGGCATCCGTCCCTGCGGCCTCCGCCGCGGCGGCGAAGTAGCGCACCCGCACGCTCACGCGGGCTCCCCGGGACGGTGCCAGTCGCCGGACTTGCCGCCCGTCTTCGACACGATTCGCACGTTCTCGATGCTGGTTCCCTTGTCGAGACCCTTCACCATGTCGACGATCGCGAGGGCGGCGACCGAGACGCTCGTCAGCGCCTCCATCTCGACGCCAGTGCGGTCGGCGGTGCCGACGGTGGCCTCGATCTCGACGCCGTCGTCGACGATCTCGAGGTCGACCGAGGCGCGGTGCACCCCGATCACGTGCGCGAGCGGGAGGAGCATCGGCGTCGACTTGGCGGCCTGGATGCCGGAGATCCGCGCCACCGCCAGCACGTCGCCCTTCGGCGCGGTGCTACTGCGGAGCGCGGCGACGACCTCGGGGCTGCAGCGCACGAAACCGCGCGCCGTCGCGGTGCGGACGGTGGGCTGCTTCGCGGTGACGTCGACCATGCGGGCGTGGCCCGCGGCATCCAGGTGGGTGAAGGTCATGGAATCAGCATGACATCGACGGGATCGCCCTCGGCGACGGCGGACACTTCGGCGGGGACGATCGCGAAGGCCTCGGCCCGCGCCAGGGAAGCGGCGAGGTGCGAGCCGGAGCCCCCCGCTGTGGCCGGGCGGACGGTTCCCGTGACGAGGTCGACCACCGCCGGGAGGTACTGCCGGCGGCCGGGCGGCGTGCGCCAGGCCTCGGACGCCGTGAGCCGGGCGACGCGTCGGTCGATGACGCCGCGTCCCTGCATTGCGAGGAGCGTGGGGCGGACGAACACCTCGGACGACACCGCGACGCTCACGGGGTTGCCGGGGAGTCCGAACACGAGCCGACCGTCGTCGAGCGCGCCGAACGCCTGCGGCTTGCCGGGCTGCATCGCGACCTTCACGAAGGCGATGCGGTCGGAGAGCGCCTGGCGCACCGGTTCATACGCGCCGGCGCTCACGCCGCCCGTGAAGACGACGACGTCGGCCTCGGCCGCGCGCGTCAGGACCGCGTCGATCTCGCCGGCGTCGTCGGAGGCGTGCGCGACGAGCACGACCTCGGCGTCGGCATCGGCGACGAGGGATGCCAGGAGCGTGGCGTTCGAGTCGGGCGTCTGACCGCGGCCCGGCGCGGCACCCGGCGGCACGAGCTCGCTCCCCGTCGACACCACGGCGACGCGGGGACGGCGACGGACCTCGACCCGATCGACACCGGCCGCGGCGGCGGCCGCGAGCGCGTACGGCCCGAGCCGCTCGCCCGCGCTCAGCACGATGTCGCCGGCGCGGACGTCCCCGCCGCGGCGTCGGATGAACGCCCCCGCGGCGGTGGGCGCGCGGAGCACCTCGATCGTGCCGAGGGAGTCGGCCAGCCCACCCGCGGTGGCTTCGAACGGGACGATCGCGTCGGCGGCGGTCGGTACGGGGGCTCCCGTCATGATCCGCACGGCCTCGCCCGGGCCAATGCCCGGGTCGTGGTCCGACCCCGCGGGTAGATCATCGATGACCCGCAGCGACACCGGGTTCTCGGCATCCGCGCCCTCGACGTCCGCGAAGCGCACGGCGAACCCGTCCATGGAGGAGTTGTCGTCGCCGGGCAGGTCGTGCCGGGCGCGCACGTCGCCCGCGAGGGTGCGGCCGGCGGCGTCCGCGAGCCGCACGGTTTCGACGGGGAGGGGGCGGACGGCGGCGAGGATGCGGGCACGGTGCTCTTCGACGGTCAGCAGCTCAGACACGCGGGGTCCTTCCGGCAAGGGGGATGACGTCCTGGCGGGCGCGCAGCGCGTCGATGACGACGAGGCGGCCGAGGAGCGGCTCGCCGGCGCCGGTGACGAGCTTGACCGCCTCGGTGGCGAGCAGTCCGCCCACCTGGACGCACAGCGCGCCGAGCACGCCCACCTGCGCGCACGTCGGCGGCTCGCCGACGGAGTCGGGCGGGAAGACATCGCCGAGCGTCACGGGGGCGTGCCCCTCGGGCGGCCGTGACCAGAACACGGTGGCCTGCGCCGACCACTCCTGCACGGCGCCCCACACCAGTGGCATCCCGAGCTCGTCGGTCGCGGAAGCCACGGCGCTGCGGGTGTCGAACGTGTCGCTGCCGTCGATGACGACGTGCGCGTCGCCGAGGAGCGCGCGGGCGTTGTCGGGCGTGAGGCGGACAGTTTCCTCGCGAACGCGCGTGAGCGGGGAGAGGTCGCGGATCGCCCGGGCGGCGGACTGCGTCTTCGGTTGGCCGATGTCCTCCACCCGGTGCATCAGCTGGCGCTGCAGGTTGGTGCGCTCGACCACGTCGTCGTCGATCACGACCAGTTCGCCGACGCCCGCGGCGGCGAGGGCGAGCAGCACGGGGGACCCCAGGCCCCCCGCACCCACCACCGCGATCCGGGCCGCGGCGAGACGCCGCTGTCCTTCTTCGCCGATCCCGGCGAGGACGGCGTGGCGGGCCGTGCGGATGAGTTCTTCGGGGGCGAGGGATGCCACCGGCTCGACGAGCGGCCTCATCCGCCGATCGCGCTCATCGTGCGCTCCGGCTGGACGAAGTCGGCACGCGCCAGGCCGACGCGGTCGGAGCCGTGCGCGCGGGGCTTCTGCCACATGGCATCCCGCCAGATCTGGGCGAGGTCGGCGTCACTCGCGCCGTCGCGGAGAGCCGTCAGCAGGTCGGTCTCCTCGTGCGAGAACAGGCACGAACGGATGCGGCCGTCGGCGGTGACCCGCGTGCGTGTGCAGGCGGCGCAGAAGGGCTCGGTCACCGAGGAGATGATGCCGACGTGCCCGGCCAGGGTACGGTCGCCGCGGCGCCGCACCTCCCAGCGTTCGGCCGGTGCGGCCCCTCGGCCCCGCGGGTCGGGGGCGAGGTCGAACGCTTCCTCGAGCGCCGCGCGGATCTCGCGTGCGGCGATCACCTGCGTCTCTGTCCACGACCGATCGCCGTCGAGGGGCATGTCCTCGATGAAGCGCATCTCGTACCCGTGGGTGACGGCCCAGTCCACGAGCGGGACGACCTCGGTGTCGTTGATCCCGCGCAGCAGGACCGCGTTGATCTTGATCGGACCGAGGCCGGCGGCCTGGGCGGCGTCGAGTCCCGCGAGGACCTTGTCGAGGTGCGGGCGGCGGGTCAGCTCGGCAAAGGTCTCGGGGTGCAGCGTGTCGAGGGAGGCGTTGAGGCGCGTGAGCCCCGCGTCCTTGAGCGCCTGTGCGCGGCGGTCGAGGCCGACGGCGTTCGTGGTCATCGCGATCGGCAGGTCGGGGTGGTCGAAGCGGATGCGGGCGATGATGTCCTCGAGGTCTTTGCGCACGAGCGGCTCGCCGCCGGTCAATCGCAGTTCCTCCGCGCCGAGGGCGCGCACGGCGACCCGCACGATGCGGGCGATCTCCTCGCCCGTCATCAGCTGCTGCTGCGGCATCCAAGGCAGTCCCTCGGCCGGCATGCAGTACGTGCAGCGCAGGTTGCACTTGTCGATCACCGACACGCGCAGGTCGCGGGCGACGCGGCCGAACCGGTCGAGCAGACCGCCGTCGCGGGGTGCTCCGGTCTCGCGCACGGCATCCATGGGTCGAGCCTAGGCGAGCAGCGACGGTCCGGGGTCGCCGCATCGACCGCCGCGGCGATACGGTCATGACATGCCGCACACGTTCCGCATCGCGCAGGCCGCGCGACTGCTCGGAGTCAGCGACGACACGGTCCGCCGGTGGATCGATCAGGGTCTGCTGCCGACCACGGGCACCACGCCCGCGGAGATCCCCGGCGAGGCGCTCGCGGCCCGCGCCGTCGCCCTCGCGGATGAGCCCGACGACCCCACCGGGGCCTCCTCGAGCGCGCGCAACCGCTTCGTGGGGATCGTCACCCGCGTGCGCATCGACGGGGTCATGGCCCAGGTCGACCTTCAGTGCGGTCCGCACCGCGTGGTGTCGCTGATGTCCGCCGAGGCCGCCGAAGAACTCGGGCTCGAGCCGGGCGCCCTCGCCGTGGCATCCGTCAAGGCCACCGTCGTCACCGTCGAGACCCCGCGCGAGCGGATCTGACCACCCGTCTCTTCCTCGAATACGGAAGAATGGAGCCCGCGGGCTCCGAGCGCGCGGAAAGGATGCCCCGTGCGCCGTCCCCGTCTTATCCTCGCCCTCGCCGCCGCCCTGACGCTCGCCGGGTGCGCCGCTCCCTCCGCACCCACCGGATCCGCCGGCGCGGTGTCGGGGACCGTCGAGGTGTATGCGGCCGCTTCACTGCAACGGGCGTTCGACGAGATCGCCGTGTCGTTCGAGCAGGCCCATCCCGAGATCGACGTCGCGACCGTGTACGACGGCTCCCGCACCCTCGCCACGCAGATCCAACAGGGCGCCCCCGCCGACGTCTTCGCCTCGGCGGACGAGAAGAGCATGGCGGGGATCGGTGATCTCGCCCTCGACCCGCGGGTGTTCGCCGCCAATACGCTCGTGATCGCCGTGCCCGCGGGAAACCCGGGCGCTGTCGCGGGGCTGGCGGACCTCGCCCGTGTCCCGACGGTGCTGTGCGCGTCGGAGGTGCCCTGCGGCGCGGCCGCGGCGACGCTTCTGCAGAACGCGGGTGTGTCGGTGACCCCCGTCAGCGCGGAGCAGAACGTCACGGCCGTGCTCACGAAGGTCACCGCGGGCGACGCGCAGGCGGGTCTCGTCTACGCGACGGATCTCGCCGGGCGGGACGATGTCGACGGGGTGGTCCCCGACGGCGCCGACGCCGTCGTCAACCGGTACCCGATCACGGCGGTGCGCGATGCCGCCAACCCCGCAGCCGCGGCGGCGTTCATGGCATTCGTGCTGTCCGACGAGGGTCGGCGGATCCTCTCCGACGCCGGATTCCGGGCGCCGTGAACGCCCGAGGGTACATCCCGCGCTGGCTCGCCGTCCCGGCGGCGGCGGGCCTGCTGTTCCTCCTCGTGCCCCTCACGGCCCTCGTCGCCCGGGTGCAGTGGTCGACGCTGTGGAGTGACGTCACCTCGGAGGCCGCCCGTTCGGCTCTCGTGCTGTCGCTGGCGACCGGGGCGGCGGCGACGCTCGTCTGCGCGGGTGTCGGCATCCCCCTCGCTCTTCTCATCGCGCGGAGCTCGCCACGGGTTGCGGCGGTGCTGCGCGCCCTCGTGACCGTTCCCCTCGTGCTGCCGCCGATGGTGGGAGGCGTCGCGCTCCTGTACCTCTTCGGCCGGAACGGTTGGTTCGGCGGTCTCGGTCTGCCCTTCACCACGGTCGCCGTCGTGCTGGCGCAGGTGTTCGTGGCCCTGCCGTTCCTGGTGCTGGCCGTGGAGGGAGCGCTGCGCAGCACCGGCGTCGAGATCGAGCGGGCCGCGGCCTCGCTCGGCGCGTCCCGGGGGACGATCCTTCGCCGGGTGACCCTGCCACTGGCTGCGCCCGGCATCGTCGCGGGCGTCGTGCTGTGCTTCGCGCGGGCGATCGGGGAGTTCGGCGCCACCGCGCTCTTCGCCGGCAACCGGCCCGGCGTCACCCAGACCATGCCGTTGGCCATCTACACCGCCTTCAACGGCGGCGGTGTCGGCCAGGGCACTGCGGTCGCGCTGGCACTGATGCTGCTCGTGGCCGCGATCGCGGTGCTCCTGCTCGTCCGCGGCTGGCGGCCGTCGGTGGGTGCGGCATGAGCGCTCTGTCCGCGCACGTCATCGTGCGTCGGCGGGCGTTCGCGGTGGACGTCGCGTTCGATGTCGCACCGGGGGAGACCCTCGCGATCATGGGTCGCAGCGGCGCGGGCAAGTCGACGATCCTCGAGGCGCTCGCCGGTCTCCAGGCGCTCGACGGCGGCGAGATCTCGCTCGACGGGCGCGTGATCGACCGCGCGGAGCGTCCGCGCGTGCGGACCGATCCGATGCACCGCGGCATCGTGCTGCTCGGCCAGGATGCGCGGCTGTTCCCGCACCTGTCGGTGCGCGAGAACGTCGCGTTCGGCCCGCGGTCGGCGGGCGTCGCGGCCGCCGACGCCCGCTCCGACGCCGACCGGTGGCTCGCGCGCGTGGGGCTGCCGGGCGTCGGTGAGCGCCGACCCGCCGAGCTGTCGGGCGGCGAGCAGCAGCGGGTGGCGGTGGCGCGGGCGCTCGCCGCGAACCCGCGCGCCGTGCTGCTGGACGAACCCCTCGTCGCGCTCGACCCTGTGACCGCCGGGGAGATCCGCGCGATGCTCCGGGAGGCCCTCGACGGCGTCACAGCCGTGGCGGTCACGCACGACGCCGTGGACGCCGCGGCCCTCGCCGACCGACTGCTCATCGTCGAGGACGGGCGCGCCACCCAGCTCGGCCCCGTGCGCGAGGTGTTCGCGGCACCGGCCACCGATGTCGCCGCGCGTATCGCGGGTCTCGAGCGCGTCGTGGGCCGGGCCGCCGGGGGAGCCTGGGTGGGCGGTGACGCACGCCTCGAATCGACGGATGCCGAGTCCCGGGCGCTGGCGGGTGAGGACGGACGGGCGCTCGCCGCGGTGTTCCGGGCAGCTGACGCGCGAGTGGGCGCGGCGGACGGACACGCGTGGCCTGCGCGGGTGACCGGCGTGGAGCCGACCCCGACCGGCGTGCGGCTCGTCACGGATCTCGGCGCAGCCGAGATCGCCCCCCTCGCCGCGATCGACGTCGCGGTCGGGGACACCGTGATGCTGTCGGTTCCGCCGGATCGGGTGCGTTTCGTGCCGGCATCCTGACCGCTTCTCAGCCCGCGACCACCCGCCCGCCCTCGAGCCGCACCGCACGGTCGACGAGGTCGTCGGGCACGTCGACGTGCGAGACCAGCACGACGGCGCGCCCTCGGTCGACGGCGCCGAGGAGGTCGCGGAGGAGGGCGTCGGATGCCGCGGGGTCGACGCCCGCGGTGGGTTCATCGAGCACGAGCACCGGGAAATCGCGCAGCAGTGCCCGGGCCAGGGCGAGGCGCTGCGCCTGACCACCCGAGACGAGCCCGCCGCGGTCGCCGACGGGCGCGTCGAGCCCACCCCGCTCGCGCACCCAGGCGTCGAGCCCGACGCGGGCGAGGACGGCGGTGAGGTCGTCGTCGGTAGCGTCGTCGCGCGCGAAAAGCAGGTTCTGACGGACCGACTCGTCGAACAGGTAAGGCGTCTGTTCCACCAGACCGATGGTGTGGCGGAGGTCGTCGCCCGCGAGCGTCCGCGCCTCGACGCCGCCGATCGTGAAGGACCCCTCGTAGTCGAGGAAGCGGACCAGCGCGTGCGCGAGCGTCGTCTTGCCCGCACCGCTCGGGCCCGTGACGAGGACGCGTTCGCCCGCCCCGACGCGCAGCGTCACGTCGTCGATCCGGCTCGTCTCGTCGAGGCCGGCCTCGGAACGCGCCGGCCAGTGGGCGCGAAGGTCGCGGAGCTCGAGCCCGTCCCCCAGGGCGGGGGCGATGCCCGTGGCGGCGGGTTCGGCGCCGGGGAGGCCGTCGGGGATCTCTGCGGGGACGGCGTCGGCGATGCGCTCGGCGGCGGCCCGGACCTGGCGCCAGGACGCGAGGGCCAGGGGCACCGGTCCGAACACTTCGAACACCGCCATCGGCAGCAGCACGACGACCGCGAGCCCCGGGCCCGACAGGGTGCCGCCCGTGACGGCGGGCGCGGCTACCGCGAGCGCGAACAGCGACGCGAACCCGGCGAGCACCGACACCGTTCCCGACGTGAGTCCTTGCGCCGCGCCACGGCGGACGACCGCGCGGCGCAGGGCCAGGTCGGCGTCGCGCACGCGCGCCTGCGCGGTGTCCAGGGCCCCGTACGCGGTGAGCACGTCCAGGTTGGTCATCAGGTCGTGCACGGCGTCGGCGACACCCGCCCGGAGCGGTGCGACCGCCCGCTCGGCGCGGGCACCCGCGGCCCACCCCACCGCGACCGCGACCGCGAACGCCGCGACGAGGCAGACCAGCAGCACGAGCGCGGCGGGCCACGACACGAACGCCGTGAACACGACGGCGGCGAGCGAGGTCAGCGCGGCGACCGACAGCGGCAGGACCACCCGGAGAGGGAGGTTCTGCAGCTCCTCGACGTCGTCGACCACGCTCGAGAGCAGCCCGCCACGGCGGGCCCGGCCGAGTCCGTCGGGTGCCAGCGGAACGAGGTCGCGCACGAGGTCGGCGCGGACCCCGGCGAGGCGTTCGAGCGCCGCGTCATGACCGGTGAGCCGCTCGAGGTAGCGGAACACCCCCCGCGACAGCGCGAACGCCCGCACCCCGACGACCGCGGCGGACAAATACATCACCAGGGGCTGTTCGGCAGCGCGGGCGATGAGCCACGCGCTCGCCGCAAGCAGGGCCACGGCACTCCCCGCGGTGCCGAACCCGGAGAGGATCGCCGGGGCGAACCGCCGCCGCGACGGCAGGGCGGAGGTCAGGATGCCGCGCACGCGCCTGTTCACGCGGGCACCCCCAGCTCGATCACGCGATCGGCGATCTCACGGGCCGACGGGCGGTGCGACACCAGCAGCACACCGGCGCCCGCGTCGGCCTCGGCGCGGAGGGTCCGCCACAGATGCGCTTCGGTCTCGGCATCCAGGGCGCTCGACGGCTCGTCGAGGACGAGGATGCGGGCCCCGGCGGTGCGGGAGCGGTAGAGGGCGCGCGCGACGGCGACGCGTTGCGCCTGTCCGCCCGACAGTCCCGCGCCTCCGGCGCCGAGCGGCGTGGCGGGGTCGAGCTCGGCGGCACCGGCGTCGGAGAGGGCGCGCGCGACCGCCGACGGGTCGGCGTCGGACCCGAGCGCGATGTTGTCCGCGATGGTTCCCGAGATGAGTCCCGGGCGCTGCCCGGCCCAGGCGACCGCGCCGCGAGCGTGTGTCACGGCGCGCCCGTCCAGGCGCACCTCGCCGTCGTGATCGGCGTAGCCGAGGACCGCGGCGACGACGCTCGACTTGCCCACCCCGCTCGGACCCGTGAGGAGCACGACGTCGCCCGGCCGCACCGACAGCGACACGCTCGGCATCCGGTGCGCGCCGCGGTCGACGCGGATCTCTCGCAGCTCGAGCGAGGCCCCGGCGACGGGGGCGGTGTCATCGGTCGTGGGCGCGGTGCGGGCGGCATCCAGCGCGTCGAAGATCTCCTCGGTCGCGGCGACCCCCTCCGAAGCCGCGTGGAACTGCACCCCCACCTGGCGCAGCGGCAGGTAGGCCTCGGGGGCGAGCAGCAGCACGAAGAGCCCGATCAGGAGGCTGAGGTCGCCGGCGAGGAGGCGGAAGCCGATCGTCACGGCGATGATGGCGACCGAGATGGATGCCAGGAACTCCAGCGCGAAGCCCGAGAGGAACGACACGCGCAGCACCGTCATCGTCTCGCGCTTGTAGTCCCGCGTGACCTTTTCGATCGTGTCGGCGGCACGGTGCTCGCGCCCGAACGCCTTGAGCGTGCCGAGCCCTTCGACGGTGTCGGCGAACCGGGCGGCCAGGCGCCCGAGCGTGCCGTACTGCCTCTTCTGCACGGTGCGGGTGGCGAGACCGATCAGCACCATGAACAGGGGGATGAGGGGGAGAGTCAGCACGACCGTGAGGCCGGAGAGAGGGTCGGCGAGCGCGATCGCCCCGATGAGGATCGGCGTCGTGATGACGGTGGCGACCAGCTGCGGGAGGTAGCGCCCGAAGTACGCGTCGAGGGCCTCGAGTCCGTGGCCGGCCGTGACCGACAGCGACGCGGCGTTCCGGCGGGCGAGCCAGCCCGGCCCGAGCGCGGCGACCGCGGCGACCAGACGCCCTCGCAGCTGCAGGGACGCCACTGCGGCGCCGCGGGCCGAGACCCGCTCGGACGCCGCGATGAGCAGTCCCCGGAGGACGACGAGGGATGCCGCTGCCCCGATGCACCCCCACAGTTCCGGAAGAGGCCGCCCGTCGATCGCGCCGACGAGCGCCGACGTCAGCGTCCAGGCGAACCCGACCACGACCCCCGTCTGGGCGAGGACGATCGCCGCGCTCACCGCGAAGAAACCGCGGGAGGCGGAGGCGTATCGCACCAGTCGGGGGTCGACCGGTCGCATCCGGGTCGTGTCGGTCAATGCGCCACCAGCGCGGCCTTCTCGATGCGGGCGCGCGTGACGCGCTTACGGAACACCCAGTACGTCCAGCCCTGGTAGGCGAGGACGAGCGGGAGGAAGATGAGCGCCGCCCAGCTCATGATCGTCAGGGTGTAGTCGGTGCTGGAGGCGTTCTCGATCGTGAGGCCTGATCCCGCCTCGAGGGTGGAGGGCATGACGTTGGGGAAGAGGGCGAAGAACAGCGCCGCCACGGCGGTGACGATCGTGATCGCTCCGAGCGTGAACGCAGTGCCCTCGCGGTCGCGGAGATTCGCCACCCACGAGCCGATCAGGGCGAGCGCCGCGATGCCGGACAGTGCGACCACGCCCAGGAGCAGCGGCGCCTGGTTGTTCGCGGCCTGGATGATCGTCCAGACCAGGAAGAGCGCGGCGGCGACGATCGTCGCCAGGCCCGATTTCTTCGCGAGCGAGCGGGCGTCGGTGCGCACCTGACCGTCCGTCTTCAGCGCGACGAAGTACACGCCGTGCGTGAAGAACAGCAGCAGGGTCACCAGACCCCCGAGAATGCCGTAGGGGTTGAGCAGCGTGAACAGCGTGCCCACGTACTCGTGGTCGGCATCCAGCGGCACGCCCTGCACGATGTTCGCGAACGCGACGCCCCAGAGGAACGCGGGGACCGCGGAACCGATGACGATCATGCGATCGAAGCCGCGCTTCCACTTCAGCGAGTCGCGCTGGTGGCGGTACTCGAACGAGACGCCGCGAGCGATGAGGGCCAGCAGGATCAGCAGGAGCGGCAGGTAGAACCCGCTGAACAGCGTGGCGTACCACTCGGGGAACGAAGCGAACAGCGCCGCCCCCGCCACGATCACCCACGTCTCGTTCAGGTCCCACACCGGCCCGATGGTGTTGATGATCTGGCGGCGGGCGATGTCGTCCTTGCCGAGGAACGGCAGCGACATGCCGACGCCGAAGTCGAACCCGTCGAGCACGAAGTAGCCGATGAAGAGGAATCCGACGATCCAGAACCAGAGGTATGCGAGGTCCATGACTGTGCTCCTAGTAGACGGTCGTCGGGGTGTTCTCGACGGTGTCCGGCTCGCGCGGCGCGTCCGGGTCGGGCAGCGGGTCCGGCCCCTTCTGGGCGTACTTCTTGATGAGTCCGAACTCGACCACGGCGAGGGTGGCGTAGATCGCGGTGAAGGCCACGAGCGAGATCAGCACACTCCACCCGGGGACGCTGGGCGAGACGCCGTCCTCGGTGAGCATCAGGCCGAACACGATCCAGGGCTGGCGGCCCATCTCGGTGAAGACCCAGCCGACGAGGCTGCCCAGCAGCGGCAGGGGCGCCGCCCAGATCGCCACGCGCCACATCCAGGGGGCGACGGCGCGCTTCGCGTTCTTGCGGGTGACCCAGAGCCCCACGACGCTGACCAGGGCAGCGAGGCCTCCGAGCGCGATCATCCAGCGGAACGCCCAGTAGGTGACCCACAGCACCGGGGCGAAGTTGCCGTCGACCTGGTCGGCGAACTGCGGGAACATCTCCTGGCTGTACATCATGTTGAGGTCGTTGATGCCTTCGACGCAGCCGTCGAGGGAATGCGTGGACAGGATGCTGAGCAGGAACGGCACGCGGATCGAGAACAGCTCGCTCGTGCCATCGGGGGTTCCGAGCGTGAAGATCGAGAACGAGGCATCCGCTCCGCACACGGTGTTGAAGGTCGCTTCGGCCGCCGCCATCTTCATCGGCTGGGTCGCCACCATCACGAGGCTCAGCTGATCGCCGGCGATGGCCACGAGCACGAACGACACCACGGTGGACCACAGGCCGAAGCGCAGGGGCGCGCGCATCAGTTCCACGTTGCGGCCGCGCGCCAGGTGCCAGGCGGACACGGCGACGACGACCATCGCGGCGAACATCCAGCCCGAGAAGATCGTGTGCGGGAAGGCGGCGAGCGCGACGGGGTTGGTGAGCATTCCCCAGAAGTCGACGAGTTCGGCGCGACTGCCGTCCGCGGCCATCTGGTAGCCGACGGGGTTCTGCATGAAGGCGTTCGCGGCGATGATGAAGTAGGCCGAGAACGTCGCTCCGAGGGTCGCCATCCAGATGCTCGCGAGGTGCGCGAGGCGGGGGAGTTTGTCCCACCCGAAGATCCACAGGCCGATGAAGGTGGCTTCGAGGAAGAAGGCGAGAAGCCCCTCGAACGCGAGCGGGGCCCCGAAGACGTCGCCGACGAAGCGAGAGTAGGCCGACCAGTTCATGCCGAACTGGAACTCCTGCACGATCCCGGTCACCACGCCCATGGCGAAGTTGATCAGGAAGATCTTGCCGAAGAAGCGGGTCAGGTGCAGCCACTTCACGTCGCCGGTGCGGTACCAGACGGTTTGGAAGATCGCCACGACGAGCGACATCCCCAGGGTCAGCGGCACGAAGAGGAAGTGGTACAGGGTGGTCAGCCCGAACTGCCACCGCGCGAGGATGAGGGGGTCGAGCCACTCCACGGATGTCTCCGATCAACGTTCTTCTCTGTGGTCTGACCACAGGTTACTCCCGCGTCAGGACGCGGAAATCCGGGTCATTCGGTGTCGAACGATATACTCGGAACAGCATTTCGCGGTGGGTCGGAGGTCCCTATGACGGTGCGCCACAGCCTGCTAGCGATCCTCGATCGCGGCGAATGCTACGGATCCCAGCTGCGTGCGGAGTACCTCAAGCGCACCGGTGTCGCGGTCAACGTCGGCCAGGTCTACACGACCCTCGAGCGCCTCGAGCGCGATGGCCTCGTCGAGCACCGCGGAACCGACGATGACGGCCGTGTCCTGTGGGGTGCGACCGTCGCCGGGAGCGCGGAGGCGCGAGAGTGGCTGGGCGCCGCCTCGATCGCCGAGCGTCGCGACGAGGTCGCTCTGCGGATCGCCCTCGCCCTCACCCTCCCCGGGGCCGACGTCGCCGGTATCGTCGCCGCGCAGCGCGCCGCGGTGCGTGCCGCCCTCGACGCCGGCGAGGCGGACGACGACACGCTGGACGCCGTGACCCGAGCGGTCGTCGCCGCCGCACGACGAACGCGCCTCGAGGCCGAACTGCGTTTCCTGGACGAGGTCGAACGCCTGGCGGGGGAGGCGACACCGTTCGACCTCTCCGACGACCGCCCGCGCCGGGGGAGGCCCGTCCGCAGCGCAGGCTGACCGCGTAACCTCAGCGGGCCGCCACGTCAACCCCGCAACGACATCGCTTCCTTCAGCGCACTCTGAGAGCACCCCTGGATACAAGGAGTTCTCATGGTCATGGACATTCCCGTCGATCGTCCGGGCCGCCAGCAGACCACCGAGATCCCCTGGACGCGCATCGACCTCGACCTGTACGAGGTTGCGCGCGACGGGCGCATCGTCGGGTACGTCGAGGTCGTGGGGGCCGTGTTCGTCGCTCTCGGTGGCTCCCGGTACGATCGGGCCGTCGAGGTGGCCCAACACCTGACGTTCCACGCCGCGGTCGATACCGTGCTGCGTCGCGCCGCCCGCTGATATCTGCGGCCGCTAGCACCGTTCCGAGGAGAGTCAACCCCCTCGGTGGCACGCCGACCCTGGCGCAGGGTCGAGTGACCATGGCCGCCGAACCCTTTCCCACCGGACCTCACCGTCCTGTGCGCATCGCGCACTTGCCCCCGCTCAGGCGGAAGAGGCGAGAATCGAAGGATGACCCGGCCCCTGGCAGCTCTCCCCGGCGCGGCGCGCCGACTGTGCCTGAGCCGCCGGAACGGGGAGATCTGCACGCGTGAGAACGGCCATCGCGGCCTGCACCATCGCCGCGGCGGTTCAATGCTGTGGAACGACCTGCAGGCCGATCCACCGGAATGCCGCGGCGCCGGGACGCCGGCCGAGGCGGCTCCCATGCTCGAGAACGGGTTCCCGGACGGTCGAGCGGTCTGCCCGGTCTGCTGGGCGTTCGTTCCGCTCGAGGACGACGGGACGCTGAGCCCGCACGACACGTGGCGCGGCGACCCGACGCGCGCCGAGGCCGATCAGCGCCGCGTGTGGTTCAACGCCTACGGCTGGTGACACGGGCGTCGCGATCGGCCGCGCCGTACGATGGCGTCATGGTCCCGGTTCGCGTGCTCGGCGTGGCCCTGGACTCCGCCCAGCAGCACGTGATCCTGCTCGCGCCGCTCGCCGATTCGAGCGGAACCGTCCTCCCCGTGTGGATCGGCCCGCAGGAAGCGATGTCGATCCTCGTGGCGACCGAGGGGGCCGTGACGCCCCGCCCGCTCTCGCACGATCTCATGGTGGTGATGTTGCGGGGGCTGTCGGCGTCCGTCGATCGGGTCGAGATCACGCGCCTCGTCGAGGGGACCTTCTACGCCGAGATCCACCTGAACACACCCACCGGTCCCTTCGCCATCGACGCGCGCCCCTCGGATGCCATCGCCCTCGCGGCCCGCACCGACGCGCCGATCGCGGTCGCCGAGGCCGTCCTCGCGGCGGCGGGCGTGCCGGAGGGCGCGGTGGAGTTCGACGCGCGCGGAGACGATGATCGCGTGGAGGAGTTCCGCAGGTTCCTCGACGACGTCGACCCCGACGACTTCCAGGGCTGACCCGGCCGTACCCGGCGGCGGCGCTCCTAGACTCGGAGGGGCCGCCCATCGCGGCGGATTCACGACGAACGGGGTACGGATGCAACTCGCCATGGTCGGACTCGGACGGATGGGCGCCAACATCGTCCGCAGACTCATGAAGGACGGCCACGACTGCGTCGTCTACGACGTGAACCAGGATGCCGTGGCAGCCCTCGTCGCTGAAGGGGCGACCGGTGCGTCCAGCATCGCCGACCTCGCATCCCAGCTCGAGAAGCCGCGCGCGGTGTGGCTCATGATCCCCGCCGGACTCACTGGCGCCGTGGTCGACCAGGTTGCGGAGGTGCTCGACGCCGGCGACATCATCATCGACGGCGGCAACTCCAACTACCGCGACGACGTTCGTCGGGCCGCGAAGCTCAACGACACCGGCATCCACTACGTCGACATCGGAACCAGCGGTGGCGTGTTCGGACTCGAGCGCGGCTACTGCCTCATGGTCGGCGGACACGACGAGGCCGTGGCTCACCTCGAGCCCGTGCTGCGCACGATCGCCCCCGGCCCCGGCGAGGTCGAGCGCACGCCCGGTCGCACCGGCGACTACACGCCCGAAGAGCGCGGCTACCTGCACTGCGGGCCGTCGGGTGCGGGGCACTTCGTGAAGATGGTCCACAACGGCATCGAGTACGGCATCATGGCCGCGCTCGCCGAGGGCCTCAACGTCCTCAACAACGCCGACGCGGGCCTGCGTCAGGGGGAGCACTCGGCCGAGGTCGCCCCGCTGGAGGAGCCGGAGTTCTACCAGTTCGACATCGACACCGCCAAGGTCTCCGAGCTGTGGCGGCGCGGGTCGGTCATCTCGTCGTGGCTCCTGGATCTCACTGCCGCCGCGCTCGCGCAGAACCCGACGCTCGACGGACTGGCGGGCCGCGTCTCGGACTCCGGCGAGGGACGTTGGACCGTGAAGGCCGCGGTCGACACCGGCGTTCCGGTACCCGTGCTGGCGTCGTCGCTGTTCGAGCGGTTCGCGTCGCGCGGCGAAGACCACTTCGCCAATCAGGTGCTGTCGGCCATGCGCCTGCAGTTCGGCGGGCACCAGGAGCTCCCCGCCGGAGACGTCCTCGAGGCCGGGGCGAAGAAGGCCGACAGCAACGCCTGAGTCACCGCGACGGTCGGAGGGTGCGCGGTCGGGGAGACTAGAGGGATGAGCGATCCCTCCGCGCCCGCGTCCTCCGACCGCTACGTCGTCGCCACCGACGGCGCGTGCAAGGGGAACCCGGGGCCCGCCGGCTGGGCCTGGGTCGGCGAGGACGGCCACTGGGCCGCGGGGTCGATCCCGGAGGGCACGAACAACATCGGCGAGCTCCTCGGCCTCCTGCACGCGATCACCGACCACGCCGACGTGCGCGAGCTCGTGGTGCAGGCGGATTCGAAGTACGCCATCGACACGTACTCGTCGTGGATGGACGGCCATCGCCGACGCGGGTGGGTCACCTCGGCCAAGAAGCCGGTCGCCAATCGTGGAATCCTCGAGGCCCTCATCGCCGCCCGGGACGCGCGCCGTGCGGCCGGCCTCCCCGACGTGGTGCTCGAGCACGTGCGGGGGCACAGCGGGCACGTTCTGAACTCCTGGGCCGATGAGCGCGCCGTGCGGGCGTCGCAGCACGCCGCGAAGGGCGAGGAGCTGATCTGGACATCGCTGCGCGGCCTCGACAGGCTCGAGGTCGCATCGGCCCCGCCGCGCTCGGCCGCGGACCGCAACGGGCGCTGAACCCGGGATCCGGCGAAGATCGACGATCAGAACGGCGGCGGATCCGGCTCGGGCACGAACGCGACGTACCGTTCCGGACGGTCGGTGACACTGCGCCCGAGGGGACTCGTCCATTCGAGGCTGCCGTCCGGCCGCTGTCGAGCGGTCCACGGTGTCTCGGTCTTGAGCGTGTGATGCCGGGTGCACAGACAAGCGAGGTTCGTGCGGGCGGTCCGCCCCGGGCGTGCTCCTCGCTGTGATCGATCTCGCAGGCACGCGCGGGTCGCCGGCACCCGGGGAACCGGCAGTGCACGTCGCGTGCCCGGACGAACCGCTGGATCGCGGGGGAAGGACGGTAGCGGTCGACCGCGAGCACCGTACCCGTGAGGGGGTGCGTGACGATCCGATCCCACGCCGGCGACCCGGCGAGGAGGCAGCGCGCGGTGTCGGCGTCGATCGGGCTCAGCCCGTCGATCGAGGCTCCGCGATCGCTCGCCCCGGCGGCGGTGAGAGCGGGGACGACGACCGAGACGTGCGCGCGAATCGCCCCGAGGCCGCCCGGGAGCGTCTCGATGGTGGGATCGACCGCGGGCTGCCCTGTGAGCACGAGGTCGCAGAGGAGATCCGCGCGCACCTTGTCGATGGTGCGGCGGTCGTCCACGGCATCCGGGTCGTCGCCCGTGCTCTCGGGCCGCGGGACCGCGCGGATCGCCCGCGCCTGCCGCGTGAGGCGGTCGTACATCGCGCGGATCTTCGCCGCTCCGTCGAGGACGCCGAGCCGTGCCATGCCGTCGACGTCGTCGTCGATCCAGACACGGCGCTGCTGCTCGGCGTGGGCGAACCGCTCGCTGATCGAAACCGGATGAAGCTCTTCGACGAGAGCGCGGGCGAACGCGCGAGTGCCCGCCACGGTGTCGGTCGCTGCGCGCTCGATCACGCGAGACTCGAATGCTCCCCGTGTGACCGGGTCGTCGAGCTCGACGCCCGCGTCGCGGATGACGGCGGCATGCCGCGCGCTGATCCGTCCATTGGCGAGCGCCTGCAGCGTCGACGGGAAGTCGTCGACGATCTGCAGCGCTTCGCCGAGGCGGCGCTGGACGGTGCGGTCGTTCCAGCGGAGCGCCACTCCGATCTCGGCCGCGATCGAGCGCAGCGCCATCTCGCGTTCCTGCACCTCCAGCGGGCGGTGCTGCGAGCGTCCGAGCGCGACCCGCATCGCCACCGCGAAGTGCACCATGCGGGTCGCCTCGAGTTCGGCCAGCGCCCGCTCGCCCTCGATGAGCGCGGCGACGGCGTCGGTGAGGACGGCATCCTCCCGATCGTCGAAGACGGGCGGTCGATCTGACATGCACACATGCTGCCACGAACCTCCGACATCGCGCCGGGACTATCCACAGGGCATCGCCTACCGTGGAGGCATCCCCGTCGAAAGGCCTGCCCATGAGTGAGACCGGACCGGAGTTCGCCTTCGTCGCGGCCGTCGCCGACGCACACGAGCGCGGGCTCGACGGCATCCGGATGGTCGCCAACTTCTACGCCACCGGTCACTGGCGGTGTCGCGTGACCGTGCCGGACCCCGGTGGGGATGACGAGCAGAACGCCCTCGTCGCCTACTCCAGCGCCGGCGGATGGGACCTCTTCGGCGACGGTCGAACCGACTGGACCGTGGATGCCATCGCCGACCGGCTCATCGATCTCGCGCGCTCTTTTCCCTCGGCATCCCGCGCCGATCCGGCGTACGTCGACTGGCTCGTCGAGCTCCGGCGTCGCACGGGCGGGGGTGCGTTCGTGATGTTCGAGGACGCCTTCACGCGCGAGCACATGTGGCGCCAGCGCGGTCTCGTCAAGCTGCTGTACGCGGATGCCGAGGCCGGCCGCCGTGACCGGGAACGCCCGGGCGCGGGCGCCGTCGATGAGAACGGCTGGACGCTCGACGGCACGATGCCGGCGCCGCCGCCGCGCTGAGGGCTGCGGCACCGGGGACGCGTCCGGGGTCAGCGCACCGTCGCGCGTCGCAGCAGCATGTACTGACCGAGGACCGCGAGGACGATGGCGATCCCTGCGGCCAGCGCGACCCACCAGGGCTGGAAGGCGGCCGCGAGCGGGATGAGGAGGATCGCGACGATCCCCAGCACCAGGACCAGTGCCGCAGCCAGGGCCGTCGGCCCGAGCGCCCCGAACCGCACCCAGGCGGCGGCGAACGCCCCTCCGACGGAAAGGACCATCAGCGTCGCGAGGAACGATGTCGCGGCGAGCTGGAAAGGGTCACCGGCGCCGAGGATCCAGACGTCCGTCATATAGATGTGGAAGAACCAGTGTCCCGTCGCCAACTCGATGCCCAGGAGGACGAGCAGCATCGCCGTGACATAGAGGGAGATCGCGACGTGAGTCAGGACCGTGCCGACCACGAACGTCCTGCGGGACGTTCCGAGGGACAGCGCGAGAGGGAAGGTCAACGAGACGGTCTGCACGCCGAGCCAGCCGAAGAATCCTGGGAGGGCCCAGAAGACAGCGGCGTTGCTTCTGCTGTTCTGGACCCATTCGCTGCTGCCGGGCACCGAGCCCATCCGAAAGAAGATGACGGCGAAGACGACGGTCAGCGCGAAGACGACGAGCATGATCAGGGGCGGAGTTCGCAGGAGCAGGCCGCGTTGCGAGAAGTGCAGACGGAGGACATCGAGCGGCGACGCGCCGCGGCGAGCGACGGCGGTGAGGGTGGTCATGCGCGCGTTCCTTCCAGGGACTCGGACTCGACGCCGTACGCGGCGACGAGGTCTTGCAGGGTGGCGGGGGTGAGCTGGACACCGGAGCGGGCGGCTTCGGTGCGGAGCTCGTCGTCGGCGGCCGTTTCGAGGACGACGGAGGTGAGGCCGCCGATCGTTCGCCGCTGCAGCACCGGGCGTTGCGCGGCGACATCCTCGACGGCGGCGGTCACGCCGCTGACCGTGACGGCACTGCCGCGCAGTTCGTCCGCAGCAGCGGTGCGGATCAGGTGCCCCCCGTCAACGATCACGACGTGCTCCAGCAGTGGCTCCATCTCGTCGATGAGATGCGTGGAGACGAGGATCGTGCGCGGATGATCCAGATAGTCCTGCATGAGGGTGTCGTAGAAGAATCGGCGGGCCGTGGCATCCAGCCCGAGATAGGGCTCGTCGAAGATCGTCAACGGAGCGCGGGAGGCGAGACCGAGCACGATCCCCAGCGACGACGCCTGGCCGCGGGAGAGCTTCTTGATCGCGGTCTTGCGGGGGAGGCGGAAGCCGTGGACCAGGTGTTCGGCGATGTCGGTGCTCCAACCGGCGTGGAACAGGGGAGCGACCTCGAGCACCTGCCGCAGCGTGAAGTCCTCGGGATAGCGCTGGTTGTCGCGGACGAAACTGATCGATGACATCGTCGGGGCATCCTCGAACGGGTCGACACCGAAGACCTCGACCGACCCCGTCGAGGGGCGGTCGTGGCCGGCGATGATCGACATGAGAGTCGTCTTTCCAGCGCCGTTGCGTCCGAGGAGCCCGGTGATCGCGTTCGTGGGGATGTCGAGAGTGAGGTCGTCGAGGGCCTGCGTGCGCCGGAAGCGCCGCGACACCTCCGACAGGCGGACGGCGGGCTGCGTCATGAGGATGCACCTTCCTGATCGATGATGCGGTGGATGTCGGTGAGATCGAGGCCGAGCGAGCGAGCCTCGGCGAGCAACGGTGCGACGAAACCGGCGCGGAACGCCGTCGAGCGTTCACCGAGGAGCCGCTGGCGGGCGCCCTCGCTGACGAACATGCCGAGTCCGCGCCGTTTGTGCAGGATGCCGCGGTCGACGAGGAGTCCGAGACCCTTGCCGACGGTGGCGGGGTTGATGCGGTGGAACGCCGCCAGTTCGTTCGTCGACGGCACCTGTGTGCCTTCGCGGTAGCTGCCGGCCAGTACCCCGTCGGCGATGGATTCCGCGATCTGGATGAAGATCGGCTTTCCGTCTTCGAGCATCGGACTCCTTGGGTTCGTTACTTGAGTAATGAACCTAGGAGGTGGAGCCGAGGATGTCAACTATCGGAGGCGCAATGCCTCTCAGGTGAGAACGCGACCCGTCTCCCCCGAAACCACGAGATCGGCCCGCCCGCGCGTGGCCTCGATCAGCGCCGCGTTGGCGCCGTCGACCTCGCGCGCCCACGCGGTCGCCGCCTCGGCGGTACGGCCGTGGTGCGTATGCCTTTCGACGAGCCGCGCCTCTCGAATGGCATCCGGTGTTTCGCAGAACCATGCCTCGTCGAGCGCGTCGCGCACGCGCGCCCAGGGTCCGTCGTCGACGAGCAGGTAGTTGCCCTCCACGACGACGACGCGTGCCTCCGGATCGATCGCGATCTCACCGGCGACACCCTCGTCGACCTCGCGCCGGAAGCTCGGCGCGAACACGGTGTGATCGGTCTCAGCGTGGACACGCTGCAGCAGAGCGAGGAAGCCCCACCCGTCGAACGTGTCGATCGCGCCCTTGCGATCTCGTCGGCCGAGCCGGTCGAGGGTGCGGTTCGCGAGGTGGAACCCGTCCATCGGCAGGGCCACCGCTTCGCCCGGGCGTTGAGCATTCAGCTCGGCGACGAGCGCCGCGGCCAGCGTCGTCTTGCCGCTGCCGGGGCTTCCCGCGATGCCGAGAAGAAAGCGGGACGACCCGGATGCCCTCCACCCGACACGGTCGGCGAGGGTGGAGACGGCGTCGGCTGGCGGCGAGTCGTGCGCGGGCATATGCCGAACGTAGCGCGCCCCGGAGACGACAGCGCCCCCGCGCCGCTGGCCGGAGCCGAGCGCCGCGGGGGCGTCGTGGGGTGCGTGTCAGCGCGTGCGGGCGCTGCGGCCGCGCGTCGCGAACACGTAGATGCCGAGCACGATGATCGCGCCGATGATCGAGCCGATGATGCCCGAGGGCTGGAGGAAGCCGCCCATGGGGTCGCTGCCGAAGATGAGGAAGCCGAGGAAGCCGCCGACGAACGAGCCGACGATTCCGAGCACGATGGTCATGAGGATGCTCATGCTCTGCTTGCCGGGGATGACGGCGCGTGCGATGAAGCCGGCGATGAGGCCGACGATGATGAGGCCGAGGATCGTCCAAAGCATGGTGTACTCCTTGTTGCTGCGGTGCCGGGTTGGCGCAGCGCCCCTGCTGGTGGGGCGCCTCCGAGACGTTATGCCTTTGCCGCGTCTTTCTGCGCGCCCTTGAGTCGAGCGTCCAGAACGGGTATGGAACGGACCGCCCACCCGGCCGGTGTCCGGCCCATGCACCCCCGTATGGCGCTCGCCGCATACGGGTAGCGCTACCTTCCTCGGAACGCATATGCCTCATCGCGAGGCCCGAGAGGAAGGTTGGACCCGATGATGGATCAGCAGACGCACCTCGAGATCGGACGGCCGACAGCGGCCTTCGTCGGGGCCTCGTGGGTGGCACTGGGGCTCGGAGCCTCGGTCTACTTCATCGGCCTGGCGAATGCCGAGATGCTTCTCGCGGAGAAGGGGTACTTCCTCACCGTCTTCCTCCTCGGCCTCTTCGCCGCCATCTCCGTCCAGAAGGCCGTCCGCGATCGCGCGGAGGACGTTCCCGTGACGGGGGCGTATCTCGGCGTCGCCTGGGCCATGCTGCTCGCCGCACTGACCCTCATGTCGATCGGCCTGTGGAACGCCGACCTGCTCCTGTCGGAGAAGGGGTTCTACGGCATCGGCTTCGCGATGAGTCTCTTCGCGGTGGTCGCGGTCCAGAAGAACGTCCGCGACCTCGCGGCTTTCCGCTCGATCCACCCTGATCCGGCTCCCCTCGAGCGGCCCGGTCTCCTCGGGGGCTGAGCGCCCGCACGAACGAGAGAACCCCGGATGCCTGGCATCCGGGGTTCTGTCGTTCGTGTGCTCAGACCGTCGCGAGTGTCGACTGCCAGCCCAGTGCCGGCGCCACGTGCGTGGCGAAGTTCTCAACGAGCCGGAGGTTGAACTCCACGCCCATCTGCGACGGGATCGTCAGCAGCAGCGTGTCGGCGCTCATGACGGCGGCGTCGTTCTGCAGCTGCTCCACGAGCACGTCGGGCTCGGCGGCGTAGGTCTTCCCGAAGGTCGAACGCATGCCGTCGATGACGCCGATCTGGTCGGAACCGGCGGAGCCGCTGAAGTACAGGTGGTCCTCTTCGCTCACGATCGGGAAGATGCTACGGCTGACCGACGTGCGCGGCTCGCCCGGGTGACCCGCGTCCTTCCACGCCGCGCGGAAGGCATCGAGCTGCCGCGCCTGCAGGATGTCGAACGGGGTGCCGTCGGCCTCGGTGAGCAGGGTCGACGACATGAGGTTGACCCCGATGCGTCCGGCCCACTCGGCGGTGCCGGTCGTGCCGGCTCCCCACCAGATCCGCTTCCGCAGACCGGGGGAGTGCGGCTCGATCCGCTGCATCCCGGTCCCCCCGCCGAACGGGCTCATCGAGTCGCGCTCGGCGAGACCCTCTCCATCGATCGCCCGGAGGAACAGGTCGAAGTGCTCACGGGCGATGTCGGCCCCGCGGGGATCCTCCGACCCCGTGTATCCGAACGCCTCGTAGCCGCGCACGACGGTCTCGGGTGACCCACGGCTCACGCCGAGGGCGAGCCGGTTGCCGCTGATGAGGTCGACGGATGCCGCCTCCTCGGCGAGCATGAGCGGGTTCTCGTACCGCATGTCGATGACGCCGGTACCGACCTCGATCCGCGAGGTGCGCGCCGCGATCGCCGCGAGCAGCGGCATGGGAGCCGCCTGCTGCCGGGCGAAGTGGTGCACGCGGAACGAGATGCCGTTCACGCCGAGGTCGTCCATGCCCTGGGCGAGGTCGATCGCCTGCAGCATCGAATCGCCGGCGGAGAGGTGATGGCCGCCGCCGAGGGGGCCGTAGTGCCCGAAGGAGAGGGTGCCGAAGGAGCGCATGACAGGTGCAACGCGGCATCCTGTGATCTATTCCCCCGAATGGAAGAAGCGGCCCCGCCTCATCGAGCCTGTGGGACGATTCAGGGCATGGATGCCGAGCTGCGGGGCGAGTTGGAGCGGCTGCGCGCGCGGGCCTACGGTCCGGAGGCCGATCTCGCCGACGATCCCGACGCCGCGGCGCGGCTGCAGCACCTCGAGGACATCGAGCGCCGCCACCGGGCGGACTCCGCGCAGATCCCCGTGGCGGAGGACCCGCTGCCGGTGCTCGAAGAGGTAGCGGCCGACGGCGACGAGAGCGAGTCGGAGGAGCCACCGGCGCGTCCCCCGGTCGTGCGTCGCCTCCGCACGCTGTGGCTCTGGGCCGCCTCGCTCGCCGCCGTGGCCGCGGTGACCAGCGCCGCCTCGATCGCGGCGACGACATTCGCCCCCGTCGCCCGCACCGCGGGTATCGCGCAGGTGGGCACCCTGCAGCCCGACCCCGCCGCCGAGACCGAGGCCGTCACCACGATGGGGTTCGATTCCACGGGAATCCTCGCGTTCGCCGATTACTACGGCCTGACCGCCTACGCCGGTTCCACCCAGATCGACTCCACCGGGAACACGGCCGAGTGCCTGCTCCTCGTCGATACCGCCGACGTGGCGGGGATGGGCGACGACAATTCGTTCCGGGGCGGCTTCCGCTACGGCGCCTGCGGTGCCGGAGCGTTCCCGGCGACGGTCGAGTTCGTCGTGACCCCGGAGCTTCCGGACGGCTTCCGGCAACGGTTCCCCGTGGGCAGCTCCGTCCAGTTCGTCCGCGACGGGGAACGGGTGGGGGTTTTCTCCGACGCGGAATGACCCGGTCGGCCGGGCTGCCGCTCAGCGGATGAGAGGGTGGAGCAGTGACTTCGCTCCTCGACCACGTGCCCGCAGGCAGCGACCCGGATGCCGCCTACCTCGGGTTCGTCGAGTGGGCGAGCGGCCGCGGGCTCACCCTTTACCCGGCCCAGGACGAGGCGATCATCGAGATCGTGTCGGGGGCGAACGTGATCCTGTCGACCCCGACCGGTACGGGCAAGTCGCTCGTCGCCGTCGCCGCGCACGCGGCATCCCTCTCCCGGGGCGGCCGCAGCTACTACACGGCCCCCATCAAAGCGCTGGTGAGTGAGAAGTTCTTCGCGCTCGTCGACATCTTCGGCGCCGAGAACGTCGGGATGGTCACGGGCGATTCGTCGGTGAACGCCGACGCCCCGATCATCTGCTGCACGGCCGAGATCCTTGCGAACCTCGCCCTCCGGCAGGGACCGGATGCGGCGGTCGACCAGGTCGTGATGGACGAGTTCCACTACTACGGCGAGTCCGACCGCGGCTGGGCGTGGCAGGTGCCGCTGCTGCTGCTCACGCGGGCGCAGTTCATCCTCATGTCGGCGACGCTCGGCGACGTCACCGAGATCGCGGACGACCTCTCGCGTCGGACGGGCCGCCCCACAGCGCGGGTCACCGGCGTCGAGCGACCCGTCCCGCTGCACTTCGAGTACGCCCGCACGCCCGTGCATGAGACCGTGCAGGAACTGCTCGACACCCGCCAGGCGCCGATCTACGTCGTGCACTTCTCGCAGGCCGCGGCGATGGAGCGCGCCCAGGCGCTGTCGTCGATCCGCATCATCGGGCGGGAGCAGCGCGACGAGATCGCCGAGGCGATCGGCGGCTTCCGCTTCACCACCGGGTTCGGCAAGACGCTGTCGCGGTATGTCCGCGCGGGGATCGGCGTGCACCACGCCGGCATGCTGCCGCGCTATCGGCGGCTCGTCGAGACGCTCGCGCAGCGCGGACTCCTGCGAGTGATCTGCGGCACCGACACGCTCGGCGTGGGGATCAACGTGCCGATCCGCACGGTCCTCATGACGGCCCTGACGAAGTACGACGGACAGCGCATGCGCCAACTCTCGGCACGCGAGTTCCACCAGATCGCCGGTCGCGCCGGCCGCGCCGGGTACGACACCGCGGGCACCGTCGTCGTCATGGCGCCCGACCACGAGATCGAGAACGCCGCGCAGATCCTCAAGGCCGGCGACGATCTCAAGAAGCAGAAGAAGATCGTGCGCAAGAAGGCGCCGCAGGGCTTCGTCAATTGGACGGAGCAGAGCTACGACCGTCTCGTCGCCGCCGAACCCGAACCGCTGCAGCCGCAGATGAAGCTCACCGCCGCGATGCTCATCAACGTGATCGCCCGCGGGGGCGACGTGTTCGGCAACGTCCGCTTGCTGGTGTTCGACAACCACGAATCCCGCGCCCGTCAGTACGAGCTGGCGCGCCGGGCGATCGCGATCTTCCGCACGCTGGTGCAGGCCGGAGTAGTCGAGGCGGGGGAGGGTGGCATCCGGCTGACCGTCGACCTGCAGCCGAACTTCGCCCTCAACCAGCCGCTGTCGCCGTTCGCGCTCGCCGCGATCGAGATGCTCGACCCCGAGGTCGAGCTCGGCAGAGGACCGGATGCCGCGCCCCCGGCGTCGTCGGTCGGCACCGGGCACTACGCGCTCGATGTCGTCAGCGTCATCGAGGCGACGCTCGACGACCCGCGCCCCGTGCTGTCCCAGCAGCAGTTCCGCGCCCGCGGCGAGGCCGTGGCCGCGATGAAGCGCGAGGGCATCGAGTACGACGAGCGCATGGAGCTGCTCGAGCAGATCACGTGGCCGAAGCCCCTCGACGAACTGCTCGCGCAGGCGTACGAGGTGTTCGCGTCGAGTCAGCCGTGGATCCGCGACTTCGAGCTGTCGCCGAAGTCGGTCGTGCGCGACATGTTCGAGCGCGCGTGTTCGTTCGGCGAGTACGTGTCGCTGTATCAGCTCGCCCGCAGCGAGGGGCTGGTTCTGCGCTATCTCAGCGACGCCTACCGGGCGATCCGGCAGACCGTGCCGGTCGACGCGCAGACCCCCGACCTCCTCGACCTCATCGCCTGGCTCGGCGAGCTCGTGCGCCAGGTGGACTCGAGCCTCGTTGACGAGTGGGAGCAGTTGATCAACCCGGCCGACGACCCCTCCGCGCCCGTGGTCCCGCCGGCGCCGCCGTCGATCCTGACGAATCACCGCGCGTTCGTCGTGCTCGTGCGCAACGAGATGTTCCGGCGCGTTCAACTGGCCGCGCTGCAGCGCGACGATGACCTCGTCGAACTGGACCCCGACGCCGATTGGCCGGCGGCTCTGGACTCCTACTTCGACGAACACGACACGATCGGCACGGGCGGGGCGTCGCGGTCGTCCGCGTACGTCGCCATCGACGAGTCTGCCGCGGCCGAGGGGCTCTGGCGTGTCGAGCAGACGATCGACGACCCTGCCGGCGACCACGATTGGCGCATCCGCGCCGAGGTCGACCTCGCCGCCTCCGAGGAGGAGGGGACCGCCGTGGTCCGCGTCACCGAGGTCCTGCGGCTCTGAACCCCTCCTCCTCGGCGGGGCGCGGGGTGAAGTTGTGCACGGTTCGGCATGTGCGCGGGGCAGACGGTCCCATGGGTGACGTACATTCGTCGGGTCCGCTGAACAGGAAGGGCCGCCCAGTGAATCTCACTACCGTGCAGGCGCTCGTCGCTCTTGCCGCGTTCTTCCTCACCTTCACAGTCGCCATCCTGGGCGGAGTGAGATGGATGCTCACCCGCTGGGAGCGGCGCACGGACGAGCGTTTCGATCGCGTGGATCGGCGGTTCGATCGGCTCGAAGCCCGCACCGATGAACGATTCGCAGAGGTCGATCGACGATTCGCA
>NZ_RBZY01000017.1 GCF_004022425.1 Microbacterium enclense | reverse complement strand
GACACGCCGCGTCTCAGCGTGTTTCGGGAGGAACGGCGTTTATCGCGAGGGCCCGGACGGATGCCGGGGCTCAGCGCGTGGCGACGGTGAAGCGCAGCAGCCACTCGGCGATCTCGAGGTGGCGGCGGGCGGCGGCGACGTCGACCCCCCAGGCGTACATGCCGTGGCTCGCGACGATGAGCGCCGGGACCTCGGGCACCTCGTCCGTGGCCGGGATGTAGACCTCGTCGAAGCGGGCGGCCTCGACCGCCATGTCCTGGTCGTTCGCGATCACCGGGATCGTGACGATCTCGTCGTGGGCGCGGTGGCCGATGCCCTTGAGCATCTCCATGTCGCGGATCTCGACGCCGCCCGGCCACCGGTGCCCCGCGACGACCGCGTCGAACGCGTGCACGTGGAACACCGCTCCGGCGCCGGTGCGCGCGGCGATGTGCGCGTGGAGTCCCGCCTCGGCCGACGGAGGGCGCGGGTCGTCGGCGTCGATCGCCGCGCCGTCGGCGTCGATGAGCACGACGTCGCGATCGGTGAGCTCGGACTTGTCCAGACCGGATGCCGTGACGGCGAGCACGAGCGGATCGCGGTCGATCACGACCGACAGGTTGCCCGAGGTGCCGCGCATCCATCCGTATCCCGAGAACCGCGCGGCCTCGGCGGCCAGGGCGGCCCCCGCTTCCTGCATGCGGGCGGCGAGAGGGAGCCTCATCGCGCCAGCTCGATCGCGTCGAAGGATGCCACCGCCGGCGCGGCGAAGTCCGCCCCGTGCCAGGGCTCGCCGCCGCGGTCGAGCGCGACGACCTGCCAACCGGCGGCGAGCGCCGCGGCGACCTCGTCGGGGTGGTCGGTGAGGAACAGCGCCCGCTCGGGAGCGACGCCGAGCGCCGCGGCGATGCGGTCGTACGACGCGGACTCCTTCTTCGGCCCCGCGCTCACCGTGTCGAAGAAGTCCTCGACGAGCGGGGTCAGGTCGCCCTGCGGTGCGTGGCGGAACCACGGCACCTGCGACGCGACCGAGCCGGACGAGTAGACCGCGAGCCGGATGCCGGCCTCGTGCCACGCGCGAAGGCGCGGCGGTACGTCTTCGAAGAACTGCGAGTGGATCTCGCCCGCGGCGAAGCCCTCGGCCCAGATGATGCCCTGGAGGGTCTTCAGAGGCGTCGACTTCACATCGGATGCCATGAGCCCGCGGAGCGCGTCGGCGACCTGGGCGTCGGTGGCATCGGCATCCAGGCCGGTCTCGGCGATCGCGTCGGCGCGGGCGGACCGGACGGTCTCGTCGTCGCGGCCGAGGACCTCGTCGAGGCGCGGACGGGCGTAGTCGTAGAGGTCGCCGAGGATGAAGCCGGCGGCGCTGGTCGTGCCCTCGATGTCGAGCACGACGACGTCGGCGGAGATACGGGTCATGAGGGGTCCTCGTCGGGGGAAGCGGTCATCGGGCGGAAGGCGATGGTGTCGGGTTGCACCGTCGCAGACACGGGGGCGGGCTCGGCGGGCGAGCGACGCCGCCGGAGCGCGGGCGCGGGGGCCTCGGCATCCGGATCCGTGGTGAAGTGCTCACCGACGTCGGCCGGCGCGAAGGTGCCCCGACTCGTCGCGATGCGGGTCACGAGGCGCGGCGGCGTCACGTCGAACGCGGGGTACCACGCGTCGGTCACGAGCGGGCTCGCGGTGCGGTGGCCGAGCACCTCGAGCACTTCGCGCGGGTCGCGGTCTTCAATCACGACGTCGGCGCCGGTGGGGGCTGCCGCATCGGGCGCCTCGACCATCGCGTAGTACGGGATGCCGAACGCCGCCGCTGCGGCCGCGTGCGCGAGTGTGCCCACCTTGTTGATCACCGAGCCGTCGAGCGCCACGCGGTCGGCCGCCGTGACGACCGCGTCGATCGGCCCGGACCCGACGCCCCGCGGGGAGGCGAGGGCGGCGGCGGCCATGCCGTCGGTGATGAGAGTGACCCTCTGGTCGAGCTCGCGCAGCGAGTGCGCGGTGAGGCGTGCACCCTGCAGGTACGGCCGGGTCTCGGTCGCGATCCACTCGATCTCGCGGCCGGCTTCGCGGGCGGCGGCGACGAGCCCGAACAGGTAGGCGTCGGCCCAGCAGTGCGTGAGGATGCGCGGCGCCTCCGGCAGCAGCGACAGCGTCGCGCGGCCCAGGCGCAGGCTCGCCTCGCGGTAGTCGCGGTCGACGGCCGCGGCCGTCTCGAGCGTGACGGACACGAGGGCGTCGGTGTCGTCGGCATCCCGTCCGGCCGCCAGGATCCGTGCGACCGCGTCGCGGGGGTGGGCGTTGGTCGGGCGGGCCGTGGCGAGGGTGCGGCCCGCCCGGCCGAGCGCCGTGCGCGCTTCGCCGAGCGGCAGCCCCCGCACCTGCAGCGCGGCCAGACCCATGCCGGCGGTCGCGGCATACAGCGGCCCCGAGCTCTGGGTCACCATGTCGCGGATCGCCGCAGCGACCTCGTCGGGGGTCGTGGCATCCACCCACTCCACGCGGGCGGGGAACACGCGGCGATCGAGAATGCGGACGACACCGGCGGAGGGATCCAGTACGACGGAGTTCTCGAGGGTGGCAGACATCGCCGCCATCCTCCCACGAGCAGAAGACACGGGTGGCGTCGATGACGCCCGGCGACGCCAGCGCCGTGCACTCGCTCCGCGCCATGCGCTCCCTCAGTCGGAGGGGGATGGATGCCACTGACTTCGCGCGCATCGCTGAGGTTGTGCACCCGCCGGCGCCGCGCTCGCGCGCCCGCGCGCCCGCGTGAGACAATGGCGACGGCGTGCTCGGACCGACCTTTCCCCGCACGGCGCGACAGGCGCCGCCGGGTCGAAGGGCCACCGGGCCCAGAGGACAGCGTCCGCCGCACCTTCTCCTGAGGAGCAGAGATGTCCGCGAACCCCACCGCCGCCCCTGCCGAGACCGACACGGTCGAGCGTGTGCAGCAGCATCGCCGGTACCTGATGTGCCGGCCCGAGCACTTCACCGTCAGCTACAGCATCAACCCGTGGATGGAGCCGTCGCGCCCCACCGACACGAACCTCGCCCTGCGGCAGTGGCAGTCGCTGTACGACACCTATGTTGCGCTGGGCCACGAGATCGAGCTCATCGACCCGGTCGAGGGCCTGCCCGACATGGTCTACACGGCCAACGGCGGCTTCGTCATCGACGGTGTGGCGTACGGCCCCAAGTTCCGCTTCCGCGAGCGCGCCGACGAGGCACCCGCGTTCATCGACTGGTTCGCCGCCAACGGTTTCGAGGTCGCCGAGCCGGTCGAGGTCAACGAGGGCGAGGGCGACTTCCTGCTCGTCGGCAACACGATCCTCGCCGGCACCGGGTTCCGTTCCACCGGTGACAGCCACCGCGAGGTGGGCGAGGTGTTCTCGCGCGAGGTCGTGTCGCTGACGCTCATCGACCCGCGGTTCTACCACCTCGACACCGCGATCGCCGTGCTCGATCCCGTCGAGGGCCCGGGCGGCGTCGAGAACGCCAACATCGCCTACCTGCCGAATGCGTTCGACGAGCGCAGCCAGGCGATCCTGCGCGAGCGCTACCCCGATGCCATCCGCGTCTCGGACGCCGATGGCTCGGTGTTCGGCCTGAACTCCGCGAGCGACGGCAAGAACGTCATCATCTCGCCGCGCGCGAAGGGCTTCGAGGCGCAGCTGCGCGAGCGCGGCTACACCCCGGTGCTCGTCGACCTGTCCGAGCTGCTGCTCGGCGGCGGCGGCATCAAGTGCTGCACGCTGGAGCTGCGCGGGGGCGCCCGATGAGCACCGCCGTCGACGACCTCGGAGGGCAGCTCATCGCTCTCGAGGGTGCCCACCTCGCGCACAACTACCACCCGCTGCCGGTCGTCGCCGCGCGCGCCGAGGGCGTTTGGGTCACCGACGTCGAGGGCAAGCGCTACCTCGACCTGCTGTCGGCGTACTCCGCCCTCAACTTCGGCCACGGGCACCCGGCGATCCTCGCCGCCGCCCGCGAGCAGCTGGAGCGCTTGACGCTCACGAGCCGCGCGTTCCATAACGACAAGCTCGGGCCGTTCGCCACCGCACTCGCGCAGCTGTGCGGCAAAGACCTGGTGCTGCCCATGAACACCGGGGCCGAGGCGGTCGAGACCGGCATCAAGGTCGCCCGCGCGTGGGGCTACCGGTCGAAGGGCATCGCCCCGCACGCGGCGACCATCATCGTCGCCAACGGCAACTTCCACGGCCGCACCACGACGATCGTCGGCTTCAGCGACGACCCGACCGCGCACGACGACTTCGGTCCGTACGCGCCGGGGTTCGTGCACGTGCCCTACGGAGACGCGGATGCCATCGCCGCGGCGATCGACGAGAACACCGCCGCGGTGCTCATCGAGCCGATCCAGGGCGAGGCCGGCGTCGTGATTCCGCCCGAGGGGTTCCTGCGCCGCGTGCGGGAGATCTGCTCGGCGAACAACGTGCTGTTCATCGCCGACGAGATCCAGTCGGGCCTCGGCCGGGTGGGCGAGACGTTCGCGTGCGACCGCGAAGGCGTCGTGCCCGACGTCTACCTCCTCGGCAAGGCGCTGGGCGGTGGCATCCTGCCCCTGTCCGCGGTCGTCGCGAACGAGGACGTCCTCGGCGTGATCCGCCCCGGCGAGCACGGCTCGACGTTCGGCGGAAACCCGCTGGCTGCCGCGGTGGGTCTGCGGGTCGTCGAGATGCTGGCATCCGGAGAGTTCCAGACCCGCGCGAAGGCGCTCGGCGAGCATCTCGCGCAGGGGCTCGAGTCGCTCGTGGGCCACGGCGTGACCGCCGTGCGCGTGGCCGGGCTCTGGGCAGGCGTCGACATCGACCCGGCCGCGGGCCGGGGCCGCGAGATCGCCGAGAAGCTCCTTGCCCGCGGTGTGCTGGTGAAAGACACGCACGGGCAGACGATCCGCATCGCGCCGCCGCTCACGATCCGGGCGACCGAGATCGACTGGGCGATCGAGCAGCTGCGGCACGTCCTGTCTTAGGGGCGTGAGTCGCCAGAGTTCGTCGCTTCAGCCAGTCCGGGGGCGACAAATCCTGGCGACTCACGCGACCGAAAGCGTCAGCTCGTCCCAGCCGGTCGCGCCGTCGGGAGCGGGAGCGGCGCGGTTCGGCGTCTGGAGCTCGCCGGTGGCGGACGTGGCGCGGCAGCGGACGGTGTGCGTACCCGGCGTGGCATCCCATGACAGGCTCCACTGCACCCACGTGTCCGACGAGATCGCCGTCGCGAGCGTCGCCGGTTGCCACGCGCCGTCGTCGATCTGCACCTCGACGCCCGAGACACCCACGTGGGTCTGCCAGGCGACCCCGGCGATGGTGGTGGGGCCGGCGGTGACGCGGGCACCGGCGCGCGGCACGTCGATCCGGGATGCCAGTTTCACGGGGCCGCGCGCCGACCACCCGCGCGAGGTCCAATACCCCTCGGCCACGGCGTACTGCGTCACCTCGAGCTCGGTCACCCACTTCGTCGCCGAGACGTAGCCGTAGAGGCCCGGGACGACCATCCGGACCGGGAATCCGTGCGCGAGGGGGAGCGGCTCGCCGTTCATCCCGATCGCGAGGAGCGCGTCGCGCTCGTCGGTCAGTGCCTCGAGCGGAGTCGAGGCGGTGAAGCCGTCGATCGAGCGCGACAGCACCATGTCGGCATCCGCCGTCGGCGCGGCGCGCGCGAGCAGGTCGCGGATCGGGACGCCGAGCCAGCGGGCGGTGCCGATCAGCTCACCGCCGACCGCGTTCGACACGCACACGAGGGTGGCGGCGACCTCGCGCTGGGGGAGGGCGACGAGGTCGTCCCACCGCAGCACGACTTCCTGATCGACGAGTCCGTGGATGCGCAGACTCCACGTCGACGGGTCGACCTGCGGCACCACGAGCGCGGTGTCGATGCGGTAGAAATCCGCCGACGGCGTGATCACCGGGGCGAGTCCGTCGACGCCCAGCTCGGCGGTGGCGGGAACGGGCGTCGTCGTGGACGGGGGCGGAAGGCGCAGCGCCGCCCGGACCGCCGATACCGCTCGCGCTCCGCCGCTCATCGCCGCCGACCCCACCGCCGCGAGGGCACCCGCGACCACGGCCACGCCCGACAGGACCAGGACGGTGCGGCGCGTAAGGCCCGCGTCGGCGGGACCGGCCGCCGGGCGACGCAGACGCGCGATCAGCATCGCCCCCGCGATCGCGGCCGCGGCCCCGGCGACGAGCGACGGAACCGGTGACAGCAGGTCGGCGTCGGCGCGCGTCAGGGACACGACCGCTCCGACGGCGCCCAGCGCGGCGAGGATGACGCGACCCCAGGGCGGCCGTCGCCTCTCGACGATGCCGGCGACCGCGGCGACGGCGAGGAGGAGCACGGCGATGCCGACGAGCAGCGCGGCCTTGTCGTTCGTGCCGAAGAGGCTGATCGCCAGGTCCTTCGCCCACGATGGGGCGATGTCGATCATCCCGCCGCCGATGACGGCGAACGGGCTCGCGGACGGTGCGATGAGTGCGGCGGTCAGCTCGCCCAGCCCCGCTCCGAGCACGGTGGCCGCGACGCCGGCGACCGCGGCGAGGGAGTCGGGGGTGCGGGACGACGGGGAGGCCACGTTCGGAGCATAAAGACCGCAGCGGACACGCGGTCCGTCGCCGCCCGAACTCACAGCCAAACCCCGAGTCGCGTGAGGGGTCAATAAGTGTCGCTTGCGCCGCGGCTAAGCGACACTTTCTGACCCCTCACGCGAGGGCCGGGTCAGCGATAGCGGCGCGGGACCGTCCAGGGACGGCCGAACTCGGTGTTGAACTCCTCGGGGTCGAAAGGGCTGTCGCCCCCGGCCGGGAAGCTCGTCAGCTCGCCGAACACGATCCGGCCGTCGACGTCGTACAGGTCGACGCGCACGAAGTCGGTCTCCGCCCCCAGCCGCTCGGCGAGGCGAACCATCTCGCCGAGGTGCGCCGGGAGGGGGCGCTCGGGATCGGCCCACGGCGGGCCGCCGCTCATCGGGACCCGACTCCCGTCGGGGCGGTAGAAGTCCTGCGTCCGGGTGCCGAATCGGCCGCTGTCGACCTGGATGAACGCGCATCGACCGTGGAAGACGAAGAACTTGTAGTCGTCGGGGATCGCGCCGTCGGCACCCGCCAGCAGTTCCTCGACGATGACCCGCCGCGGCATCCGTCCGTACACCCACTCGTGGTTGGGGCCACGACCGTACAGCTTGGCGAGCCACCCCTCGGCGATCGCCGCGAGGGCCTGCGGGGTCACGCGCTCCGGCCGCACATGCCGGTACACCCACCCCCATCGAGACTCGGGAAGGCGGGCGTCCGCCGGTGCCGTCGGCGAGACGACGATCGCCGCGCCGCTTCCGTGCGTCGGCTTCACGACGTACGCGTCGGGCCACTCCATCGCGGCCAGTGCGCGCGGGTCGTCGACGATCGCGTACGCGCGGGGCAGGTAGCGCTCGCCGATCACGGAGGCGACGTGGTCGCGGACGGCCGCCTTGTCGGCGAAGGTCACGATGAGGTCGCGGTGATCGCGCAGCATCTTGTAGCGCACCTTCTCGCGGAACGTCGTCGGCTTCCGCGTCCGCCACAGCCGTGCCATCCGCACAAGCACGCTTCGCTCACGCCAACGGATGCTGTTCACCACGCCGTTCAGCTTGGCATCCACCGCCCCGCATCGCGTGAGTCGCCACGATTCGTCGCTTCCGGGGGACGCGAAGCGACAAATCCTGGCACCTCACGCGCTCAGCGTGACCCCGGCGAGCCGCCGCGACTCCTCCCACACGCGCCGCGCCTCGTCGAGGTCGCGGAGCGGGCGGTAGAGCGCGTGCGCGGTCGGGGCACCGCCGAGGTTCATCAGCCCGCGCGGACCGTACAGCCTGTCGCTCTGCGGGTCCGCGGTCGTCGCCCCGAGGAGGGCCGGCTGGGCTGCCGAGCGCACCGTGCCGAGCAGGATGCCGTGACGCGACAGCCAGCGGATGGTGCGCACCGCCGGAACGTCGGTCGTCCGGCCGAGCTCGGGCCGCGCCGCGAGAAGGTTCGACGGCGCGACGCCGGGGTGCGAGACGACGCTCGTGAGACCCCATCCCCCCGCCTCACTCCGACGCTGCAGCTCGAGTGCGAACAGGCCCAGGGCGATCTTCGACGCCGAGTAGACCCGCTGGCCGTCGTACGAGCGCTCGGCCTGAAGATCGTCCCAGTCGATGCGGCCGCTCCGTGCCGCGATGCTGACCTGCGTCACCACGCGGGCCCGCCCGGCGGTGAGCAGCGGGAGGATGCCACCGACGAGGGCGACGTGACCGAGATGGTTCGTACCGAACTGCAGCTCGAATCCGTCGGCCGTCGTCTGCCGCTCGGGCGGTGTCATCACACCGGCGTTGTTGATGAGCAGGTGCACCGGGCGTCCGTCGGCGCGCAGGGCGTCACCGAGCGCCGCGACGCTCGCGAGCGACGACAGATCCAGGTCGTGCAGCTCGAGACGGGCGCCCGGAACGCGGTTGCGGATGGTCTCGACGGCGCGCGCGCCCTTGGCGCGGTTGCGGACGGGCAGCACGACCTCGGCACCGGCCGCGGCCAGACGTTCGGCGATCACGAGGCCCATGCCGTCGCTGCCGCCGGTCAGCACGGCCCGGCGGCCGGTGAGGGAGGGGAGGGGGATATCGATGTCGGTCATGGTTTCTCCTCGGTCGGTGTGGATCCCAGCGTGCGCGGCAGGGTGGCATCCGATCCAGGACCCGTCGATCCCCGGCTGAGCAGACCACCGAAAGGGGGATCGACACGTCCTGGCTCGAACCTCCGACGACGGGTAGACAGGGAACATGATCGACCGAACCGCCCTCGCGGACTTCCTCCGCACCCGGCGCGAGGCGCTCCAGCCCGAGGACGTCGGGATGCCACGGGGCGCACGTCGCCGCACCCCGGGCCTGCGTCGCGAGGAGGCGGCCGCGCTCGCGCACATGTCGACCGACTACTACGCGCGGCTGGAACGCGAGCGGGGCCCCCAGCCCTCGCCGCAGATGCTCGCCGCGATCGCGCAGGGATTCCACCTCACCCGCGCCGAGCGCGACCACCTATTCCGTCTCGCGGGCCACGTGCCGGACACCCGCGGCGCCGCGGGGGAGCACGTCAGTCCAGGACTCCTCCGCATCCTCGACCGCCTCGACGACACGCCCGCCGAGATCGTCACCGAGCTCGGCGAGACGCTCCGGCAGTCGCCCCTCGGAGCCGCCCTGACCGGTGACGCGTCGCTGCGGTCGGGACCCGAGCGCAGCCTCGGCTACCGCTGGTTCAGCGACCCCGAGTCGCGGGCGCTCTATGCGCCCGAGGAGCACGACTTCCTCGGGCGACTCTTCGCCGCCGGGCTGCGCGAACTCGCGGGTCGCCGCGGGCCGGGCTCCCGCGCGGCCGCGCTCGCCGATGACCTGCTCCACCGGAGCGCGGAGTTCCGGACCCTGTGGTCCGCGCACGAGGTGGGGCTGCGGCCGAGCGCGACGAAGCGGTTCGTGCACCCCGCAGTCGGCCCGCTCGAGCTGCACTGCCAGTCGCTCGTCGACCCCGAGACGTCGCATTCCCTGCTCGTGTACACCGCGGTCCCCGGCAGCGAGAGCGCCGAAAGGCTGCGTCTGCTGGCCGTGCTGGGTCCGTCGGTCTCGGCCTGACTCGCGTGAGGGGTCATTTTTCGTCGCTTGGCTCCGCCGCAAGCGACACATTCTGACTCCTCACGCGCGGGGAGGGGACCGGGAGCGGGATATCGTCAGGGGCATGCACGAGCAGGTGAGGGCGTTGCGACGCCCGGCCGCCGACGGGGTGCCCCCGTTCGACCTCCGCTACGTCCGCGGCGGCCCGCGCACGTCGACCCCGGCCCTGATCATCCCGGGTGGCCCGGGGCTGGCATCCGTTCTCCCGTATCGCGGACTCCGCCGTCGCGCGGCGGCGGGCGGACTCGACGTCCTGATGGTCGAGCACCGCGGCATCGGACGTTCCCGCCGCGACGAGGCGGGGCACGTCCTGCCGCCCGCGGCGATGCGCATCACGGCGGTCCTCGACGACTTCGCCGCGGTGCTCGACGCGGAGGGCGTCGACCGCGCGTACGTCGTCGGCTCGTCCTACGGCAGCTACCTCGCCTCGAGCTTCGGGGTCCGGCATCCCGACCGGGTCGCCGGGATGGTGCTCGACTCCGCCCTGCAGTCGACGGGCGACCTCGACCTCGAGCGTGCGCGACTCCGGGCGCTCTTCTGGGAGGCCGACGACGACCTCGCCCACGGTGTGCGCCGCCTCGTCGATGACGGCATCGACGAACGCGTCGTGCTCGACGTCGTGCGCGCCGCGTACGAGCTCTCGGGCGGCGACCTGGCGCGTATGCTCGTGCGTCACCGGCCCGGGCTCGCGTGGCACGCGCTCGCCGCGTACGCGACGCGGGACGGCTCGGTCGCCCGGATCCCCGGGATCTACGAGTTCGACGTCGTCGGCACGATCGCGTTCCGCGAGCTGCACTACGGTGCCCCGCCGGACGGGCTGCCCCTCGACCCGGCGCTCACCTACGCTCCGCTCGTCGAGCGGTACCCGCCGTTCACGGGCGAACCGTACGACCTGACGGCCGCCGTCGGGCGGTTCCCATGGCCGCTCGTGCTGCTCTCGGGCGACCGCGACCTGCGGACCCCGCCGGCCATCGCCGAGCGCGTGGCCCGGACGGCCCCGGATGCCACCCTCGTCCGCCTCCGCAACGGCCACAGCGCGCTCGACACCCACCCGATGGCGCTCCTCAATGCCGTGCGGAGGCTCGTGCGCGGGCAGCACCATCGCCTGCCCGACGACGAGGCCGCGCTCGAGCGGCTGACCCGCACGGGCGTCTCCGCATCTTTCCCGTCGGTCATCACGAAGCTCGCCGGTCTCGACGCGATCGCGCACCGCCGTTCGTCGCGCCGCTGACCCCTCCCGCGGGACTGTCTGCTCCGACCGCCGGTGTCAAGCCTCGGTCGATTTCCCCCGCACCGGAAGAATCGAAGGATGAGCGCTTCCGTTCATCCCCCCTTCCCCCTCCTCCTGACCGACGACGACGGCCTCGACGACGTCCGCGCCGCTCTCTCGGCGGCGGATGCCATCGCCGACCTCGGCACCGACCTCACCGCGACGCTCGCCTGGGTCGTCGGCATCTCCCGGCCGCGTTCCCTGCGGGGGACGTGGGAGCTGTTGGCATCCACCGCCGCGCGCGATGTCGCGGCTGCCCGGGTGCTCGAGCCCCACCTGGATGCGCTGGGCATCCTCGACGAGGCGGCCGCCGCCGGGTTCGAGGTGCCGGTGGACCGGGACGGTTCCTGGGGGGTGTTCGCCGCCGAGGGACCCGGTGTGCGCGTGCGGGCGCGCCAGGATGCCGGGACGTGGACGCTGCACGGCACCAAGCCGTGGTGCTCGCTCGCCGGCGACCTCACCCACGCCCTCGTCACCGCCTGGGTCGATGACGACCACCGGCAGCTGTTCGCTCTGGACCTGCGCGACCCCGCGGTGACGGCACGGACCGGCCCCTGGCACGCGCGCGGACTGGAACGCGTGGTCAGCGCCCCGATCGACATCGACGGCGCGACCGCGGTGCCCGTCGGCGAACCCGGCTGGTACCTCCGCCGTCCCGGCTTCGCCCACGGCGGCGTGGGGGTGGCGGCGTGCTGGTGGGGCGGAGCGCTCCCGCTGCGGTCGGCGCTCGCCGAGGCGGCGCGGGGTGACCGGGCCGATCAGCTCTCTCGTGTGCACCTCGGCCGTGCCGACACGGCGCTGTGGGCCGCGCGCGCCGTGCTCGTCGAGACCGCGGGGGTCTTCGGCGCGGGGGGCTCGGCATCCACGGGTCTGCGCGCGGCGCGCGCTCGCGCCGTCGTCGTCGACGCGGTCGAGACCACGCTCGCCGAAGCCGCCCACGCCCTCGGGCCGCTCCCGCTCGTCGCCGACGAGGCGTACGCCCGGCGCGTGGCCGACCTGCAGGTGTACGTGCGGCAGCATCACGCCGCGCGTGATCTGGCGAAGATCGGCGGCGACGTGGCGGAGGGCGCGGACGCATGGTGAGCTTCGATCACCGCGACCCCGGCACCGACGAGGACACGTGGGCACCGGCCCTCGCGCGACCCCTTCCGGCGCTCGATCTCGACGTCGACCGCGTCGTCGTCGTGGCCGCGCACCCCGACGACGAGAGTCTCGGAGCCGCGGGGCTGCTGGCCACCGCGGCGGCACGGGGGATCACGATCGACCTCATCGTCGCGACCGACGGCGAGGGGTCGCACCCCGACTCGCCCACGCACAGCCCGGCGACTCTGGCTCTGATGCGGCGCCGAGAGCTGATCGACGCCGCACGCATCGTCGGCCTCACCTCCGACCCGCTGTTCCTGGGTCTCCCAGACGGCGGAACCGACGAGCACCGGGATGCCATCGCTGCGGCGCTGCGCGGCACTCTGGATCGCGCAGGCGCCGATAGCGTCCTCGTGCTCTCGACCTGGCAGGGTGACGGCCACCGCGACCACCGCGTGGTCGGTGAGGTCGTCGAGGGGGTGTGTGCAGCCCGGGGCGTGCGTTCCCGCGCGTTTCCGATCTGGCTGTGGCACTGGGGCGAGCCCGTCGACGTGCCCTGGCGCGACGCCGAGCGTCTGACGCTTCCCCCACCCGTCCGGGATGCCAAGGCGCGAGCGCTCGAGGCGCACGCCAGTCAGTTCCGCCCGCTGTCGGCGGCTCCCGGTGACGAGCCGATGATCCACGCCGGTATGCGCGCGCACTTCGAGCGCGACGTGGAGGTGTTCTTGGCGCCGGAACCGACGACCTCGCGCGAGGCGGCCCGGTCGAGCACCGGGGTCGCGCCGGACAGCGTCGGCCAGGAGTACTTCGACGACATGTACGCCCGGCACGACGACCCCTGGGGGTTCGACTCGCGGTGGTACGAGGAGCGCAAGCGCGCCCTCCTCCTCGCCGCTCTTCCCCGGCGCCGGTACCGTTCGGCGCTCGAGGCGGGGTGCTCCACGGGGGCCGTGACCGCGCAGCTCGCCGACCGCTGCGACCGCGTCCTCGCCGTCGACCTCGCTCCAGCGGCCGTCGAGAGGGCGCAGCGGCGCCTCGCGGGACGCGACAACGTCGAGGTGCGCCGCGCGCGGCTCCCCGACGAGTGGCCGGAGGGGGAGTTCGACCTCGTCGTGCTGTCGGAGGTGGCGTACTACTGGGGCGGCGACGACCTCGACCGGGGGCTCGCCGCGAGCGTGAGGGTGCTGACCGGGGACGGCCATCTCGTCGCCTGCCACTGGCGGCATCCCGTGGCCGAGTATCCCCGCAGCGGCGACAGCGTGCACGACGCGCTCGCGGTCCGCGCGGATCTCGTCCGGCTCGCGCGGCACGAGGAGGAGGACTTCGTGCTCGAGGTCTTCGGCCGACGGGGAGCGCGCTCCGTGGCGGCGGAAGCAGGGCTGGTGTCGTGAGAGCGGTCGCGGTGGTGATCCCTGCGCACGACGAGGAGGAGCTGATCGGCCGGTGCCTGGCATCCGTCACCCGTGCCCTCGCGCGGGCTCGGGAGCGCGAACCGGATCTGCGGACGACCGTCGTCGTGGTGCTCGACGCGTGCGCGGACGGAACGGCCGAGCAGGCGCGTCGCTGGCCGGTCGAGACGATCGAGATCGCCGCCCGGAGCGTCGGTACCGCTCGGCGCCTCGGGGTCGCCCACGCCCTGTCGCTGGTGGGTGCACCGCCGACGGACACCTGGATCGCCATGACGGACGCCGACACGGTCGTGCCCGCGGAGTGGGTCACGCACCAACTCGACCTGATGGATGCCGGCCTCGACCTGATCCTGGGGACGGTACGGCCCGACTTCGCCGACCTCAGCGCGCGTCACGCCGCCTACTGGCGCGCGACCCATCATCGCGGCCGCCCACCGGGCAATGTCCACGGCGCCAATCTCGGCGTGCGAGCAGACGCCTATTCCCGCGCGGGTGGCATCCCGGATCTTCGCGAGCACGAGGACGTGGCCCTGGTGCGCGCACTGCGGAGCCTCGGGGGGCGCGAGATCGCGAGCGACGTGCACGAGGTCGAGACGTCCGGGCGGTTCAGCGGGCGCACGCCCGGCGGGTACGCGGGATTCCTGCGGCACGTGCACGCGTTGATCGACGCAGCACCGGTCGTCGCGCCGGGTTCGTGAGATCGGTGGGGCTCGAACCCCATTCGTCAACCACCTCCGTGGCTCGTCCGCGTCGTCGCAGACTGGGCGTCCCCCGGAAGGAAAGAGACACACGATGAAGGCATTGACCTGGCAGGGCAAGCGCGACGTCCGCGTCGAGGACGTCCCCGACCCGCAGATCCTCGAACCGACCGACGCGATCGTGAAGATCACCTCGACCGCCATCTGCGGCTCCGACCTGCATCTGTACGAGATCTTCGGGCCGTTCATCGACCCGGGCGACGTCCTCGGACACGAGCCGATGGGTGTCGTCGTCGAGGTCGGCTCCGGCGTCACGAACCTCGCGGTCGGCGATCGCGTCGTCGTCCCGTTCAACATCTCGTGCGGGCACTGCTTCATGTGCCGGCGCGGGCTGCAGTCCCAGTGCGAGACCACGCAGGTACGCGAGTACGGCAGCGGGGCGTCGCTCTTCGGCTACACCAAGCTGTACGGACAGGTACCCGGCGGTCAGGCCGAGTACCTCCGCGTCCCGCTCGCGGACTACAACCACATCAAGGTCGGCGACGACCTGCCCGACGACCGCTACCTGTTCCTCAGCGACATCGTGCCGACGGCGTGGCAGGGCGTGCAGTACGCGAACGTCCCCGACGGCGGGACGCTCGCGGTGATGGGTCTGGGCCCGGTCGGGCAGTTCGCCGCCCGCGTCGGCGTGCACCTCGGGTACCGCGTCCTCGCGGTCGAGCCCGTCGCAGAGCGCCGGGCGATGGCCGAGCGCCACGGTGTCGAGACCTTCGACCTCACCGACACGGTCATCGACGAACTCCGCGACCTCACTGAGGGTCGAGGCGCCGACGGGGTCGTCGACGCGGTCGGCATGGAGGCGCACGGAAACGGCGGCATCAAGTTCGCGCAGAACGCCATCGGCCTGCTCCCGGATGCCGTCGCCCAGAAGCTCATGGACACGGCGGGCCTCGATCGCCTCGCCGCGATGCACGCCTCGATCGACGTCGTCCGCCGCGGCGGGACGGTGTCACTGAGCGGCGTCTACGCCGGCGAGGCCGACATCCTGCCGATGAAGACGATGTTCGACCAGCAACTCAACCTGCGAATGGGCCAGTGCAACGTCAAGCGCTGGATCGACGACCTGCTGCCCCTGGTGGAGGATCCCGCCGACCCGCTCGGCGTCATGGACCTGGTCACGCACCACGCGCCGCTGGAAGACGCCCCCGGTCTCTACGAGACGTTCCAGAAGAAGGAAGACGGCTGCATCAAGGTGGTTCTGCGCCCCTGACCCCGTGCGTGAGTCGCCAGGATTCGTCGCCCGGCGAAGGCCGGAGGCGACGAATCCAGGCGACTCACGCGGCTACGCGCGGCCGGCGTGCACGGCCTCCAGTGCCTCGGCATCCGCTGGGGACATGCCCTGGATCGGCTCGCCGTTCCAGACGATGTCGTCGCCGAGCGCCGCGAGTACCTCCTTGCGGTCGCCGTGCGAGATCTTCGCGCCGTGGACGATGGTCGCCGGACTCCACAGCATCGCCGCGTCGTCCCACCAGCCGGCCCCCACGTCGCGGACGTGCACCAGGTCGTGCAGGGTCTTGGGCAGGTGCTTCAGCGGTTCGGTGAACGCGTCGGCGAGGACGGCGAGCGTGATCTGGCGCTCGGTGCCGGGTACGGCCACGACCGTCCGATCGACGGCCCCCTCGATCGCGCGTGAGACATCGTCGGCTTCGAGCAGGATGACGCCGTTCGTAGGCCGCGGATTGCACTCGATGATCTTGTAGTCGGGAGTGCCGTCGGTGCCGTGGTCGACGAAGTCGAACGAGAGCTGACCCGTGAACGTCGGGTCGAGCGTCTCGATGATCTGCTGCGTGAACCGCAGCGTGTCGGTGCTGTCGACGGCGATGAAGGCGATCGCGGTGCTGTGGGCCCACTGCTCGCCCGCCTTGTACGTCGTGTGAGCGGTGACGCGGCCGTCGACGACGACGCTGTACGTGCACACCATGGGCCCGTCGACGAACGGCTGCACGAGCCACGGCTGCTCGGGGGTCGGCACGCAGTCCTCGATCGGGACCTTGCCCGCCAGCGGTCCGGTGTTGGTCAACAGCCCGACGCCGCCGCGCGAGAACGCGGCGCGGGCGAAGTAGCGCGGGAAGCTCTCGATCGCCGTGCGCAGCTCCTCGGGAGAGGTCACCACGACGGTCTCGGGGATCGGGACGTCGGCATCCTGGGCCAGCCGTTGGAAGCTCGCCTTGTCGTGCAGGCGGGCGAGGTCCGAGAAGCTCCCGGCGAAGAGCTCGACACCCTCGGGGAGGTCGGCGACGCGGGCGGCGAGGTAGAAGACGTCCTCGAACGTGGGGATGATCAGGTCGATGTCGTGCGCGCGGACGTAGGCGCTCACCGTCTCGATGAAGGCATCCGTCTCGAAGCGGGGCGACGGCGTCACCAGGTGCCCCGCGAGGAAGCGCGAGTGGCTGCCGACCGCTCCGTCGTACGTGTCGCTGGCGAAGACGGTATGGCCGACGCTGCCGAGCTTGCGGACCAGGTCGAGAGCGAACGTGTTGCGGGAACTGGTGATGAGCACGCGCATGGGGGCACCCTTGGTCGAGGCGGCAGATGTCGGGCCAGCCTAGCCACGACTCCCTCCGGGCGGGGGAAACACTTCCGCAACACGGGCCTGGGTAGGCTCGGGGCATGGGTGACCTGTTCGACGGTTACGGCTCCACGTTGGCGCCGCGCAAGACCGCATCCGGCATCCCGGCGTACGACGAGATGTTCGGCGCTCCGGCCACCTCCGGTGACGCGGCGCCCTCGCGCGAGGCGTATCGGGAGCTGTACCAGACGCTGGCGCAGATGACGCAGGAAGAGCTGCGAGGGCGCACCGACTCGCTCGCCAGCTCCTACCTCGCCCAGGGCGTGACCTTCGACTTCGCCGGTGAGGAGCGTCCTTTCCCCCTGGATGCCGTGCCCCGGGTGATCGCCTATGACGAATGGTCGCGCATCGAGGCGGGAGTGAAGCAGCGGGTGCGCGCCCTCGAGGCGTTCCTCGACGATGCGTACGGCAATCAGCACTGTGTGCGCGACGGGGTGCTCCCGGCGGGTCTCATCTCGTCGTCGCAGTACTTCTACCGTCAGGCAGCCGGCATCCGCAGCGCCAACGGCGTCCGCATCCAGGTCTCGGGCATCGATCTCATCCGCGACGAGCACGGCGAGATGCGCGTGCTGGAAGACAACGTGCGCGTGCCCTCCGGGGTGTCGTACGTCATCTCGAACCGCCGTGTGATGGCCCAGACGCTGCCGGAGTTGTTCGTCTCGATGCGGGTGCGCCCCGTCGGCGACTACCCCAACAAGCTGCTCGCGGCGCTGCGCGCGTCGGCCCCGCCCGGGATCGACGACCCGAATATCGTGGTGCTCACCCCGGGTGTGTACAACTCGGCGTACTACGAGCACACGCTGCTCGCGCGCCTCATGGGCGTCGAGCTGGTCGAGGGCCGTGACCTGTTGTGCATCGGCGGCAAGGTGTTCATGCGCACGACCCGCGGTCCGCAGCGCGTCGACGTCATCTACCGCCGCGTCGACGACGACTTCCTCGACCCGCTGCAGTTCCGCGCGGACTCGATGCTCGGGGCACCCGGGCTCATGCTCGCCGCGCGCCTGGGCAACGTCACGATCGCCAACGCCGTCGGCAACGGCGTCGCCGACGACAAGCTGCTCTACACCTACGTGCCCGACCTCATCCGGTACTACCTCGCTGAGGAACCGATCCTCAAGAACGTCGACACCTGGCGGCTCGAGGATCCGGGCGCGCTCGAAGAGGTGCTCGATCGCCTGCCCGAACTGGTTGTGAAACCCGTCGACGGCTCCGGCGGCAAGGGCCTCGTCGTGGGCCCGGACGCCTCGCCCGCGGAGCTCGAGAAGCTGCGGCAGCGGCTGCTCGCCGACCCGCGCGGCTGGATCGCGCAGCCGGTCGTCATGCTCTCGACGATTCCGACGCTCGTGGAGGACGGCATGCGCCCCCGCCACGCCGACCTGCGGCCCTTCGCCGTCAACGACGGCGACGACATCTGGGTGCTCCCCGGCGGTCTCACCCGCGTGGCCCTCCCCGAGGGGCAGCTCGTGGTGAACTCCAGCCAGGGCGGCGGCTCGAAGGACACGTGGGTCGTCGGGGGTTCCGCCCCGTCCCACGTCGAGTACGGCCAGGGCACCGGCGTCTCGGGGCTCGTCGCCGACCAGGCGGCGGTGACCGAGGCGATCCCGATCATCTACGACGGGCAGCCCGTCCCCGCCACCGCCCCGCGCGACCATCGCGCCGACCGCGATCAGCAGGAACAGCAGCAGCAGGCCGATGCCGGCGTCCAGCACGGCCCGCAGGCCGAGCAGCAGCAGCAGCAGCAGAGCGACGGGGAGGTGTCCTCGTGCTGAGTCGCATCGCCGAGTCGCTGTTCTGGATCGGCCGCTACATCGAGCGGTCCGACGGCACCGCGCGCATCCTCGACGTCCACCTGCAACTCCTCCTCGAGGATCCGTGGATCGACGAGGACACCGCGTGCCGCTCGCTCCTCAGCGTCATGGGGTCGGCGTTCCCCGAGAACGTCGACACGGTCCGCCGCGACGACGTCCTCGCCCGGCTCGCGGTCGACCGCATGAACCCGTCGAGCATCGCCTACTCCCTCACCGCCGCCCGGGAGAACGCCCGCCGCGCCCGCGAGATCGTCTCGACCGAGCTGTGGGAGATCCTGAACACGACGAACTCCCGGATGCCACGGCGCCTGCAGACCGACAAGGTGCACGAGTTCTTCCAGTGGGTGCGCGAGCGCGCCGCCCTCGCGATCGGCATCGTGGATTCCTCCACGAACCGCGACGAAGCCTGGCAGTTCTTCACCCTCGGGCGCAGCATCGAGCGCACCGACATGACCGCGCGCCTGCTCGCGACCCGGTCGCTCACCGAGGTGTCGGGGCCGTCCTGGACGACGATCCTCCGCTCCTGCGGCGCCTACGAGGCGTACCTGCGGACCTATCGAGGGATGCCGAGCGCCCGCAACGCCGCCGAGTTCCTGCTCCTGGACCGCCTGTTCCCCCGGTCGATCATCTACTCCATCCAGCGCGCCGAGGACTGCATGAGCGCCATCGACCCCCGCGCCGACCGTGTCGGCCACTCCAACACGGTGCTGCGCGCCCTCGGGCAGATCCGCAACGACCTGGAGTACCGCCCCATCAGCGACATCCTCGCCGAGCTGCCCGAGCACATGCAGCGCGTGCAGACGGTGACCCGCGAGGCATCCGAGGCCATCCGGTCGCGCTTCTTCCCGACGCAGGCCGAGCCCGCGTGGATCGGAGAGATCTCGTGAAGCGCCTGCGCATCGAGCACCAGACCGGGTTCGTGTACCCGGGCGACGTCGTCGCCTCTTACAACGAGGCGCGGATGCTCCCGGGTTCGACCGACAGCCAGTTCGTGTTGAGCTCGTCGCTCGACATCGAGCCGTCGACGTCGGTCAACCAGTACGTCGACTACTTCGGCACCCGCGTTGCCGCGTTCGACGTGCTCTCGCCCCATGCGGCGCTCACGATCACGGCCCGTTCGCTCGTCGAGGTGCGGCCGCGCCCGATCGAGCACGCCGACATCACGTGGGACGCGCTGCACGACGAGGCCTCCCGATCGATCACGACCGTCGAGCAGCTGACGCAGACGCGGCGCACCACCCCGCACCCCGAGGTCGTCGAGCTCGCGCGCTCGATCGCGGCGCAGCACGACCGGCCGGGGCCCGCGGCGCACGCGATCGCCGAGGCCGTGGGGGACGCGATCGAGTACATGCAGGGCGTGACGGGCGTGCACTCGACGGCGGGGGACGCCTGGGAGGCCCGCAAGGGCGTGTGTCAGGACATCGCGCACATCACCCTCGGAGCGCTGCGCGAGGTCGGCATCCCCGCCCGCTACGTCTCCGGCTACCTGCACCCGAAACCCTCCGCCGAGGTCGGCGAGGCGGTCACGGGCGAGTCGCACGCGTGGGTGGAGTGGTTCGCCGGCGACTGGCAGGGCTTCGACCCGACGAACAACATCGAGATCGGCGACCGGCACGTGCTCGTCGGCCGTGGCCGCGACTACAACGACGTCCCGCCCCTGCGGGGCGTGTACGCGGGGCCGGGCAGGAGCCAGCTCAAGGTGAAGGTGACGATCACCCGCGAGACGTAGGTCTCACGGCGCAGGGGGGTGTGCGGCGGGGCGCGAGCGCCACAACTCCGGCGATACCGGCCGGGAGGGCTGCTGTTGCCGAGATTCGGGACTGGCTGCAGGAGTTGTCCTGCGCGGAGGAGCCGCGCGCGGGCGGCACAACTCCGGCGACTTCGGCTCGAGACCCCGTCGGTCACCGGTGTGGGGGCGCGTGTGCAGGAGTTGTGCGCCCGCGGCGTCGCGACCGGTCAGCCGCCGGTCGAGGCCCGGATCACGAGCTCCGGCCGGAAGCGGACGCGTCGGGGGGCTGCGTCGGATTCGAGGAGCAGTTCGATCGCGGTCGCGCCGATCTCGTGCGCCGGTTGCCGTACCGACGACAGCGGCACCACCGTCGATTGCGCGAAGTCGATGTCGTCGTAACCGATGATCGCGAGATCCTCCGGTACGCGGATCGTTCCGAGGATCGCCGACCCCTGCAGCACGCCGACGGCGAGCAGATCGTTGGCGCAGAAGGCGGCATCCGGTCGATCCTCCGGACTGCGGGCGGCGAATTCCTCGCCCACCTCGCGCCCCGCGAGGACGGTCAGGGCGGGCTTCTCGACGATCTCGAGGTGCGCGCCCGGCACTTCGGCCAGGGCGCGTCGTGCGCCCGCGAGGCGGTCGGCCACCTGACGCACGGCGAGCGGTCCGCCGACGAAGGCGAGGCGGCGCCGACCCCTCTCGAGGAGATGGCGGGTAGCGAGATAGCCGCCCTCGACGTCGTCGACCGCGACCGAGGAGAGGTTCCCGTCGGGCGAGTCGCCGTCCACCAGGACGAGAGGGATGCCGGCGTGCGCCAGCGCCGCGGCGGAGGGGTCGCTCGGGGTCAGAAGCACACCGCGCACGCGTTGCTCGCGGAAGAGGTCGAGGTAAGCGCCCTCGCGCGTGCCGTGCTGCCCGCTGTTGCCGAGCAGCACCGAGAGGCCTTCGGCGTCGGCGCGCTCCTCGACCCCGCGCGCGACCTCCGCGAAGAACGGGTTCGCGCTGTCGAGGACGATGAGGCCGACCGAGCGGCTCCGCCCCGCGCGCAGTTGGCGGGCGGCGTCGTTGCGGACGAACCCGAGCTCCTCGATCGTTGCGTGGACGCGCTCCAGGATCGCGGGAGAGACCTTCTCGGGCCGGTTGAGCACGTTCGACACGGTCCCGACGGACACCCCGGCGGCGGCCGCCACGTCTTTGATGCTTGCCGACACCGGTGTCTCCTCCGCTTGACGAGTCGAAGCTCCCACACTACAGTCTGAAACGATTCATTATCTGAAACGATTCACACGTTTCGGTCGACCCCACCGTCGTGGAAAAGGACCGCCCATGAGCACCCTCACCCCCGAAATCCTCTCGGCCCTCGAAGGCCAGGCGATCGAGTTGCCCTCGTGGGCATTCGGCAACTCCGGCACGCGCTTCCGGGTCTTCCCGACGGCGGGCACGCCGCGCGATCCGTTCGAGAAGATCGCCGATGCCGCCGAGGTGCACCGCCTGACGGCCCTGGCCCCGACCGTGGCGCTGCACATCCCGTGGGACCTCGTCGACGACTTCGGGGCCCTTCGCCGCCACGCCGAAGACCTCGGCGTGAAGCTCGGCACGATCAACTCCAACACGTTCCAGGACGAGGACTACAAGTTCGGCGCCCTCACCCACCACGACGAGCGCATCCGCCGCAAGGCCATCGACCACCACCTCGAGTGCATCGACGTGATGGATGCCACGGGCTCCCGCGATCTGAAGATCTGGCTCGCCGAGGGGTCGAACTACCCCGGCCAGAACGACATGCGCGGCAGGCAGGACCGACTGCAGGACTCGCTGCAGCAGATCTACGCCCGCCTCGGCGACGACCAGCGCCTCGTGCTCGAGTACAAGTTCTTCGAGCCGTCGTTCTACCACACCGACGTTCCCGACTGGGGTACGTCCTACGCGCAGGTGGCGGCCCTCGGCGACAAGGCGCTCGTGTGCCTCGACACGGGCCATCACGCGCCGGGCACGAACATCGAGTTCATCGTCATGCAGTTGCTGCGCCTCGGCAAGCTCGGCTCGTTCGACTTCAACTCGCGCTTCTACGCCGACGACGACCTCATCGTCGGCGCTGCCGACCCGTTCCAGCTGTTCCGCATCCTCACCGAGGTCGTGCGCGGCGGAGGCCTCAACAACCCCGACGTCGCGTTCATGCTCGACCAGTGCCACAACATCGAGGACAAGATCCCGGGGCAGATCCGCTCGGTGCTGAACGTGCAGGAGATGACGGCTCGCGCCCTCCTCGTCGATCGTGACGCGCTGACCGCAGCGCAGCACGCGAACGACGTCCTCACCGCCAACGCGGTCCTGATGGATGCCTTCTACACCGACGTGCGTCCCGCCCTCGCCGAGTGGCGCGAGTCGCGCGGCCTCCCCGCCGACCCCATGGCCGCGTTCGCGGCATCCGGGTACCTGCCCCGTATCGCCGAGGAGCGCGTCGGCGGCACCCAGGCCGGTTGGGGCGCCTGATCCAGACCCACCGGGGCGGCGCCCTGAATCCGCCGCCCCGGTGTTCATCCCGCTGCCGCCCCGCGCCGGGCGGCCCCCACATGGCTTGAGTGTCCAAGACGCGCGGATGTGCCCCGTCGGCATCCGCGTGTTCTGGACACCGAATGGTGAAAGGAACCTCCTCACATGACCAGCTCCACCGCCGCCGACCTCGTCGCGCGCAGCAACCGCCTCGGCTCCGACCCGAAGATCACCAACTACGCCGGCGGCAACACCTCCGCCAAGGGCGCCGACATCGATCCCGTCACCGGCGAGCCGGTCGAGCTGCTGTGGGTCAAGGGCTCCGGCGGCGACCTCGGCACGCTCACCGAGAAGGGCCTCGCGGTACTGCGGCTCGACCGCATGCGCGCCCTCGTCGACGTCTACCCCGGCATCGACCGCGAGGACGAGATGGTCGCCGCGTTCGACTATTGCCTGCACGGCAAGGGGGGAGCTGCCCCCTCGATCGACACCGCGATGCACGGACTCGTGGACGCCGCCCACGTCGACCACCTGCACCCCGACGCGGGCATCGCGATCGCGACCGCCGCCGACGGCGAGGAGCTGACGACCACGATCTTCGGCGACAGGGTCGTGTGGGTGCCGTGGCGTCGCCCCGGCTTCCAGCTCGGTCTCGACATCGCCGCGATCAAGGCCGCCAACCCGCAGGCAATAGGGACGATCCTCGGCGGACACGGGATCACCGCGTGGGGCCACACGTCCGAGGAGGCCGAGCGCAACTCGCTGTGGATCATCGACACCGCCCAGGCCTACATCGACGCGAACGGCGCAGCCCAGCCGTTCGGCGGCGTCCGCCCCGGCTTCGCGGCCCTGCCCGAGACCGAGCGCCGCGCGAAGGCCGCGGCCCTCGCCGCGACGATCCGCGGCCTCGCCTCGACCGACAAGCCCATGGTCGGCCACTTCACCGACTCCGACGTGGTGCTCGACTTCCTGGCATCCGAGAAGGCCCCGGCCCTGGCCGCGCTCGGCACGAGCTGCCCCGATCACTTCCTGCGCACCAAGGTCAAGCCGCTGATCCTCGACCTCCCCGCGGACGCCTCGGTCGAGGATGCGATCGCGCGGCTGCAGGAACTCCACCAGGAGTACCGCGCCGACTACCAGGCGTACTACGACACGCACGCGGATGCCGACTCCCCGGCGATCCGCGGCGCCGACCCGCTCATCGTGCTCGTGCCCGGCGTCGGCATGTTCTCGTACGGCGCGAACAAGCAGACGGCGCGCGTCGCAGGGGAGTTCTACGTCAACGCGATCAACGTCATGCGCGGCGCCGAGGCCCTGTCGACCTACGCGCCGATCTCGGATGCCGAGAAATTCCGCATCGAGTACTGGGCGCTCGAAGAGGCCAAGCTCCAGCGGATGCCGAAGCCCAAGACGCACCAGGGACGCATCGCGTTCGTGACGGGCGCGGCATCCGGCATCGGCAAGGCCATCGCCACCCGCCTCGCCGCGGAGGGCGCGTGCGTCGTCGTCGCCGACCTCGACCTCGAGAAGGCGCAGGCCGCGGCCGCCGAGCTCGGCGGAACCGACGTCGCGATCGGCGTCGCGGCGAACGTTGCGGATGCCGAGGGCGTACAGGCCGCGATCGACGCCACGCTGCTCGCGTTCGGCGGCATCGACCTCGTCGTCAACAACGCGGGGCTGTCGCTGTCGAAGCCGCTGCTGGAGACCACCGAGAAGGACTGGGACCTGCAGCACGACGTCATGGCGAAGGGCTCGTTCCTCGTGTCCAAAGCCGCGGCGAAGGCGCTCATCGCGCAGAAGATGGGCGGCGACGTCATCTACATCTCGTCGAAGAACAGCGTCTTCGCGGGGCCCAACAACATCGCTTACTCGGCGACCAAGGCCGACCAGGCGCACCAGGTACGTCTTCTCGCGGTCGAACTCGGCGAGCACGGCGTGCGCGTCAACGGCATCAACCCCGACGGCGTCGTGCGCGGCTCGGGCATCTTCGCCGCAGGTTGGGGCGCCAACCGCGCCGCGACCTACGGGGTCAAGGAAGAAGACCTCGGCCAGTTCTACGCCAACCGCACGATCCTCAAGCGCGAGGTCGTGCCCGAGAACGTCGCCGATGCGGTGTACGTGCTCACCGGTCCCGAGCTCTCGCGTACCACCGGTCTGCACGTGCCCGTGGACTCGGGCGTCGCCGCGGCGTTCCTGCGATGACGGCGGCGCGCGTCGTCGCGGCCGTCGACCTCGGCGCGACCAGCGGACGCGTGATGATCGGGCGCGTCGGGGGCGACACGATCGAGCTCGAGGAGGTCGCCCGCTTCCCGAACGGTCCCGTCGAGCGTGCCGACGGATGGCACTGGGACATCGAGGCGCTATGGGGCCACGTGCGCGCCGGGCTCGCGGAAGCACTGCGACGCGAGCCCGGCATCGAGAGCGTGGGCATCGATTCGTGGGCGGTCGACTACGGGCTGGTGCGCGGTGAGGAGCTGCTCGCCGAGCCGTTCCACTACCGCGACTCCCGCACCGCCCGCGGCGTGGAAGCCGTGCACGCGCGGGTTCCGTTCGAGGAGCTGTACCGCCGCAATGGTCTGCAGTTCCTGCCCTTCACCACGCTGTACCAGTACGCCGCGGACGCCCGTCTCGCGGACGCCGAGACGAGCGTCCTCATCCCCGACCTCATCGCGCAGCGCCTGACCGGGCGCGCGGTCGCCGAACGCACCAATGCGTCGACGACCGGCCTGCTCGATGTCCGCACGGGGGAGTGGGACACGGCTCTCGCCGAGGCTCTCGGCATCCCGGCATCCGTTCTGCCTCCGCTGGTGGACCCCGGCGAGACGATCGGTGCGACGCCCGCCGACCTGGGCGCGGTGCCCGTCGTCGCGGTCGGGTCGCACGACACGGCGTCGGCCATCGTGGCCGTTCCGCTGTCGTCGCCGAACGCCGTGTACATCTCGTGCGGCACGTGGGGTCTCGTCGGCCTCGAGCTTCCGGAACCGATCGTGACGGATGCCGCCCGCGCGGCGAACTTCACGAACGAGGGCGGTGTGGACGGGCGCGTGCGCTTCCTCCACAACGTCACCGGTCTCTGGTTGCTCAGCGAGACGGTGCGGGCGTGGGAGGAGGAGGACGGCTCCGCGATCGACCTCCCGCTGCTCCTCGCCTCGGCCGGCGCTGTGTCGCCGCCCGCGCGCCTGTTCGATGCCAACGCTCCCGAGCTCGCGGCGCCGGGCGACATGCCCGGACGCATCGCGGCGCTGCTCGGCGTCGATCGACCCGGCCGCGCTGGCCGGCCGATGTTCGCGCGCATCATCGTCGAGAGCATCGCCGCGGCGTTCGCTCACGCGGTGCGCGCCGCGGGCGCGCTCGCGGAGCGCGAGATCGACGTCATCCACCTCGTCGGGGGCGGGGCGCGCAATGCGCTGCTGTGCAAGGCGACGGCCGATCGCGTCGGCGTCCCGGTCCTCGCCGGTCCCGTCGAGGCCACGGCCCTCGGCAATGTGCTCGTGCAGGCACGCGCGCTCGGCTGCTTCGGCGCCGACGCGAGCCTCGAAGGCCTGCGTGCGCGGGTCGCCCGCGCGTTCCCTCCCCTCCGCTACGACCCCCGTTCCTGACCACCCCGCCCCGATCGGGCGTAGGCTGTGGTCAGACCACACGAAAGCGAGATTCCATGGTGCAGCGTCAGCTCCCCAAGGTCGGTGAGCTCCTCGAGCTCATGCAGTTCAAGAAGCCGGAACTCGACGCCCGCAAGCGCCGCCTCGACGCCGCGCTCACGATCGACGACCTCCGCACGATCGCGAAGCGCCGCACGCCCAAGGCGGCGTTTGACTACACCGACGGCGCCGCTGAGGGCGAGCTCTCGCTGGACCGTGCCCGCCGGGCGTTCGAGGACGTCGAGTTCCACCCCGATATCCTTCGGCCGGCGGCGAACGTCGACACCTCGTGCGAGATCCTCGGCGGTCCGTCGGCGCTGCCGTTCGGTATCGCCCCGACCGGATTCACGCGCCTCATGCAGACCGAGGGCGAGACCGCCGGCGCCTCCGCGGCGGCGGCCGCCGGCATCCCGTTCACCCTCTCCACGCTCGGGACGACCTCGATCGAGGGAGTGAAGGCCGCCAACCCTGTCGGTCGCAACTGGTTCCAGCTGTACGTCATGAAGCAGCGCGAGATCTCCTACGGTCTCGTCGAGCGCGCGGCGAAGGCGGGGTTCGACACCCTGCAGTTCACGGTCGACACGCCCATCGCCGGTGCGCGCCTGCGCGACAAGCGCAACGGCTTCTCGATCCCGCCGCAGCTGACCGTCGGCACCATCGTCAACGCCATCCCGCGCCCGTGGTGGTGGTACGACTTCCTCACCACGCCCAAGCTCGAGTTCGCCTCCCTCAGCACGACCGGCGGCACCGTCGGCGAGCTGCTGAATGCGGCGATGGACCCGACGATCAGCTACGACGACCTCGACATCATCCGCGGCATGTGGCCGGGCAAGCTCGTCGTGAAGGGCGTGCAGAACGTCGCCGACGCCGCGCGTCTGGTCGACCTCGGCGTGGACGGCATCGTGCTCTCCAACCACGGTGGCCGTCAGCTCGATCGCGCGCCGATCCCGTTCCGCCTCCTGCCGCACGTCGTGCGCGAGGTCGGCAAGGACGCGACAATCATGGTCGACACCGGCATCATGAACGGCGCCGACATCGTGGCATCCATTGCCCTCGGCGCGAAGTTCACGCTCATCGGCCGCGCCTACCTGTACGGCCTCATGGCCGGGGGCCGTCAGGGCGTCGACCGGACGATCGCGATCCTGCGCAGCGAGATCGAGCGCACGATGGCGCTGCTCGGCGTCTCGAGCCTCGCCGAGCTCGAGCCCCGTCACGTCACGCAGCTGACCCGGCTGGTGCCCGTGTCTGACGCCGCGGCCGACGCGCACGTCTGACCCGGGGGTGCGCGCAACCTCAGCGATGTGCGCAATCTCAGCTCGGAAACGGTGGATGCCGCTGATCCGACGCGAATCGCTGAGATTGCGCGCGTCAACTCACCCGGGTCAGCGACCCTCCGCAGCCTGGAAGCCGGCCGGTGGGAGATCCTTTGTGACGCGAATCGGCCGATAGGCGCAATAGCGTGGTTAGCATCGCTGCATGGGGGACGAGGCCGTGATCGATGCGTCGCCGCTGATGAACGTGCGGTCCGTCGCCGAACGCGTGGTCGCGAGCGTGCTTCCGACCTCCCCCGCGCCCGAGATGGCCGACCTGCGTTTTCTGGCCGACCTCGAGGCTGGCCCGGCCCCCCGGATCTGGGTGGATGCCAGTGCGCAGACGCTCGAGGCTCTGCTCATCGCCCGTTCCCGGCTCGACCGCATCGACGATGCGCTGCGGCTCGTCGAGCTCCACTTCGCCGACGGCCGGCTGCTGGCCCCGGGCCGGCTGGAGACGGCGACCCGGTCGACCCTGTTCTCGGCGGTGGGCGAGGTCTACGCGGCCGCCGGGTGGCCGCGCCGGGCCGGCGAATACGCCGCTTCCGCGATCGCGTACGCCGACGACGCCGTGACCCGGTTCCGGGCGCACGCGGTGCGCGCGCTCGCCGCCGCGATCAACGGTGAGTACATCCTGGCGGGGGAGAGCCTGCGCATCTGCGACGAGCTGGCATCCACCTCCCCGGGCGCGCTGACGCACCCGGACTACGACCTGCTCCTCGCCCGCATCCTGGTCGCCTCGGCGGCGCTCGACGCCGCGACGCTGACGGACGTGGCCGGTGCGCTCCGCGCGGGGGCTCCCGCAGACCCCTACTGGCAGTACTCCGCGCGCGCGGCCGAGGCGATGTGCGCCCTCATCCGCCGCGACTACGACCGCGGCATGGTCCTCGTCGCAGCCCTGGCCGGCGGCACGGAGGCGCACTCCGGTCACACCATGGTGCGCGGGTTCGCGCAGGGCGTGTACGCCGACCTGTTGCTGGCCCGCGGCGAGCCCCGCCGCGCGCTGGCGGTGCTGGAGGGCCGCGTGTCCCCACCCGGGCATGCGCTCTGCTTCGCCATGCAACGCGCCGCCGCCCTCATCGCCCTCGGGCGCGAGCGGGAGGTCCTGGAATCGACGGACCCGTGCATCCGAATGGGAACCCACCACTGCGTGCGCACGCTCAGTCCGCTGCTGCTCCGCCGCGCCGTCGCTCACGCGCGGCTGGGCAACGCGCAGGCCGCCGACGCGGCGTTCGCCGAGGGCTTCCACCTGTCGGAGAACCTCGGGGGATCCCTCACCCCGTATCTCACGCTGCCGCAGCCGGAACTGCTCACCCTCCTGCAGCGCATGGCCGAGCGGCATTCGGCTTCGGTCGACGCCGTCGCCCGCGTGTCCGCGATGCTCGCGCTCGTCCCCACGCCAGAGCATCGCCCTCCGCTTCCGACCCTGAGTCCGCGGGAGGAGCGGCTCGCGCTGGCGCTGCGCGGACCCCGGAGCCTGCCGCAGATCGCCGAGGAGTTGGACGTGTCGCTCAACACCGTCAAATCGCAGCTGCGCTCGATCTACGCGAAGCTGCAGGTCTCGGGACGCGATGCCGCCGTGGCCGTGCTCGAAGCGCACGGCTTCTACGTCTGAGGTCGTCCGTGCTCAGGCCGTGGGGCGTGGTGCGTGAGTCTGCCCTACCGGGTGCGGGGAACCTGCCGGACGCGACCGTTCCGCGGAGGGCAGCGGGATCGGGGTCGTGCCGGCGATCTCGTCGCTGAAGTCCTCGGGCTCCGGGGCGACCGTCGTGATGGGACGCGTCTCGTCGAGCGTGAGCCGGAACCGCTTCGTCTCGTGCCGGTGCACTCGGCCGGATGCGAGCGTCCACGCGACGCCGATCCCGCAGGCCGCGAACGCGACGATCGCGGAGAGCGCGATCGCGACGCGCGGGCCGAACTCGCCCGCGACCCATCCGACGATCGGCGCGCCGACGGGCGTGCCCCCGAGCAGGATCGCCATGTACAACGCCAGGACGCGACCCCGAAGAGCCGGATCGGTCGTGGTCTGGACGTAGCCGTTGGCGGTGGTGAGCATGGTGACGACGCTGAAGCCGGTGAGCACGAGGGTCGCGGCGTACGTCCCGTACGACGGTGCGAAGACGGAGAGCGTGGATGCCACGGCGAAACCGCCCGCACCCAGGATGACCAGGCGCATGCGGGCCCGCTCGCGCCGGGCGGCGAGCAGGGCGCCGGCCAGGGACCCGATCGCGACGAACGAACTCAACAGGCCGAAGCCGTCGGCGCCGCGGCCGAACTCGAGGGCCATGGTCGATGCGAAGATCGGGAAGTTCATGCCGAACGCCCCGAGCAGGAACACCATCGCGAAGGTCACCATGAGGTCGGGGCGCTTCGCGACGTAGCGGAACCCGTCGGCAAGGCGTGCCGGTCCGCCGCGGCGGTGGTGCACGACGAGCTCGTGCGGCCGCATGGCGAGCAGCGCCGCGATCATGCCGAGGAACGTCACGGCGTTGGCGAGGAACACCCACCCGGTGCCGACCACGACGATCATGAGGCCGGCGACCGCCGGGCCGATGAGGCGTGCGGTGTTGAACGACGCGGCGTTCAGCGCGACGGCGTTGGACGCGTTCTCCTTCGCGACGAGATCGGAGACGAAGGCCTGGCGCGCGGGGTTGTCGAACGCGGTGATGACACCGAGCGCGAGGGCGAACCCGAACATCAGCGGCAGGGTCATGACACCGGTCACGAGCAGGATGCCGAGGGTCACGGCGAGCACGAGCATCGCGCTCTGCGTGCACATGATGAGCCGTCGGCGGTCGAAGCGGTCGGCCACCCATCCCGTGACGCCGACGAGCAGCAGCGGCGGGGCGAACTGCAGCGCCATCGTCACGCCCATCGCGGCGGCGTCGTTGGGGGTGAGCTCGGTCAGGACGACCCAGTTCTGCGCCGTCGCCTGCATCCACGCGCCGATGTTCGACACGAGGGCGCCGATGAACCAGACGCGATAGTTGTAGACCGAGAACGAGCGGAACATCGCACTCATGTGTCTGCCACCTTTCGCATGATCTCGGCCGCCGTCGCGAGGGTCCGCCGCTCGTCGTCGCCCAGGGCCGCGAGGGCTTCTTCGAGCCAGGCGTCGCGGCGCCGCACGGTCTCGTCGACGACGAGTCGACCGGCATCCGTCAGCGCGATCGTCACCCTGCGGCGGTCGTCGTCATCGGGGGTGCGGGTGACGTAACCCGCCTCCTCCAGGAGCGACACCGTCCGGTTCATCGACGGCGCCGTGACGCGCTCACGGTCGGCGAGCTGGCCGAGCGTGTGCGCGCCGTGCACCGTGAGGGCTGCGAGCACCGCGAACTGGGCGTCGCTCATGGTGTCGACCGCGCGCTGCGCCCGGAGGCGCCGCGCGAGGCGGAACGTCGACATCCGCAGCTCGGAGGCGGCGGCGGTGAGGTCGTCACGCGAGTCGGATCGGGGGGATTCGTCGACGCGGTCGTTCATGATGTCGATAGTTAGCATAGCTCATTAGCCTTGCTAACGGTTCGATCCGTCGCTTTCCGGCCCACACCCGCCCCTAGACTCGCCGCATGCCCGAGTTCGTCGACGCCTACGGCATTCCGATCGTCTACGACGTGTACGAGGCGGCGTCGCCGCGGGCGGTCGTCCAGCTGCTGCACGGGGTGGGAGAGCACGCCGGTCGCTACGGCGCTCTCATCGCGGCGCTCGTCGCCGACGGCTACACCGTCTACGCCGACGACCACCGCGGACACGGTCGCACGGGCCTTCGGCAGTGGAACGGCGAGCGCGCGAAACTCGGACGCCTCGGGCCCGGCGGCCTCGGGGCCGCACGCGACGCGGTGTGGACCCTCACCCAGGTCATCCGCGAGACGCACCCCGACCTGCCGCTCGTCCTGCTCGGACACTCGTGGGGCTCGTTCCTCGCGCAGATGCTGGTGGACCGGCATCCGGATGCCTATGACGCCCTCGTCCTGAGCGGCTCGGCGCTCCGCTGGCCCGGTGCACTGAACTCCGGCGACCTGAACGCCCCGTGGAAGCACCTCGGGGGAACGGGCATGGAGTGGTTGTCGAGCGTGGAGCAGGTCGCCCACGACTTCGTCGCCGACCCCCTCACGACCTCGACGCCGCTGCTGCGCCTGTTCGGGCCCGTCGAGACGGTGAAGCTCATCGGGCGCCCGCGTCGCAACCTCGGGCGCGACATCCCGACGCTGCTCATGGTCGGTCGCGACGACACCGTCGGCGGCCCGCGCAGCGTGCACCTCCTCGCGGACGCGTATCGGACGCGGTCCGGCTTCACCGACGTCACCACGCTGGTCTATCCCGGCGCACGGCACGAGATCTTCGCCGAGGCCCAGCAGGCCGAGGTGCGCGCCGACCTCGCGGCCTGGCTCGACCGGAGGTTCCCTCGGCGCGGCTGAAGGGCGTGGCATCCATGTTCTGAGAACAGGGGATGCCACGGAAACAGGGCGATCCGCGGGGGATCGGCCTGTCCTGGGCGCATCGCCTGTTCTCGCGCCGCGGGGCGGGCTCGCCGCGCACCCGCCGTAGGCTGGGGGCATGCACGGCGAGTACAAGGTCCCCGGCGGAAAGCTGGTCGTCGTCGACCTCGAGGAGCGCGACGGCCGCATCGCCGGCTTCCACCTCGCGGGCGACTTCTTCCTCGAGCCCGACGACGCGTTGGACGACATCGACGCCGCCGTGAACGGCCTCCCGGTGGAGTCGGACGTCCCGACGATCGCGGCGGCGATCCGCGCGGCTCTCCCGGAGGGCGCGCAGCTGCTCGGCTTCACGCCCGAGGCGGTGGCCACCGCCATCCGTCGCGCGCTGGTGACCGCGCCCGGCTGGGCCGACTTCGAATGGGAGGTCGTGCACGACGCCCCGGTGTCGCCACGCATGAACCTCGCGCTCGACGAGGTGCTCACCGCGCGCGTCGGCGCGGGACTGCGGAAGCCGACGCTGCGCCTCTGGGAGTGGAACGAGAACGCCGTCGTCATCGGGTCGTTCCAGTCGCTGCGCAACGAGGTCGATCCCGAGGGTGCCGCGAAGCACGGCTTCGACGTCGTGCGACGAATCTCCGGCGGCGGCGCCATGCTCATGGCCGCCAACTCGATCGTGACGTACTCGCTGTACGTCCCCGCCTCGCTCGTCGCGGGCATGACGTTCGCCGACTCCTACGCGTTCCTCGACGACTGGGTGCTGCAGGCGCTGCGCTCGCTCGGCATCGACGCGGTCTACCAGCCGCTCAACGACATCGCCGGCCCCCACGGCAAGATCGGCGGTGCCGCGCAGAAGCGGCTCGCCAACGGCGGCGTGCTCCACCACGCGACGCTCAGCTACGACATGGACGGCCAGGTGCTCACCGAGGTGCTCCGCATCGGCCGCGAGAAGCTCAGCGACAAGGGCACGGTCTCGGCGGCGAAGCGCGTCGATCCCCTCCGGAGTCAGACGGGCCTGGCCCGGGATGCCGTGATCCAGCGGTTCATCGACACGTTCACGACCCTCTACGGCGCCACGACCGGCCACGTCACCGAAGAGGAATACGCCGAGGCCGAGGCCCTGGTCGCGGCGAAGTTCGCCACCGACGCGTGGCTCCAGCGCGTTCCGTGAGCGGCACGACCCTGGACGGTGTCTTCGACCACGGCACCGTCGAGATCCACCACGCCGACAACCTCGCCATCACGCCCGGTCTGCCCGACGGCTCGTTCACGCTCGTCTACCTCGACCCGCCGTTCAACACCGGCCGCACGCGGTCGAAGGCGGTGGAGTCCGCCCGCCGGGCTCCGGCGGTCGACGAGGCTGCGGAGGCCGAGGAACCGCTGATCCTGGCATCCGAACCGCCCCACGACCCGGCGATGCTCGTCTTCCCCGGCGAGGAGGAACCCGCCGCGGCGCCGGTCGTGCACCGCGGATTCCACGGGCGCGAATACTCGCGGCTCCGCGGCGACCTGCGCACCTACGACGACCGTTTCGACGACTACTGGGCGTTCCTCGAGCCGCGTCTCGAGGAGGCGTGGCGCCTCCTCGCCGACGACGGCACGCTCTACCTCCACCTCGACTACCGCGAGGTGCACTACGCCAAGGTCATGTGCGACGCGCTGTTCGGGCGTGAGCGCTTCCTCAACGAGCTCATCTGGGCGTACGACTACGGGGCCAAGACCCGGCGTCGGTGGCCGACGAAGCACGAGACGATCCTCGTCTACGTGAAGAATCCGCAGCGGTACTTCTTCGATTCGGATGCCGTGGACCGCGAGCCCTACATGGCTCCGGGCCTCGTGACCGCCGAGAAGGCCGCCCGCGGCAAGATGCCCACCGACGTCTGGTGGCACACGATCGTGCCGACCACGGGTCGCGAGAAGACGGGCTACCCGACACAGAAGCCCGAGGGCGTGCTGCGGCGGATGGTCCAGGCATCCAGTCGTCCAGGCGACCGGGTGCTGGACATGTTCGCCGGCAGCGGCACGCTCGGGGCTGTCGCCGCGCCCCTCGGTCGGCACTCGGTGCTGATCGACGACAACGCCGACGCCGTGGCCGTGATGCGCGAGCGGCTCGCGGCGTTCCGCGGCTGAGCGCGCGCGCCCGGGCAGTGCGGCACGTCCGGCCAGGAAGTTAGGGTTACCTAATGAGCCATGAATTCGCCCCAGAGGTCCGCCGCGCCGTCCTTGCGCACATGAACGGCGACCACCACGACGACAACGTCCTCATCGCGCGGGCGTTCGGTCCGGATCCCGAGGCGACGACGGCGGAGATGACCGGCTTCGACGGCGCGGGCGGCGACTGGGTCGTCGGACCCGACGCCGTGGCGCTGCGGGTTCCGTGGCTCGGCGGATCCATCACCGAGCGCGCCGAGGTGCGCCGCGAGATCGTCGCACTGTACGACGAGGCGTGCCGTCGTCTCGGAGTGCCCGCTCGCCCGCACTGACGCCGACAGAATTAAAGGTTAGGGTTACCTAACCTTTTGCGTATGATGTCCTCATGAGCGACGTCCTCTCCTTCTCCGCCGCCCTCCGCGAGCGCTCCCGCAGCGCCCACTCCACGAGCGAGCACGCCGGCTTCATGGCCGATCTGATGAGCGGTGCCGGAACGCGCGAGGACTACGTCGCCCTCGTCACGCAGCACTGGTTCATCTACGCCGCCCTCGAGGAGGCCACGGATCGGATGCGCCTCGACCCGGTGGCATCCGTGTTCCTCAGCGACAAGCTCACGCGGCTCCCCGCCATCGAGGCCGACCTCGCGTTCCTCATCGGCCCCGAGTGGCGCGAGATCGTGACGCCTCTTCCCACGACGCAGGCCTACGTCGCGCGGATCCGTCGCGTGGCGGCGACGTGGCCGGGCGGATTCGTCGCCCACCACTACACGCGCTACCTCGGCGACCTGTCGGGCGGGCAGTTCATCGGGCGTCTCATGCGGCGTCGGTTCGGCTTCGAGACGAACGGCATCGGCTTCTACCTCTTCGGTGACATCGCCAACCCCGAAGAGTTCAAGAACGTGTACCGGGACAAGCTGGATGCCGCTCCGTGGAGCGCCGACGAGAAGGAGCGCGTGATCGACGAGGTGCTCGTCGCGTACCGCTTCAATACCGAGCTGTTCGAAGACCTGGCGCGCGCCAAGGCCGCTCAGATCGCCTGAGCGACCTCGGGGTCCCGCGCTTCGGCGGTGTCCGTCGTCGAGCGACGGCCGGCCGCGCGACGACGCGCGACGATCACGAGCACGACGACCCCGCCGATCACGGCGACGATCAGCGCATAGAGGCTCCAGGGCGGGGCCACGACCCCGTATTCGGCGACGAGGGGCGCGACGACCCCCGCGCCCAGGCCGACGCCCTCCGGTTCGATCGCGACCCGGCCGCCGAGCCATCCGAGCGAGAACGCCGGGATCTCCCGGGTGACCTCGATGGTCGACCCCGTCAGGATCTCGGGCAGCTGCGTCCGCGCCGCGGCGGCGGGCGCGATCCCGTCGACGGTGAGGGCTTCGACGCCGGTCAGGCGGGTGTTCCCGGTGTTCTGCAGCGCGTACTGCACGACGACACGACCCGACTCGAACGGGTTCCACGACCCCTCGTACCGCGCCGTCACGGCCGTGATCGACGCGGCGGGGACGAGGTCGCCCGCGACGCGGACGGTGATGCGGGTGCCGAGGCGCCGTTCGACGGACAGCGAGCTCGCGGCATCCCGGCTCGTGAGCGACGTCACGATCCCGGCCGAGTGGTCGCCCGGGCGCGCGTCCGCGGGCACCGTGAGGGTGAAGGGGATCTCCGCGGACTGCCCCGGTGCCAGGTCGAGGCCGGTGCGCTCCACCGAGACCCAGGTCCCGGCATCCTGGGAGGGGGTACCATCGGCGAGCACGTCGATCTCACCGCTCGCCGTTGTGAAGGCGTCGGCCGCGTAGACGCTGAGGGGGAGCGGTTCGGTCCCGGTGTTGACGACGATCATGGTGTCCGACACGACCGCGCCGGGGTCGACCGTGTAGGCGAAGTTCGCTCGCCCGGTGCCGTTCGCGTTGTCACCGGTCTGCACGCTCCAGGCGATGCCGCCGTCCTCGGCGTGCGCCGGCGGAGAGGCGGAGAGGGCGAGGGCGAGCGCCGCGGCGACGGCGAGGAGGCGGACGTGTCGGATCACGGTCACGAGGGTCTTTCGGGTCGGTGGAGCGCGGGGTCCCGGCGGGTGCCGCGACCCCGCGTCGGTGATTACTGGAGGGCGGTGATGGTGAGCTTGCTCGCGTAGTCGCCCGCGGGGGTCGTCCCCGGGATGACGAGGGCGAGGTCGGCCCCGATCGTGGCGCTGGCGGCGGCCGTCGACGAGGCCAGCACCCGCGACGAGCCCAGGCCCGTGCCGCCGAGGCGCGTCGAGGAGACCTCGGCACCCGCGGCGACGCTCGAGCCCGCCGAGACGAGCTTCGGCTTCCAGCCGAGCAGATCACCCGAGAACGTCTCGCCCGTCGACGACGCGAAGTCGCCGACCTGTCCGGAGATGCTCCACGTGTACGGCGCGGTGCCGCCGGCGCGGGTGTCCGTCACGACGATGTCGGTGAGCGACCCGGATGCCACGAAGTTCGCGCCGTCCTGGACGGCGGTGCCGAGGTTGGCGGGCGAGGTGCCGGCGAAGGCCCAGCCGAACGAGCCGGTCGGGTTGTCGACCCAGGCGGGAACGTCGACGATCACGTCGGAGGCCGCCGCGAAGGTGACCGGGGTGAACGTCTCGAAGGGGGCGTGGACCGCACCGCTGCCGCCGTAGGTGGCGATACCGAACGTGCCGGCGGCCAGGTTCTGGGCCTCGGTGGTCGTCAGCGCGAGGTCGACCGAGAACGTGCCGTCGGGCTTCAGCTCGATCGCGCCGCTGTTCGTGCCGCCGATCGTCGACATGCTCTCGGCCGGCACGGCCCACTTCTGGGTGATCACCGAGCGGGAGGAGGACGGGGCGCCCGCGGACGGCTTCCACGTGTCGGCGAACTTCCCGAACACCACGTACGCGCCGCTGAACTTCCCGGCCAACGGCGGGCGGGTGCCGTTCGTGGCGGTGCCGGACGGCAGGAAGCCGCTGCCGCTCACCGTGACGGTTTCGCCCTGGGCGAGCCCGCTGGTCTTCGAGACGGTCACGCTCGGGCCGGACGGGACGGCGGCGGTGTACGCGATCGAGAGCGGGGTCGCGGGCTTACGCGAGTCCGCGGCTCCGCCCGACGAGTACCAGTACGAGCCCTGGCCCGTCGCGATCTGGAAGTCGACGAACGACTGGGGGAAGGCGCCGGAGAACGCTCCGCCGGTGACCTGCGCGACAGAACCGGCCGGCACGGTGACGGTGCGTCCGAGGTAGTCCGGCGTCACGCTGAACCCGGTGGGGGTGACATCCACACCGGTCAGGGTCGCGATGACCACGTCGGGCACGGGAGTGAGGCTCTCGAACTTGTCGGGGTCGTCCATCGAGGTTCCGTAGCCCCCGAGGGTCGCGGTGACGGTGCCCGTGCCGTCGGAGGCGACGGTGAGCTTCGGGTCGGTGATCCACGACCGGCTCATGCCGGAGTAGAACGCCGACGTGAACGAGCCCGTCCACTGGATGACGGCCGTATTGGCGTCGACATCCACCGTTCCGGTCCCGCCGTCGATCTCGACGATGTGGCCCGAGTCGAGTCCGTTGCCGGTGGTGATCGTCGTGCCGTCGGCATCCGTCCGCAGGCCCGCGAACGTCGCGTCGGCGTACGTGCCGTCCGCCTGGAGCTTGAGGATCTCGACGTTGCCGTCGCTCTGCTTCCAGTTCGTCGACGTCACGCGGTCGGCCGACGACGCGGCGGTGACGATACCGGCAGAGAGCAGGTTCACTGTTCCCGGTGCGAAGGCCGCGGAGTTCGCCTCGGCGCTCACGCCCCATCGGAAGACCGCGCCGTCGATCGGCGATCCCGCGGCGTGCGCGGGCACCGCGACGAGGGCGCCGCCCAGCGTCAGTGCCGCGGCCGCGAGGGTTGCGGCGGCGACGGCGCGGGGCCGTCGGCGGCGGTGTCGAGCTGTGGAGTCCACGTTCATTCCCTTCTCCCGCCCCCGGAAGTCTCCGACGGCGTGCGTCGGCCGCGCCCGATGTCGGGCGTGAAGGGCAGGTTAGGCTTACCTAAGCATGAAGTCCCGCTCGGCGGCAATGTTAAGGATAGGCTGTCCTAACTTGGAGGTCTTCATGACTCGTCGATCAGTGCGCGGATCCGCCGCGCTCGCCCTGGCCTTCGCCACCCTCGTTGCGCTCTCGTCCTGCGCTGCCGTCGACGGTGCGTCCCCGGCGGACGCGCGTGCGACGACGGCGCTCGCCGACGTCACGCCCGTGGCCGACCCCCTCGCCTGGGAGGGTCCCTCCACCGCCGTGGCGGCATCCACCCCGATCGATCCCGTGACCGAGGGGGCGCAGACCTTGCCGGCGGTCGTCACCGACGCGCAGGGCACCGCGGTCACCGTGGCGGACACCTCGCGCATCCTCACGCTCGACGTCTACGGCTCGCTCTCGCGCATCGTCTTCGAGCTGGGGTTGGGCGACGCGGTCGTGGCCCGCGACGTCTCGACCGCCTTCCCCGAGGCCGCCGACCTGCCGGTGGTGACCGAGAACGGCCATGACCTGAACGCGGAGGCGATCCTCGACGCGGCCCCCACCGTGATCCTCACCGACACGAGCCTCGGGCCGTGGGACACCATCCTTCAGATGAGGGATGCCGGAATCCCGGTCGTCGTGGTCGACTCGCGCCGGTCGCTGGAGTCCGTGGGCGCGCTGATCCAGCAGGTCGGCGACGCCTTGGGCGTCCCGGAGCGCGCGGCCGCTCTCGCCGCGCGCAGCAACACCGCCACCGAGGAGAAGATCGCCCAGATCGCGGCGATCGCGCCCGCCGATCCCGCGCAGAAGCTCCGGATGATGTTCCTCTACGTGCGCGGGCAGTCGGGCGTCTACTACCTCTTCGGCGAGGAGTCCGGGGCAGACAGCCTCATCGACGCGCTCGGAGGCACCGACGTCGCGGGGGAGATCGGCTGGACGGGGATGCGGCCGATCACCGACGAGGCGCTCGTCCAGGCGAACCCCGACCTGCTGATCATGATGTCGAAGGGTCTCGAGTCGGTGGGCGGCGTCGACGGCCTGCTCGAGCATCTCCCGGCGATCGCCCAGACGGATGCCGGACGCCACCGTCGCGTCGTCGACATGGCGGACACCACCGTGTTGAGCTTCGGGCCGGCCTCCGCCGACGTCCTCGACGCGCTCGCGGTCGCCGTGTACGCGCCCGGGGCCGCGGGGTGACGGCCGTCGCGACCGCGCAGGGCGTGGCACCCCCGCGACCGCGCGCGGGGCTCCGCACGCCCGCGATCTTCGTCGGCCTCGCCGTCGCCCTCGTGGTCCTCGTCGTGGTCTCCGCGGGGAGCGGTCAGCTCTCGATCCCGCCCGACCAGGTCGTGGGCGCGTTCACGCGCGCGTGGAACGACGCGGTACGGGCAATCGGGCTCGGGTTCCTGTCGGTGCCTCCGGGTGCCGCCGTCGAGCACGTGAACGGTGAGGCGACGCTCTGGCTCATCCGAATGCCGCGCCTGCTCATGGCGGTGCTGGTCGGGGCGACGCTCGCGACGGCCGGCGTGGTGATGCAGGGCGTCTTCCGCAATCCGCTGGCCGAGCCCGGGGTTATCGGCATCTCCTCGGGGGCCGCCGTGGGGGCCTCGGCATCCATCGTCTTCGGGCTCACGTTCCTCGGTCCGCTGACCCTCCCCGTGCTCGCGTTCGTCGGCGGACTCGCGGCGACCGTGATCGTCTACGCCTCGGCCCGAGCCGACGGACGGACCGAGGTCGTCACCCTCGTGCTGACGGGGATCGCCGTCAACGCCGTCGGCGGGGCCGCGATCGCCCTCTTCACCTACCTCGGATCGACTCAGCAGCGCGAGCAGATCGTGTTCTGGCAACTCGGCTCGCTCAACGGCACGCGGTGGGACGATCTCGCGGTCGTGGCCCCGCTCGCGGTCATCGGGATCACGGTGTGCCTCTTCCTCGCCGGGGATCTCGACCTCCTGTCGCTGGGGGAGCGGCAGGCGGAGCATCTCGGCGTGCGCGTCGAGCGTCTGCGGGTCGCCGCGATCGTCGTGATCGCACTCCTCACCTGCGCGGCCGTCGCCTTCTGCGGCATCATCGGATTCGTCGGTCTCGTCGTACCCCACCTCATGCGGATGGCCCTCGGCCCCGGCCACCGCTTGCTGCTGCCGGCCAGCGCCCTGGGCGGGGCGGTGCTGCTGGTGGTCGCCGACCTCCTCGCCCGCACCGCCATCGCGGGATCGGAGCTGCCGATCGGCATGCTCACCGCGCTCATCGGCGGTCCGTTCTTCTTCTGGCTCCTGCGCAGAACGCGGCGCCGGTCGGGAGGATGGGGATGACGACGGTGCTGCGCGCGCGGGGCCTCTCGGTGGACGTCGGGGGTCGCCGCGTCCTCGAGGGCGTGGACCTCGACCTGCGGGCCGGGGAGATGCTCGTGCTGGTGGGTCCGAACGGCGCCGGGAAATCGACACTTCTCGCCGTACTCGCGGGCGATCGTCTCCCCTCCGCCGGGTCCCTCGAGATGGACGGCGCGGCACTGGGGTCGTGGCCGATCGCGGAGCGGGCGCGCCGACGGTCCGTGCTCACGCAGAGCAACGAGGTGTCCTTCCCCTTCGTGGTGCGCGACGTCGTGGCGATGGGGCGGGCGCCGTGGCGTCGGCATCCCGCCGCGGCGCGCGACCACGAGGCCGTGGCATCGGCGATGGATGCCGGCGAGGTCGCGGCCTTCGCCGATCGGCCCGTCACCGGCTTGTCGGGGGGAGAGCGCGCTCGCGCCGCCTTCGCGCGCTCCTTCGCCCAGGAGTGCGAGATCGCACTGCTGGACGAACCCACCGCGAGCCTCGACATCCGCCACCAGCATCGGGTCCTCGCGCGCACGCGCGAGCGCGTGAACGCGGGGGGCGCGGCGATCGTCGTGCTCCACGACCTCGGCCTCGCCGCCGCCTACGCCGATCGCATCGCCCTCCTCGACGGTGGGAGGGTAGTGGCCGTCGGGCCGCCCCGCGACGTGCTCGAGTCCGAACGACTGAGCCGGGTCTACCGGCATCCCATCGATGTCGTCGAGGGTCCGCGCGGCAGTCTCCTCGTCCTGGCGGACACCTCGGTGCCGCGACCCGCGGCCCCCGCCCTCCCTTTCCCACCCGCCGAACCCGGAGAACCGTCGCCGTGACCTCCCTGCCCCGTGTGCTCCTCGCCGCCGTCGTCGCCCTCCTGCTCTCCGTCTCGGGGAGTGCCGCCAGTCCCGCGTGGGCCGCGGGGACGGTGACGGTCGTCGGACCCGACGGCGGGGCGGCGCTCGCCGCGGACCACGCCAGCGCGATCACCGTGTCGGGCTCGGGATTCCAGTCGATCCCGAAGGGCTTCGGCGGGATCTACGTGATGTTCGGGTGGGTCGACGACCCCGCGGGCGGTTCGTGGCGTCCGAGCGCGGGGGGTGTGGCGGGCGAGGACTACCGCTACGTCCCGGATGCCGAGTCCGCCGACAACAACGGCTACCAGCGCTTCCTGGCCTTCCCCGGCGGGGAGACCGAGGCATCGGCCAACGGCACGCTCGGCGCCGACGGCTCGTGGTCGGTGGAGATGAACGTTCCGGGCGCCGTGTTCGAGAGCCAGGACCGCGCCGGCCGCGTCACGACGGTCGACTGTCGCGAGGTGACGTGCGGCGTCATCACGATCGGGGCGCACGGTGTCAAGAACGCCACGAACGAGACGTTCACGCCGGTCTCATTCGCCGCGGCGACACCGCCGGAAGAGGCGACCGCCACCGGCGCGGAGGCCGGACCCGCCCCCGCGGCCGTCGGGACGGTGCGCGTCGGGGTCGAGACGAGCAGCGTGGTGGCGGGGTCGTCGATCGTGTTCACCGGTCAGGGGTTCACCCCGGGGGAGCAGGTGGTCGCGGCCCTCGACGGCGGCCTGACCGCCGTGGGCCCGTTGACCGCCGGCGCGCAGGGGGAGGTGGCGGCCGCGCTCCCCGTGCCGCGCGACATCCGCAACGGCACCCATCTCGTCACGCTCCGCGGCGCCGGTTCCGGGGGCGTCGCCGAGACCGAGGTGACCGTCACCGGTGGCGCCGCGGACATGGTCGTGGATGCCACGCCGCCGGTGCCCACGTGGGCGATCGTCCTCCTTCTGGCCTGTGTCGCGCTCTCCCTCGCGCTCGTGATCGCGAGCATCGTCACCGCGATCGTCCGGGCGCGGGCGGCGTGGCGGGCAGCGCGCGCTGCTGGGGCGGGGTCGGCTGGAGCCGGGGCGCCGGCCGCCGAGGGGCGGGCCACGGCTGGGCCGGTCGCGTCCGGGGCGGCGGCGGTCGCACCCGACGCCGTGACCACGGTCGGGGCGGGCCGGTGAGGGCGGCGGTGCGGGCGGGGATCGCGCTGGCCGTAGCCCTCCTCGCCGCGGGTGGGGCGGCTCCCGCGACGGCCGCCGGTCCCGACGACGTCATCGTCACCGTGCCCGGCCCGGGCGGGTCGCCGGGAACCGACGGCACCATCGCGAATGCTCAGCTGCGCTGGGGACTCAACGCCGAAGCCGGCGGCGGGGCGTTCGCGGGCGGATGCAACTTCCTCAGCGCGGGGCGCGCGGGGGACGCCGGGGGCTCGCGCGTCTGGACGCAGAACGACGGCCTCTATCGCGCCGAAGACGGGCGCGTGCGGATCGAGAAGCCGACGGCGTCGGGCGGCTGGACGGCGGCCACGTGGGACTCGAAGTGCCGGGATGCCAGCGGGGCACCGGTGACCGTGGCATCCGCGTCCAGCACCTCGGGCAATCAGGTCGTGATCGACGGGGGGACCGGTCAGCGTCGCGATGGGACGACCGAGATCGGGTGGTCGGGGTCGTTCACCGTGGTGTTCTACGGAGGCATGACGTACTGGAGCGTGACGGACCCGAAGCTGACGCTCGACGGGGTGGGGAACGGACGGCTGGTCGGTACGGCGAGCGGATACGGCACATCGATGGACGATCTGACGAGCTGGAATCCCGTGGCCCCGCGCGAGGTCGTGCTCGCAGAGATCCGATCGGCGGACGCGGCGGCCGACCGCGGGTTCACCGTGACGCCCGAGTACCGCGGGGTGGCCGTCGAGGGCGCGGGCCAGGTCGCGAGGTCGGCGGCGAACGCCGCGTTCTGGGGATCGTTCCCGCAGTCCTTCGTCGACTTCCACCGACTCACGGGTCAGCAGGGGTATTGGCTGACGTCGGGTGGCATCCGGGATGCCGCGAAGCCCGCGACCGCGATCACGGTGAGCTTCGACGCGGCGACGCCCGTCGTCCCTCCCGCCCCGGAGGGGACCGGCGCCGCGACGGCGACGGCGGTGCCGAGCAACCCGCTGCGCGCGGCGCCGGCCGCGGTCGATCCCACCGTGCCCGCGCGGGCGTTCTTCGCCGCGAACGCCCCCCTGACGACGCAACCGCAGGGGAGCGCGCTCGTGCCCGCGGCGCGAGGCGGCATCCCCGCGGTCGTCGGGCCCCTGCTCGGTTCCGCCGCCGCGCTCGGCGTCGGGATCGTGGCCGTCCTGAGCATGATGCGGGCTCTGCCGTGGCAGCGCCGGCGTCCGGGTGCCGACGTCGCCGAGACCGCAGTGGCCTGACGACACTGCGGCACGCTGCACCGGCGGATGCCGTCTCGCGGCGGGGAGGTCGGTCCGGACCCCGGCCGAGCCTGCGCGGAACGTCCGCAACAGCGCGCGGATGTCGGGCCGCGGCCCTAGGGTGAAGCGCATGGAATTCGGCATCTTCGTCCCGCAGGGTTGGCGCTTCGATCTGGTGGGCATCGAGCCCGCCGAGCAGTGGCGGGTGATGAGTTCGCTCGCTCAGAGCGCCGACGAAGGACCGTGGTCGTCGATCTGGGTCTACGACCACTTCCACACGACCCCCGTGCCGAGCGCCGAGGCCACGCACGAGGCCTGGACGCTCATGGCCGCGTTCGCCGCGGTCACCGACCGCGTGCGCCTCGGGCAGATGTGCACGTGCATGGGGTACCGCAACCCGGCCTACCTCGCCAAGGTCGCGGCGACCGTCGACCTCATCTCGGGCGGTCGCGCCGAGATGGGCATTGGCGGCGGCTGGTACGAGCACGAGTGGCGCGCCTACGGCTACGGGTTCCCGCCGATCGCCGAGCGTCTCGGACGCCTCCGCGAGGGCGTCGAGATCATGCACCAGGCGTGGACCACGGGCACCGCCACCCTCGCCGGAAAGTACTACGAGGTCGACGGGGCGATCGTCCAGCCGCAGCCGCTGCAGCCCGGTGGCATCCCGCTCTGGATCGCCGGTGGCGGCGAGAAGGTGACGCTCAAGGTCGCGGCAAAGTACGCGTCGTACACGAACTTCGGCGGCTCGCTCGACGAGTTCGACCACAAGTCGGCGGTGCTGCGCGATCACTGCGAGGCCCTGGGCCGCGACTTCGGCGAGATCACGCGGTCCACGAACTTCAACACGATCGTGGCGTCGACCGAAGCCGAGGCCGACGAGCGTCTGGCCGCGGTCGTCGCTCGCCTCCGGCCCCACGTCGGAGACGAGCGGGCGGATGCCATCGAGGCCGACTACCGCTCCTCCGACACGTTCGGCACGCCCGAGCAGATCGTCGAGCGCCTGCGCACCCGCGCCGAGCACGGCCTCGGCTACGCGATCCACTACTTCCCCGAGGCCGCGTACGACACCTCGGGCATCACGCTGTTCGAGCGCGAGGTGGTCCCGGCGCTCTGACCCCCGCGGGAGGGGTCAGAATGTGTCGCTTCGGGACGGCGGAAGCGACAGATATCGACCCCTCACGCCTCAGATGAGGGGGGCGACGTCGGCGTACGCGTCGGGGACGACGTCGGGGGTGCATGCCGGGGCGTCGAAGATCCGCGCGCGGCGGGCCGTGGCATCCCACGCGGGCCAGCCCGGATCGCCGTCGCGGACGAAGCGGACCGCGGCGGCGTGCATCGCGGCGGCGAGGTCGGCGGGAGGAACCTCGCCCGCGATCGCGGTCACGCCGTCCGCGTCGAGGTGGTCGAACCAGAACGGCACGTCGAGGCAGTGGCACGCGTAACCGATCGAGGGCGATGCCCACGCGAAGCGGTACACCCAGGTCGGGGCGGATGGCCGGGCGCGGGCGGTGCGCAGCACGACGGAGCGGATGACGCGATCCGAGACGTACCCGCCCAGGCGGGCCGCTCCACCGCGCCGCCGGGACCGCGCGAGGTACGCCCGACGCCGCGAGCGGCCCAGCCCCAGGGCGGCCAGTGCCAGCGGAACCGGCACCAGATCCAGGAGCCGTCGCGCGCGGGCGGTCACCATCGTGAACTCATCGTCGGTCGCCCCCACGACGAGCGGGAGGTTCGCGGACGCTCCGTCCGCGAGGGCGTCGATCGGGGAGCGGGGGAGCAGGTCGCCGTCGATGACCGGCCCGAGCGGGAGTCCGTCGTCGAGCAGGGCGGTCAGCCCCGCGAGCCGCGCCCGGCGCTCGGGCTTCTGAGACTGCCGCTGCAGTTCGAGGAGCCGTTCCTCAGGGAGGGTGGCGAAGCCCTCGCGATCCGGGCGCACGCCGGCCAGGGCGGCGATCCGTTCGGCGAACCGGCGCGCGTCCGGCGCCGCGACGGCCCCCAAGGCGGGAGACAGCGCCATCGCTCGCGCGAACAGCCCGGATGCCGCGGGTGTCGTGAGGAGCGCGAGCACCGATCCACCGCCGGCCGACTGTCCGGCGATCGTCACGCGCGCGGGATCGCCGCCGAACGTGCGGATCTCGTCGCGCACCCACTCGAGCGCCGCGATCTGGTCACGCAGCCCGCGGTTGGAGGGGGCGCCGTCGATCGCGCCGAAGCCGTCGAACCCGAGCCGGTACGACACGACGACCGTCACCACCCCGTCGCGCGCGAACGCGTCGCCGTCGTACCACCGGCTCGCGGGCGACCCCGACACGAAGCCGCCGCCGTGGATCCAGACGAACACCGGGAGGGCGGCATCCGGGGCCGCGCCGGCCGGGGCGAAGACGTTGACGTTCAGCGTGGCGTCCCCGGGCACACTCGGCTCGGGGATGAGCGTGATGCCCGTGTCGCCCCGCTGCGCCGTCGCACCGTAGGCCGTCGCGTCGAGCTCGCCCTCCCACGGTTCCACCGGCTCGGGCGCGGCGTAGCGCAAGGGTCCGATGGGCGCCTGCGCGAACGGGATGCCGAGGAACACAGCCGTCCCCCCGCGGGTGAAGCCGCGCACGCGGCCCCGGGTGGTCGCGAGGACGGGCTGCATGGCATCCATACCCGTCATCCTCTCGTCCCACCCGCGTGAGTCGCGAAGAATCGTCGCCGCATCGGAGCCCGTGGCGACAAATGCCGTCGTCTCACGCGTGGGTGTCCCACCACCGCAGCACGCGGAGCGCGAAGAAGGTCAGCCATCGGGAGGGCTCACCCGCGGGGACGTCGACGGGGAACCACTCGCGGCCACGAGGCGGAAACGCCTGGTGCCACGTGCCGTCGGGGTCGCGGGTGGCCCGCACCCGCTCGATCGCGTCCGCCAGGCGCGCATCGGGCGGGGTCCCGTCGTGCAGGGCGGCGGCGCGGAAGTGGTCGAGGGCACGGAGCGCGCTGTAGCGGTGCCGGAACGGGTATCCGAGGTGGTCCGCCCACGGGTGCTTCTCGCCGGTCGACAGCCGGTAGAGCAGCCGCCTCTGGAGCAGGTACTCCTCGGCGCCGCGCCGCGCGGCGTGCAGGTCGGGCGTCCCGCCCGTCCGCCGTTCGTCGTCGAGGATCCCGATGACCGAGTTCAGCGTCGAGTGGAACGACGATCGCGTCGAGCCCTCCACCCACTCGCAGTTCCAGCCGCCGTCGGACAGGCGGTGTGCGACGAACCAGTCCCGGATGCCGGCGACGTCGGCCCCGAGCCACGCGCCGTTCGCGAGGGTGAACGCGTTGATGCAGGCATCCACCTCCCCGTCCCAGAACGGCAGATCGTCGTACTCCCAGCGCGCGTTGCGCTCGAGGAGCCCGGCGGTGTCGGGGCGGAGGGCCGTGGCATCCACTCCCCATTCCCGCAGCGACATGAGCGACCAGGATGTGGCCGTCCACGGCTGGCCCGTTTCGTCGCCACCGAAGTCGAACCCGGCGGGAAAGTGCGCACCACCGGCGAACTGCCCGTCTTCGTCTTGCCGGGCGAGCAGCTGCGCGCCGAACCCCTCGCGTGCGACCCGGGCGCGGGTCGCCTCCCACTGCGCCGCGGGGGCGTCGAGCAGATCGCGTTCGACCTTCCACCGCAGCGCGGGATCGCTGTCGTGCAGCCAGGCGAGGACGGCGGCATCCGGTTCCATGCCTCGCACGCTACTCCGGTTACTCTCACCGCACGGCGACGCGACGTCACGCGTCTCTGCGGGCACCCTCCGACGGCGTGACTGTGAACACGTTCGGGGCGCGGAAACCGGATGCCGCGAAGCCGGCGTGCACGGCCGCGGTCGCCGCGGGCACGAGCTCGGTGGGGATCAGCGCGATCGCCGCGCCGCCGAAGCCGCCGCCGGTCATCCGCGCGCCGAGCGCGCCCACGGCCAGCGCCGTCTCGACGGCGAGGTCGAGCTCGGGCACCGAGATCTCGAAGTCGTCGCGCATCGACGCGTGCGAGGCCGTGAGCAGATCGCCGATGGCGCGCGGGCCGTGGGCGTCGAGGGCCGCGACGGTGTCGAGCACGCGCTGGTTCTCGGTCACGATGTGCCGCACGCGGCGGAAGGTCACGTCGTCGAGGATCTCGGCGGCGCGGGGCAGATCGTCGACGGTGAGGTCGCGCAAAGCCGGGACGCCGAAGGCGGCGGCCCCCTTCTCACACGACGCGCGGCGCTCGCGGTACCCGCCCGAGGAGTGTGCGTGCTTGACGAGCGTGTCCACGACGAGGATCGCGAGCCCGGCCTCCGCGAAGCCCAGCGCGACGGGTCGGGTCTCGAGCGTGCGGCAGTCCAGGAACGTGGCCGCGTCGGCCTCGCCCAGCATGGATGCCATCTGGTCCATGATCCCGGTGGGGGCGCCCACGGCGTCGTTCTCGGCGGTCCGGCCCACGCGGGCCAGCGCCACCTTGTCGAGGCCCGCGCCCCAGACGTCGTTGAGGGCGGAGGCCACGGCCCCCTCGATCGCGGCCGACGAGGACAGGCCGGCACCCACCGGCACCTCGGAGGCCAGGGCGATGTCGACGCCCCGGGGCGTGGCATCCGGGGCCGCTGCGCGGAGCGCCCACGCCACACCCAGCGGATAGCCCGCCCAGTCGAGGCCGCCCTCGGCGATGCGGGCGTCGAGCTCGGACAGTCGCACCTCGACGGCCTCGTCGGCGAAGGTCGAGCGCACGCGGATCACGTCGTCGGAGCGGACCGCGACGGCGGCGACGGTGCGCTGGGCGATGGCGAAGGGAAGGACGAAGCCCTCGTTGTAGTCGGTGTGCTCGCCGATGAGGTTGGCGCGCCCGGGGGCCGACCACACCCCCACCGCGGGTGAAGCGAGCAGGGCGCGGGCGTCGTCGACGGCGGTCATGCCGTCACCTCCGGAACGGTGTCGAGGGCGGCACGCAGGCGCTCGGCCTGCGCCTCGGGGGTGATGTCGCCGATCCAGGCGCCCATGGCGGCCTCGGACCCGGCGAGGTACTTCAGCTTGTCGGCGGCGCGGCGCGGCGACGTGATCTGGAGGTTGAGGCGCACGCTGTCGCGTGCTCGAGCCACGGGGGCCTGGTGCCACGCGGCGATGTACGGCGTGGGGGTGTCGTAGAGCGCGTCGATGCCGCGGAGCAGCCGCAGGTAGAACGGTGCGAGCTCGTCGCGCTCGGCATCCGTCGTCTCGGCGAGGTCGGCGACGTGACGGTGCGGCAGCACGTGCACCTCGATCGGCCAGCGCGCCGCGAACGGGACGAACGCCGTCCAGTGCTCGCCGCGGAGGACGACGCGATCGCCGGCGCTCTCGAACTCGAGGATCCGGTGGAACAGGTCGGGCGACGTGCGCGCGACGGTGTCGAGCAGGCGCTGCGTCCGAGGCGTGACGTACGGGTAGGCGTAGATCTGCCCGTGCGGGTGGGGGAGGGTGACGCCGATCTCCCGCCCGCGGTTCTCGAAGGGGAACACCTGGCGGATGCCGGGGAGCGCCGACAGCGCGGCCGTACGGTCGGCCCACGCCTCGATGACCGTCCGCGCACGGGTGCGGGACAGTGTGCCGAACGAGCCCTCGTGCGCGGGGCTGAAGCAGACGACCTCGCAGCGCCCGACCGAGGTGCGGGTGCGGCCGAGACCGAGGTGCTCGAGGTCGTCCGCGCCCCGGGGCGGGTCGGTCGCCGCGGGAGCGTCGCCGGTGGCGGCGTCGAGCGCGGGACCGAACGACGGCGACCTGTTCTCGAACACCGCGACGTCGTAGCGCGACGGGATCTCGGACGGGTTCGTTGCCGTCTGCGGAGCGAGCGGGTCGAGGTGCGCGGGGGGAAGGAACGCCCGGTTCTGGCGATTGGATGCCACGGTGATCCAGTCGCCCGTGAGCACGTCCTGCCGCATGGAGGCGGTGGTCGGTCGGGGGTCGAGTGTGCGGGCGTCGATCGCGCGCTCGGGTCCGAGCGTCGTGTCGGCGTCGTCGAAGTAGATCAGTTCGCGGCCGTCGGCCAGGCGCGTGGGGCGCTTGACGACTCCGGCGCCGAGGGCCACTGCGGTGGGGCTGTCCGTGTTCACGATAACACGCTACAGATCAGGCGTGATATCGTCAACACGAGGGGGTTCGATGCCTGTATCGATGGCCGATGTGGCCGCGGCCGCTGGCGTGTCGGCGCAGACGGTGTCGCGCGTCGCGAACGGCAGTCCGCGCGTGGACCCCGCCACCCGCGCCCGCGTCGAGAAGGCGATGGGCGACCTCGGGTACCGCATGCATCGCGCTGCCCGAGCGCTGCGCACCGGGCAGACGTCCACGATCGGGCTGGTCGTGTCGACCCTGGCATCCGTCGGCAACTCCCGCATGCTGCAGGCCATCTCGGAAGCGGCCGCCGCCCGCGACTACGCCCTCGCCGTGGTCACGGTGGGGGAGCGCGGCATCCGGGACGCCTTCGCCCGCCTGCGCTCGCAGGGCGTCGACGGTGCCGTGGTGCTCAACGAGGCGACCGAACTGGTGCGCGACGCCCCGCCCGCCGATCTTCACCTGGTGGTGGTCGACTCCCCGCCGGACGAGCGCTTCTCGATCGTCCAGACCGACCACGCGGGCGGTGCCCGTGCGGCCGTCGACCATCTCATCGCGTTGGGGCACGACACCGTGCACCACATTGGCGGTCCCGCGCGGTCCTTCGCCGCGACCGAACGCGAGCGGGGCTGGCGCGCCGCGCTCACCGACGCCGGTCGCCCGACGCCCGAACCGGTCCGGGGCGACTGGACCTCGGCATCCGGTCACGCCGCCGTCTCGGCGTTGACCGACGCGACCGCCGTCTTCGTGGCCAACGACCAGATGGCCCTCGGTGCGCTGCGCGCCTTCGCCGACGCGGGTCGCCGCGTTCCGGAGGACGTCGCCGTGGTCGGTTTCGATGACATCGTGGATGCCGCCGAGTACCGCCCGCCCCTGACGACCGTGCGGCAGGACTTCGACGCCCTGGGTCGCGACGCGGTCGCGGCGCTCATCGCCGCGATCGAGGGCGGCGCACCGGTGGCGCAGACGGTTCCGGCGACGCTCGTCGTGCGGGCCAGCGCGCGCTGACGCTGCTTCGCGGCGCGCCCAGAACAGGGGATGTCACGAGAACAGGCCGATCCGCGCGGGATCGGCCTGTTCTCGGCTCATCGCCTGCTTCGAGGACGCGGGTTGGCCGCGGCGGAGGCGGGCCCGCGCGCCGTCAGCGTCGTCGGATCGGGGGAAGGTCGATCGGGCCCGTGACCGAGAGCTCGTCCTCCCAGACCTCGACTCCGCGGAGCCCGGGCAGCCGCGCCTGGGTGAAGACCGGGTCGAGGCCTTCCCGCCGCTGCTGGGTGTAGTCCTTCAAGAGCCTGAAGGCGACGCCCGAGAGCAGCGCGATCGCGACCAGGTTGACGATGGCCATGAATCCCATCGCCCCGTCCGCGAAGTTCCAGACGACGTCGGCCGAGACGAGGGCTCCGACGAACACGGCCGCGATGGCGAACAGCCGATAGCCGAGGAGGACGGAGGGGTTCGACGTGATGAACTCGATGTTGGTCTGGCCGTAGTAGTAGTTGCCGAGGATCGAGCTGAAGGCGAGCAGGAAGATGATCACGACCAGGAGGACGTTCGACCAGCTGCCCAGCGCGTCCACCACGGCCCCCTGCGTCAGCCCGATGCCGCGTTCGGCGGTCGCGAGATCGGGGACCGAGACGAGGATCAGGAACGCCGTGATCGAGCACACCAGGAACGTGTCGAAGTAGACGCCGAGGGTCTGCACGAGACCCTGCTTCACCGGGTGGGTCACCGCCGCGCTGGCGCCCGCGTTGGGAGCCGAGCCGAGCCCCGCCTCGTTCGAGAACATGCCGCGCTTCACCCCGGTGAGGATGATGTAGCCGAGGGTGGCGCCGACCACCTCGTTCGGTCCGAACGCCGAGGTAAAGATCAACGCGAAGACCTCGGGCAGACGCTCGATGTGGATGACGACGATCACGAGTCCGAGGAGCAGGTACAGCAGCGCCATGACGGGCACCAGCGTCTGCGTGACCGATGCGATCCGGCGCACGCCGCCGAAGACGACGAGCCCCATGAGGACGGCGAGGACGGCCCCGATCACCGCCGGGAGCCACCCCGCTGCTTCCCCGCCGAAGCTTCCGGAGATGGTCGCCTGGATGGTGTTCGCCTGCAGGGAGCTGAAGGCGATGGGGAAGCAGACGATGAGGATGACCGCGAACAGCACGCCCATCCACCGTGCACCGAGCCCGCGCTGCATGTAGTAGGCGGGACCCCCGAGGAACCCGTCCTTGTCGCGCGTCTTGTACAGCTGCGCGAGCGACGACTCGATGAAGGCGGACGCGCCACCCACGAACGCCATCAGCCACATCCAGAAGATCGCCCCCGGGCCGCCGATCGCGATGGCCGTTCCCACCCCCGCGATGTTGCCGACGCCCACCCGGGAGGCCGCCGAGATCGTGAACGCCTGGAAGGAGGAGATGGACTGCGGCTCGCCGGTGTCCGTGCGCGGAGTGCGATCTCTCAGCGTGCGGAACATCTCGGGAATCAGGCGGAACTGCACGACGCCGGATCGCACCGTGAAGTACACGCCGAGGACGACGACGATCGGGAGGACGATCCAGGTCCACAGGTTGTCGCCCCAGGTCAGCAGCCAGGCGTTCACAGCATCCATCCGGACAGTCTGGTTGGCGAGGCCGCCGTTCGCCACTTCGTCGCGGATTGCGGCACCGTCACCCGAGCCCGAATCATCGAGCCGGTGGCATCCCTCTTCGCCCCTCCCGCCCTCCGAGCCGCGAACCAGGGAAGGATGGAGAGGTTCGACATCCCCCTCTGGTGAGGAGCCCCATGCACGTCAATGCCTACGCGGCGTCGTCCGCGACATCGCCCCTTGAACCGACCACCATCGAGCGGCGGGACGTCGGTCCCGCCGACGTCCTGATCGACATCGCCTACGCCGGCATCTGCCACTCCGACATCCACACCATCCGCGGCGAATGGGGCGAGGTCCCCTACCCGCTGACCGTCGGGCACGAGATCGTCGGGACGGTCGCCGAGGTCGGCTCCGACGTCACGACGCACAAGGTCGGCGACCGCGTCGGCGTCGGTTGCATGGTCAACTCGTGCCGCGAGTGCGAGAACTGCCTCGCCGGTGAGGAGCAGTACTGCCTCAACGGCAACGTCGGCACCTATGCCGGGATCGACCGCGACGGCACCGTCACGCAGGGCGGCTACTCCGAGAGGATCGTCGTCGACCAGCACTTCGTGCTGCGTGTGCCCGAGTCGATCCCGTACGAGAAGGCCGCGCCCCTGCTCTGCGCCGGGATCACGACGTACTCGCCGCTGAACCACTGGAACGCCGGGCCCGGCAAGAAGGTCGCCGTCGTCGGACTCGGTGGCCTCGGCCACATGGCCGTCAAGATCGCGCACGCCATGGGCGCCGAGGTGACGGTGCTCTCGCAGACGCTCAGCAAGAAGGACGACGGCTTCGCGATGGGCGCCGACCATTACTACGCGACCAAGGACGACGACACCTTCACGGAGCTGAAGAACACCTTCGACCTGATCGTCAACACCGTCAGCGCACCGCTCGAGCTGAAGAAGTACCTCGGGCTGCTCACGCTCAACGGCACCATGGTGAACGTGGGCGCCCCGCCCGAGCCGCTGCCGATCCAGGTCTTCACGCTGTTCACGAACCGGCGCTCCTTCGCGGGGTCGTCGATCGGCGGCATCCGCGAGACCCAGGAGATGCTCGACTTCTGCGCCGAGAAGGGCATCGCGCCCGAGGTCGAGGTCATCTCGGCCGACCAGATCAACGAGGCCTACGAGCGCGTTCTCAAGAGCGACGTGCGCTACCGCTTCGTGATCGACGCCGCGACCCTCGCCTGATCCCGGATGCCACGGCCCCGACGTTCTCCCGAGCGCCGGGGCCGCGGCATCCCGTCGCCCGACACGTGCAGAAACGCTCGGGCTCGGCGTGAACGCCCGGTCTGAGCGTGTCCGCGAGGGAGAGCGTTTATGCCGAGGGTGGGCGGTGCGGGCGAGAGCCGAATGCCGGGGCGCGCCGCACCGCACGCGAAAGCGGCGCCGCCCCGGGGGAGCGGCGCCGCCAGGGCTGGAGCGTTACTCGCCGAGCGCGGCGGAGACGACCGCTCGGGCCTCCTCCTGCACCGCGCGCAGGTGCTCTTCGCCGCGGAGCGACTCGGCGTACAGCTTGTAGACGTCCTCGGTGCCCGAGGGACGGGCGGCGAACCACGCCGACTCCGTCTGCACCTTGAGGCCGCCGATCGCGGCGCCGTTGCCGGGCGCGTGCGACAGCTTCGCGATGATCGGTTCGCCGGCGAGCTCGGTGGCGGTGACGGCCTCGGGTGACAGCTTCGACAGCGTGGCCTTCTGGGCGGGCGTCGCGGGGGCGTCGACGCGCTGGTAGGCCGACGCGCCGAATTCGGCTTCGAGCTCGGCGTACCGCTGCGACGGCGTCTTCCCGGTCACGGCGAGGATCTCCGCGGCGAGGAGGCACAGCAGGATGCCGTCCTTGTCGGTGGTCCAGACGGTCCCGTCCTTGCGCAGGAACGACGCACCGGCGGACTCCTCGCCGCCGAACGCGACCGAGCCGTCCAGCAGGCCGGGGACGAACCACTTGAACCCGACCGGCACCTCGAGCAGCGTCTTGCCAAGAGCGGATGCCACGCGGTCGATGATCATCGACGAGACGAGGGTCTTGCCGACCGCGGCATCCGTCGGCCATCCCTCGCGGTGCGAGAAAAGGTAGTCGATCGCGACGGCGAGGTAGTGGTTGGGGTTCATCAGCCCCGCGTCGGGCGTGACGATGCCGTGCCGGTCGGCATCGGCGTCGTTGCCGGTGAGGATGTCGTAATCGGCGCGGGCCGCGACGAGCGACGCCATGGCCGACGGCGACGAGGGATCCATGCGGATCTTCTCGTCCCAGTCGAGCGTCATGAACTTCCACGTCGGGTCGACCTCGGGGTTCACGACGGTGAGGTCGAGGCCGTAGACCTCGGCGATGAGCGCCCAGTACTCCACCGACGCCCCACCGAGCGGGTCGGCGCCGATGCGGACGCCGGCGTTCCTGATCGCGTCGATGTCGATGATGGATGCCAGATCCCGCACGTACGCGTCACGGAAGTCGTATTGGCCCAGACCGTCGAGGTCGATGTCGGCGTGGCGGGTGCGGGCGACGCCGTCCAGGCCCGCCGCGATGAGGTCGTTCGCCCGGTCGGCGATCCACCCCGTCGCGTCGGTGTCGGCGGGGCCGCCGTGCGGCGGGTTGTACTTGAACCCGCCGTCGCGGGGCGGGTTGTGCGAGGGGGTCACGACGATGCCGTCCGCGCGGCCCGGGTCATCCGTCGCGCGGCCGCGGTTGTAGGTGAGGATCGCGTGGCTGAGGGCGGGGGTCGGCACCCACGAGTCGCGCGCGTCGACGCGGACGTCGACGCCGTTCGCGACGAGCACCTCGATGGCGCTGCGCTCGGCGGGCAGCGACAGGCCGTGGGTGTCGCGGCCCAGGAAGAGCGGTCCGGTGATGCCCTGGGCGGCGCGGTAGTCGACGATCGCCTGGGTCGTGGCGAGGATGTGATCCTCGTTGAAGCTCGTGCTCAGCGACGAGCCCCGGTGTCCGCTCGTGCCGAACGCGACGCGCTGCTCGGGCACCGTGGCATCCGGCTTGCGGTCGTAATAGGCGGCGATCAGGTCGTCGATGTCGATGAGATCGGATGCCTCGGCGGGCTGTCCTGCGCGACTGCTCATGCCCACAGTCTGCCCGCTGTGACGCCGTCGCGCATGCGCACCGGCGTACCGGCAGGGCAGAAGATCCCGGGAATGTGCCCAGACCGCCCCGGGCGATCAGTCCCCGAGGGTGGCGCCGCGCTCGCGGAGCGCGGTCAGCGTCGCCCGCAGCGCCGGGGAATCGCCCTGCGACCGGCGGTGCACCGCGACGACGTCGCGGGTGGAGGCCGGGTCGATCGTCGGGATCGCCACGAGATCGGGGCCGAGAGCTGCGCGTCCGAGGCGCGGGACGAGTGCGACGACGGCGCCCGTGCGCGCGAGCTCGAGGTGGTTCTCGAACTCCATGGATTCGTACACGACGCGCGGGGCATTGCTCACCCCGTCGAACAGTCGACGAAGCCACTGGCGGCAGATCGTCGTCTCGAACGTCGCCACCCACGCCTCATCGGCGAGATCGCGCGGGTGGAGGGCGTCGAGGTCGGCCAGCGGGTGGTCGCGGTGCAGAACGATGTCGGCGACGTCGGTGAACAGCGGCGTCACTACCACGTTGTCGGGAATGGCCAGGGCCACCCCACCCCACTGGTGGGCGATGCCGAGATCGCGCTGACCCGAGGCGATGAGGGCCACGGTCTCCCACGGCTCGCTCTCGCGCACGAGCAGGCGCAGGTCGGGGTGCGTCCGGCCGAGGTCGGCGAGGAGCGGCGCGAGGAGCCCGCGCACGACGGTGGAGAACGCGGCGATGCGCACCTCGCCGCTGACCGTGCCGTCGCCGGGAGCGCTCGCCTGCAGGTCGGCGCGCAGACGCTCCAGCTCGGCGAGGATCGGCGTCGACCCGACGACGAGCTGCGTCCCCGCGTCGGTGAGGGCGACGCCCCGGCCGACGCGTTCGAGCAGGGCGACCCCCGTCTCGCGCTCGAGGCGTTTGATCTGCTGCGACACCGCCGAGGGGGTGAAGCCCAGCGTCGCGGCCGCGGCGGACACGCTGCCCTCGCGGGCCACGGTGCGCAGCGAACGCACGGCTTCCAGATCGATCATGTAGCCAAGCTACCGTTTTCCGTGAAGAAACATTCGCTGGTGCTTCATCCTCTTCGGCGCTGGACTGAGCGGGTGAGTCGACGCGACATGATCCTGGCCGCCGGGGTGGCCTCCGCCTGGGGCTTCAACTTCCTCGTCATCGACTGGGGCATGCCCGGCATCCCGCCTCTGCTGTTCGTCGCCGTCCGTTTCGCCGTGGTGGCGGCATTCGTCGTGATCGTGCCGCGCCCCGTGGCATCCTGGGCCACGATCGTCGGCGTCGGACTGTTCATGAGCCTCGGCCAATTCGGCCTGCTCTACACCTCGCTGGCACTGGGTCTGCAGCCGGGCCTGGCCGCCCTGCTGCTGCAGGCGCAGGCGGTGTTCACCGTGGTGATCGCGGCCGGGGTGCTGCGTGAACGACCCACGCTCGGGCAGACCGTGGGCGTCACGATCGGGGTCGTCGGCCTGGCGGCGGTCGCGCTCGGCCGGGGTGGCGATGCCCCCGCGCTCGCCGTGGTGCTCGCGCTCGCCGCCGCGCTGTCCTGGGCCGTCGGCAACGTCATCTCGCGGCGCGCCGGTGTCGTCGCGGGGCGTGGGCCACTCGGTGCGCTGTCGCTCACGGTGTGGTCGGCGCTGGTGGTACCGGTTCCGGCGCTGGCGCTCGCCTTCGTCGTCGAGGGGCCGTCCGCGATCGCCTCCGGTCTGGGCGCATTCGGGTGGCCGGCCGCCCTGTCGACGCTGTACACCGCCGGGCTGTGCACGCTCGTGGGTTACGCGATCTTCAACGGCCTTCTCGCGCGGAACCCCTCCGCGGCGGTCGTTCCGTGGGTTCTCCTGGCACCCGTCGTCGCGATGGTCGCGGCCGCCGCTCTGCTCGGTCAGGTACCGGCGCCCGCCGAAGCCATCGGGGGCGTGCTGCTCGTCGTCGGTGTGCTGGTGACCTCGGTCGGTGCTCGGGACCGCTGGAAGGCGCGGACCGCACACCCGGCGACGGGGAAGGTGGCCGTACCCGTCGGCGACGACGAACCTCGTCCGGCCGGACGGGAGGACTAGGCTGAGCCGGTGCTGCCCGACACCGACTCCGCGTCCGCCCGCCGTACCTACAGCTACCTGGGGCCGGCCGGGACGTTCACCGAGGCGGCCCTGGCCCAGGTCCCCGAAGCGCGCGACCAGATCTGGCGGCCGGTGCGCAACGTCGCCGAGGCTCTCGCCGACGTGATCGAGGGCCGGTCGGATGCCGCGATGATCGCGATCGAGAACTCCGTCGACGGTGGCGTCTCGACGGCGCAGGACGCCCTGGCCACCGTTCCGGGTCTGCGCATCGTGGGCGAGTACCTGGTGCCGGTGAACTTCGTGCTGGTCGGCCGTCCGGGAATGACGCTCGCGGACGTCTCACTCGTGGCCGCCCACCCCGTCGCGTACGGCCAGTGCCTGCGGTGGCTCCGCGAACACGTGCCCACCCACGCGCACCTGCCCGCGGCCAGCAACGTCGCGAGCGCGCTCGGCGTGCTGGACGGATCGAGCGGGGCGGATGCCGCGATCGCGGCGCCCGGGATCGTCGCGCACCACGATCTCGAGGTCCTGGCGGAGGAGATCGGCGACAACCCGAACGCGGTCACGCGCTTCGTGCTCGTCAGCCGGACGGTCGCTCCCGCCCCGCCGACCGGCGCCGACAAGACCTCTCTCATGGTCGAGCTGCCCGAGGACCACCCCGGCGCGCTGTTGGAACTGCTCGAGCAGTTCGCCACCCGGGGGATCAACCTGAGCCTGCTGGCATCCCGACCGATCGGTGACGCGCTCGGGCGGTACCGCTTCGTCATCGACGCGGACGGGCACGTCCAGGACGAGCGCATGGCCGACGCCCTCCTCGGCCTCCGCCGGTTCAGCCCGAAGGTGATCTTCCTCGGGTCGTACGCTCGCGCCGATCGCGCGATCATCCGCTACCCGCAGCGCTACTCCGACGACGTCTTCGTCGAGGCGCGCGACTGGCTGCGGGGCCTGCTGAGCGGCGAGCCCGAGTCCTAGCCGGCGCGGGGCTCAGGCCGCGACGGCCGCCCCGGCGGCGACGAGCTCCAGGGTCTGGGCGCGCCCACCGGCCGAGTCCAGCGGTTCCCCGTCGTACGACCCGGCGACCGGCGACAGCATGATCTCGTCGACGTCGTACTGCGTCGCGAAGGCCGCGAGCTGAGCCCGCACGTCGTCGCCGGTCCCGACGAACCACTTCTGGCGGCTGGATGCCATGATCGACTCCGCCATCGCGTCGAACGGGTCGGCCTTCGCCTGCTCGACCGTCTCGAGGGGCACGAGGGGACGGTTCGTGCGCAACCGCGCCATCATCCGCAGCTGCGGCAGGGCGCGCTCCTCCGCTTCCTCGGCGGTCGGGGCGGCCACGACGTTCGCCGTCACGAAGGTGCGGGGCCCGTCGCCGGACTCGTTCGGCTGGAACTGGTCCCGGTACAGCCGCAGCGCGTGCTCGAGGCCCTCGCCGGCGAAGTGGTTCGCGAAGACGTAGGGCAGACCGAAGCTCGCCGCGAGCTGGGCGGAGTAGTCGCTCGAGCCGAGCAGCCACACCTGCGGCATCCCGGATGCCAGCGGTGTCGCCTTCACCTGGTATTCGGTGCCGGAGGTGAACCGCACGGTCGCCCCGTCGGGGGAGGTGAGCGCGAGGATGTCGGTCACGTGGTCGGGGAAGCGCGAGACGTCGCTCGTCGCACCGGAGCGGTGCAGGAGTTGCGTGATCACGGGGTCGCTGCCCGGAGCGCGGCCGATACCGAGGTCGATCCTGCCCGGCGCGAGTGCCTCCAGGGCGGCGAACTGCTCGGCCACGATGAGCGGGGAGTGGTTGGGGAGCATGACGCCGCCGGAGCCGACGCGGATGCGCTCGGTGCGGGCCGCGGCGGCCGCGATGAGCACCGGCGGAGTCGTCGAGGCGACCGCGGGCATGTTGTGGTGCTCGGCGAACCAGTAGCGGCGGTAGCCGAGCCGGTCGGCGCGCT
>NZ_RBZY01000016.1 GCF_004022425.1 Microbacterium enclense | reverse complement strand
CCCGCCGCACCGCGGTCAGCGCGGCGGTCGCCGACGTCAGCGCGGCACGCAAGGACGCCCCCGCCGATCCGGATGCCGATCTGGAACTGCTCCTCGCGGAACGGGCCGACCGGCTCCGCCCGGCACACGCTCCCGCCCCGACCCGCATTCCCGCGTCGAGGTTCAAGGACTTCGTCGCGGACTACGCCGGTGCGGTGGAAGAGCTCCGGCGCCCCCTCCCGGAACGGCCGTACCGGCAGACCCGGCTCGGCACGCTCTTCCACGCGTGGGTCGAGAAACGGTCCGGCATCGTCGGTGCCGGAACGGGGCTCGACGACGACGGACTGTGGGACGACGAGGACGACGCCGGCGCGTCAGCGGCGGACGCCGCAGAACTCCAGCGACTGCGGGAGATCTTCGAGAGGTCGGAGTGGGCGCCGTTGCAGCCCCTCGAGGTCGAGACGGAGATCGACTTCGTGAGCACCCGTCTCGACGGACGTCCACACGTCGTCATCTGCAAGCTGGATGCCGTGTACCGTCGCGGCGACCGGTACGAGATCGTCGACTGGAAGACGGGGCGTCCCCCCACGACCGACGCCGAGCGACGTTCGCGCATGGTGCAGCTCGAGCTGTACCGGGAGGCGTATCACGCGAAGCACGGCATTCCCTTCGACCTCATCGACGTGACGCTGTTCTACGTCGGCGACGAACTGGTGCTGCGGGGCTGAAGCGGCGGGCGCCCGATTCCGCGGTTCGGCCACACGGAGCGAGGGTTCGGCGCGGCTCAGGAACCGTCGCGACCGGCGCCCCACCGGCGGAGAGCGGCGCGGCTCGCCCGGGCGGCATCCTCTTCGTCGTCGATGGCTTCGTGCAGGGTGGCGGCGTCGATGACCTCGCCGGTGGTCGACGGTGGCGCCGTGTGCTGATCGTCGGCGCGCGAGGCCGAGTCGCTGCCGGTCGATGCGGCGGCCGGGGCCCACCCCTGCAGGTCGATCGGCGCGGTCGCGCCGGGCTCGTTCTCGTCGAGGTCGGCGACGCCGAACTCGGTGACCGTGCCTCGCCGATCATCGCCGCTCGCGTTCGCGAGCGCGGCGGCCGCGGCGTCGTGGTCGTGTTCGGCGGCCATGTACAGCGCCAGCGCCTCGGGGTCGTACGCGTCGGTCTGCATCGACGTGTCGATGGCGGACGCCGCGGTCGGGGGGACGCGCTCGACGAGGGCGAGCGCATCGTCGATGTCCGATCGTGTCGACGGGACGATCTGATCGCCGCGCACGCCGTCGGCGAGAGCGTCCAGCAACGCCACCGCGTCCGCCACGACCTCCGGTTCGCCGGCGTCGTGGCCGTGCACGAGCCACTTCGCGAACTCGAGCTCTGCGTACAGCCGGGCTCGCTCGCGCAGAAGCGGATCGGGGGAGCGCTCCCCGGCGGCGGCGTATCCGTCGTAGACGTCGTCGGTGGCGGTGGGTGCCGACGCCAACCACTTCAGGTCCGTGGCCGGGTCGCCGACGCTGAGCCCGGACCAGTCCAGGATGCCGCTGACTCGCGGGACGCCTTCGGCATCGTCGACGAGCAGGATCGACGAGCTGCTCGCACCGCCCAACACGACGGCGGATTCGAAGCGCCAGAGGTCGGTCTCGTGCAGGGCGCGACGCCACCGCATCATCAGCCCGTCGGGGACCTTCCCGGTGGCGTCGGCGCGATCCAGGAGGCGGGCGACGTCGTCGCGGACCTGCTCGGGTGCGCGGACCGGCAGACCGTCGGTGCGCACGATCGACACCGGAAGCGCATGGACGGCCGCGAGGGCGCCACCGATCGCGGGGGCGTACCCGGGGCCCTTCGGGAGCTCGGTGGGGTCGATGCGATACCCGTCGACGACATCGACGACGAGCACGCGGTTCGCCCCGGACCCGCTCTCGCCGATGACCTCGGGCGCGGCGAACGGCAGCAGCGCGCGCACACCGGACGTCAGCGCGTTCAGGGCGCGGGACTCCGCGGCGAGGTCCGCCGCGGTGTCTTCGCTCGCCGGCATCCGCACGACGACGGTGCGACCGTCCTCGAGCGAGATGAGCGCGGAATCGAAGCGCGCACCCGCGTTCTCGGTGAGGGCGGCGGCGCTCGTCACGCCGATCCCGGGCAGGGCCGCCGTCGCGGACGCGGCTAGAGTGAGGGGCGAGCGTGCCATGCCCCCAGGGTAGGTCGGTCGCTCGCCCGATCCCCCCGCGCCACGCCCTTGAAAGAGGTGTTCGATGCCGCCGTCCGTTCCCGCGGTCCCCGGTCCTTGGCCCGGAGGAGCTCTCGACCGTGCCGGCAGCGAACGCGACGACGACGGACTGCTCGACGGGCTGCGTGCGGCGCCCGACACGCGGGTTCTGGTCATCCATGGCGACGCCGCCCCCGTGTCCGATCGCGGTCTCGTCCTCGTCCCGGTGTCGGACGTCGCGGCGTCGCGAGAGTGGGCGTTCCTGGGTCGCGCGGCGGACGGCGCCGGTCTGCTGCTGGCCGTGGTCGACGAGGAACGGAATGCCGCGGTCCCTGCGGAGGCGCAGTGGGCACCCCTGCGCGCGATCGGGGGCGACCTCTCCGCGGACGAAGCGGAGATCCTGGGTACGGCGGTCGCCCTCGCGGGCTGGCTGCGGGACGCCGCCTTCTGTCCGGCGTGCGGCACGCGAACGCTGCTGCGCCAGGCCGGATGGTCGCGCCACTGCCCTCGGTGCGGCCGCGAGCACTTTCCGCGGACCGACCCGGCCGTCATCGTCCTGGTGTCGTCGGCCGACGACCCCGATCGTGTGCTCCTCGGCGCGAATGCCGCGTGGGGCGGGAGCCGGTACTCGTGCTTCGCGGGGTTCGCCGAGGCGGGGGAGTCGCTGGAGGACACCGTCGTGCGCGAGGTCGGTGAGGAGGCGGGGGTGCACCTTGACGCGATCGAGTACCGCGGGTCGCAGGTGTGGCCGTACCCGCGCTCGCTCATGCTCGGTTTCCGCGCGCAGGCGATCCGCGATGACGACGCCCGAGCCGACGGCGAAGAGATCGTCGAGGTCCGCTGGTTCGATCGGGCCGAGATCGGTGCCGCCCTGCGGGGCGAGACCGCGCTGAAGTTGCCGGGGGCGGCATCCATCGCCCACCGGCTGATCGACGACTGGTACCGGGAGCGGGTGTGAACGTCGACCCGCTGAGCGGGCTGGACGAGCATCAGCTCGAAGCCGCACGCGCCCTGCGCGGGCCCGTCTGCGTGCTCGCCGGCGCCGGAACGGGGAAGACGCGCGTGATCACGCGTCGCATCGCTCACGGCGTCGACACCGGCGCGTACTCGCCTCAGCGGGTCATGGCCGTCACGTTCACCGCCAAGGCCGCGGGCGAGATGCGCGGTCGCCTTCGGGCGCTCGGGGTGACGGGCGTGTCTGCTCGAACGTTCCACGCCGCGGCGCTGGCGCAGGTCAACTTCTTCTGGCCCACCCTCGCGGGCGATCAGGCCCCGACCATCATCGACAACAAGGTGCGGATGCTCGCGCACGCCGCCGACGGCGTCGGGCTCGCTCCGGACACCGCGACGCTGCGTGACGTGGCGGGCGAGATCGAATGGCGCAAGGTGACGATGCGCTCCATCGAGCAGTACGCCGTCGACCGCCCCGGGGGCATCGGGCGTCTCGGCGTGGACCAGGTGGTCGCCCTGCAGCGCGCGTACGAGAAGCTCAAGGACGAGCGGCGGCAGATGGACTTCGAGGACGTCCTGCTGACGTGCGCCGGCATGATCGAGGCGGAACCCCGGGTGGCCGCGGCCGTCCGCGAGCAGTACCGGCACTTCACCGTCGACGAGTACCAGGACGTCTCGCCGCTGCAGAACCGCTTGCTCGAGCTGTGGCTCGGTGATCGCCGCGACCTGTGCGTCGTCGGCGACGCCAGCCAGACGATCTACTCGTTCACCGGGGCGGATGCGCGGTACCTGCTGGAGTTCGATCGAACGCACGAGGATGCCCGTGTCGTACGCCTGGAACGGAACTATCGCTCTACGGCCGCCGTCCTCGCGGTCGCGAACGACCTCATGCGCGGCCGAGCGGGTGCGCTCGAGCTGATCGCCGCAACACCTCAGGAGGCGCCCGTACCGACCGTCCGGGCCTTCGACGACGACGAGGCCGAGGCGGAGGGCGTGGCCGCGGCCATCGCCGAGGCCGTCCGGGGCGGCACGGATCCGCGGGACATCGCCGTGCTCTACCGCTCGCACGCGCAATCGGCGGCGCTGCTGAGCGCGCTCGCCCGTCAGTCGATCGCCGCGACGGTGCTCGGCGGCAGGAAGTTCTTCGACCTTCCTGAGGTGCGCCAGGCACTCATGGCGCTGCGCGCCGCCTCGGTGGCTCCGCTCGAGACGGGGTTCCTCGCCACGGTCCGCGACGTGTTGCGCAGTGTCGGTCTCACCGACGACCCGCCCGCCGCCGGCGGCGCGCTGCGCGACGCGTGGGAGGCCCGCGCGGCCCTGCTGAGGGTGGCGGAGGAGGCGCCGGAGGGCACCGTCCTGCGGACGTTCACCGATGATCTGCAGGCGCGCGCCCGGGACCAGCACGAACCGGCGACGCGCACGGTGACGCTCGCCACGCTTCATGCGGCCAAGGGTCTGGAGTGGGATCACGTCCACCTCGTCGGGGTGAGCGAGGGGCTGCTGCCGATCTCGTACGCCCAGACGTTCGAGGCGGTGGACGAGGAGCGGCGCCTCGCGTACGTCGGTGTCACGCGGGCCGCGCGAACGCTGTCGGTGAGCTGGTCGCGGGGACGAGGTCGATCGGAGCGGATGCCGTCGCGCTTTCTGCGAGAGATCGGCAGCGGCAGTCTGCGCTCGGCCGATGCGTTCGCCAGGCCCGCTGGAGCGAGTCGACGCGCAGGTGCAGCGAACGCGTCACGGAGTCGATCGGACCGCTGAGCAGGTGCCGTGCGGCGCGCGCCGCTTCGGCCGCCAGCGCGACGTCGACGTCCGGTCGTGGACGCGCGAGCAGTTGCGCGGCGATGAGGGGCCACGCGGGGTCGTCACGTCGGCGACCGGCATCCAGGCAGCTCAAGCACGCCGTGATCCCGGGGGCGACGACGGGTCCGACGGTTGCCGTGGAGCCGTCGAGGACGAACGGGAGGTGCACGACGTCGTGGCGGACGAGGTCGACCGCGCGACGCGGATCGACCCGGCGAGCGGCGAGGAGCACGACGCGCGCGCCCGCGGGGGCGGGATGCGTCGCCGGGCCCGCCCAGTCCAGGCGGGGCGTCCGCGCAGGAAGAGCCGCAAGCACGGCGCGGACCACGGACGCGGGGAGGTCATCGGCCACTTGCAGCGCCAGCGGTGGGCTGCGCCGACGGCGGGCGAGCGCGGGCGCGAGCAGCGCGAGCAGGTCGTCGGCGTCGCGATCGCGTCCGCCGTGCACGCGGACCAGGGCGCGCAGGGCCGCCCGCGACGTTCCCGCTTCGAGGGACGACAGGGCCGGGTCGGTCCACGGATGGCGGTCGGCGAGATGAACGCGCGCCGGGGAACCGAACTGCACGGTCCCGTCGTGGCGCCACAGAGGGGGAGCGGAGGCATCGAGTCGCAGCATGACCCGATGATGGCGCGCTCTTCGCGCCGGCTCCCCGTTGTCCCCAGGGCTGGTCGCATCGAACGACCCTGGGGAGGAGGGATCAGACCGGGCGCTGGTCGTCGGGGGTCGGGTCGTCGTCCCCGCGCTCCGCGGGGTCGCCGTCCGATGAACCCTCCCCGGTCTCTTCGGCGATGAGTTGCGCAAGAGCGTCGTCCATGGCATCCGCGGGGGCGGTCTCGCCGCGCGACTCGGCCGCCAGCCGGGCCACGAGGCCCGCGTGATCGTCGATGTCGTCCGCCGAGGGCATGAGGTCGGGGTAGTCCCACAGCGCATCGCGACCGGCGGCACCGACCGCGTCGGTGACGGCGCGCCACATCGCTGCCGCTTCGCGCATGCGCCGGGGACGCAGTTCCAGGCCCACGAGCGACCCGAGCGCCTGCTCGGCCGGTCCGCCGACCGCGCGGCGGCGGCGAACCGCCTCTGCGATACGGGCGGCGGAAGGAAGGCGCGAGGTGGCGTCCTCGGTGACGACGTCGACCCAGCCCTCGATGGTGGCGAGGAGGTTCTCGAGGCGGGTGAGGGCCGCGGTCTGCTCCTCCGATCGCTGGGGGAGCAGCGCGCCGCTCTCGAGTGCACTGCGCAGCTCGTCGGGCTGCGACGGGTCGAAGCGCGAGGCGAGTTCTTCGAGGGCATCGGTGTCCACGCGGATGCCGTGGGCGAACTCGCGCACCTGCGAGATGACGTGCAGGCGCAGCCACCGCGCGTGCCGGAACAGGCGCGCGTGCGCCAGCTCGCGCGTGGCGAGATACAGCGCGAGCTGGTCGTCGGGGATCTCGAGGTCGCGACCGAAGTCGGCGAAGTTCTGGGGCAGGATCGCGGCGTCGCCGTCGGGCATGACGGGAATGCCCACGTCCCCGCCGCCCACGACCTCGGTCGACAGACGTCCGACGACCTGGCCGAGCTGCGTGGCGAAGAGCGAACCGCCGACCGTGCGCATCAGTCGGCCCGCCCCGGCGATGAGGTCCTGCATGTCGTCCGGTGCCTGCTGGCCGAGCGCCTCTGTGAGGGCGTCGGCGATGCTCGTCGCGACGGGCTCGGCCAATTCCTGCCACACGGGCAGGGTCGCGCTCACCCACGCCCCCCGGGTGACGGCTTTCGGCGGACGCGGGAGGTCGCTGATCGTGGTCGCCTCGCCGAGCCACAGCGCCGCGAGCGAGAAAGCCTGGTCGAGGTCGGTGCGCTGCCCGGTGGACACGCCGAGACCGTCCTGATTGGCGATGTGCAGGGCCTGGCGCTCGGCCAGCCCCCAGTCGATGCCGTCCTGCGCGCCCGACATCGCCCCCTGCAGCTGGTTCATGACCGCCTGCATCATGGCCGGGTCGATCTGCATCCCCGACAGGCGCGAGAGCTGCTCGGGGTCGAGGCCAGAGGTGTCGCCGGACATCAGGCGCCGCAGGAGCTCCTGGAACTCCTCCTCGGGGTTCCGGTCGTCGTCTGCCACTTCAGTCGCCTTTCAGCCGGGTCAAGGGGAACGCGATCTACGCTAGTCGCACGATTCCTCGCTCCCCTCGGCTCGGCCCCTCGCCGCTTACGCCGCGCGCGAACGACCCGGCAAAGGTAGGACCCGTGACCCTGTTCGACGAGAACGTCTCCGTCGCGCCCGCTCGATCGGCGCATCGACGGCGGTGGGGCCGATCCACCGTGTTCGGCGTGTGGTCGCTCGTCGTGGCGATGCTGGTGCTCTTCGTCCTCACCTTCCTGCCCTCGCCGTACGTCATCCAGCAGCCCGGACCCGTCCTCGACACCCTCGGGACCTCGCGCGATGCCGATGGCGATGAGGTGCCCCTCATCACGGTGCCCGACGAGCAGGACACGCCCTCGGAGGGCCGGCTCGACCTGCTCACCGTCCAGATCAACGGCAACCGGGAGCGAACGCCCAGTTGGATCGAGCTGGCGCAGGCGTGGTTCGACCCCTCCCGGGCCGTGGTGCCGCTGGACCGCATCTTCCCGTCGGGGCAGTCCACCGAGCAGCGCAACACCGAGAACGCCGCGTTGATGAGCGATTCGCAGCTCGAGGCCTCCGCCGCGGCCCTGCGCGAGCTCGGGTACACCGTCCCCCAGGACGTCGTCGTCGGCACCATCGACGACGACGGCGCATCGGCGGGCGTGCTGGATCTCGGCGACGTCATCACCTCGCTCGACGGTGCTCCCGTGGCCAGCGTGAACGACATCCGCTCGGCCGTCCAAGCCGGAGACGGAGCGCCCGTCGCCCTCGGCATCGATCGCAACGGCACCGAGAGCTCGGTCTCCGTCACGCCGCGCCTCACCGACGTGAATGGACAGCAGCAGTGGCTGCTGGGCGTCGGTCTGACGCTGACTTTCGACCTCCCGGTCGACGTGAAGATCCAGATCAACAACGTCGGCGGGCCGAGCGCCGGCATGATGTTCGCGCTCGGCATCATCGACAAGATGTCGGCGGGCGATCTCACCGGCGGCCAGCACATCGCCGGCACGGGGACGATCGACGCCGACGGCAATGTGGGCGGCATCGGTGGCATCCGTCAGAAGCTCTATGGGGCCCGGGATGCCGGTGCCGCCTGGTTCCTCGCCCCTCGGTCCAACTGCAACGAGGTCGTGGGCCACGTGCCCGATGGCATCCGCGTCCTCTCCGTCGCTACCCTCGAGGACTCGCTGACGGCGCTCGAGACGATCCGTGACGGCGGCGACCTCGACGCCCTGCCGACCTGCGACAGTGCGGCCGCCTCGGGATCGTAGTATCCACGGCGTACCCCCAGAAGGCGACGCCTAGGATGGACGGGTGACCACGACCTCAGCGCCGAACCAGGCCACGCCCCCGAACCGTTCACGACGGATCATCTCGATCTCGCTGGCGGTCATCGCCGCCCTGGTCGTGGCGTTCTTCGTCTTCGCGAATCTGTACTCCGATTGGATGTGGTTCTCGCAGCTCGGTTTCACCGAGGTGTTGACCACCCAGTGGATCGCCCGGACGGTGATGTTCGTCGTGGGCTTCCTCGCGATGGCCGTGCCCGTGTGGGGCGTCATTCAGCTCGCGTATCGTTTGCGCCCCGTCTACGCCCGGTTGAGCTCGCAGCTCGATCGCTACCAGGAGGTTGTGGAGCCTCTGCGCCGCCTGGCGATGTGGGGCATCCCGATCTTCTTCGGCTTCTTCGCCGGCTTCGCCGCCTCGGCGCAGTGGGAGACGACCTGGCTGTGGTTCAACGGCGTCGCCACTTCGACCACCGACCCGCAGTTCGGCCTCGACACCGGGTTCTACCTGTTCGGTCTGCCGTTCTACACGACCGTGGTCGGTTTCGCCTCGGGCGTCGTGCTCGTCTGCCTCCTGCTCACGGCGGTCGTGTCCTACCTGTACGGCTCGGTCCGTGTCGGTCAGCGGGAACTGCGGATCTCGAAGGCGGCCCGCATCCAGCTCGCCGTCCTCGCCGGCATCTACCTGCTGCTCCAGGGCGCCAGCCTGTGGCTCGACCGTTACTCCACCCTCATCACGCAGGAGGACCGGATCACGGGCCCCGCCTACGTGGGCGTCAACGCGGTCATCCCCGGACAGACCATCCTCGCCATCGCGGCCGTCATCGTGGCGCTCGCCTTCTTCATCACCGCCGTCATCGGGCGCTGGCGCTACCCCCTCATCGCGACGGCGCTTCTCGTCGTGTCGGCCATCGTCGTGGGCGCGGCCATCCCGTGGGCGGTCACGACCTTTCAGGTGCGCCCCAACCAGCTCTCGCTCGAGAGCCAGTACTATCAGCGCAACCTCGACAGCACGAAGGCCGCGTACGGCATCGACGGCGTCGAGAAGGAGAACTTCGAGGCCGCGACGACCGCCGAGGCCGGGCAGCTCCGCAACGACGCCGCCTCGACGGCTCAGCTGCGCATCATGGACCCGGCGATCATCAGCCCCACGGTCCGCCAGCTCGAGCAGTACCGCGCGTACTACCAGTTCGGTAACCCGCTGGACGTCGACCGGTATCAGATCAACGGACAGAGCCAGGATGCCGTCGTCGCCCTGCGCGAGCTGAACATCCAGCAGCTCGGCGATGCCGCCACGTGGCAGAACACGACCCTCGTGTACACGCACGGGTACGGCATGGTGGCCGCGGCGGGCAACGAGCGCACCGACGACGGCGATCCCGTGTTCCTCGAGCAGGCGATCCCCGGAACGGGCTTCCTGACCGACCTGAACTACGAGCCGCGCGTGTACTTCGGCGAGCAGTCTCCGCCGTACTCGATCGTGGGCGGCCCCGAGGGCGGCGAGGACATCGAGCTCGACTACCCGCTCGGCGCCGACGGCGGTACGGAGACCCGCACCACGTTCCGTGGCGACGGCGGCCCGAGCGTCGGGAACGTGTTCAACCGACTGATCTACGCACTGAAGTTCCAGTCGGAGCAGATCCTGTTCTCGGACTACGTCAACGAGGACTCCCAGATCCTCTATGACCGCAACCCGAAGGATCGCGTGCAGAAGGTCGCGCCCTACCTGACGCTCGACAGCGATCCGTACCCCACCGTGGTGGACGGTCGAATCCAGTGGGTCATCGACGGCTACACCACGAGCGCGAACTACCCCTACTCGACGGGTGTCTCGCTGTCGCGGGCCATTGCGGACTCGAACACCCCGTCGCCGACGTACTCGCTCGACAACATCAACTACATCCGCAACTCGGTCAAGGCGACGGTCGACGCCTACGACGGCAAGGTCACGCTGTACGCGTGGGACGACGAGGACCCGATCCTGCAGGCATGGCAGAAGGTCTACCCGTCCAGCCTGGAGCCCTGGAGCGAGATGTCGGCCGACCTCATGAGCCACGTCCGGTACCCGACCGACCTCATGAAGGTGCAGCGTTCGATGCTGGGCGTCTACCACGTCGACGACGCGCGGTCGTTCTTCCAGCAGGACAACCGCTGGGCCACTCCGAACGACCCGCAGGACCCGAACAGCCTGCAGCCGCCGTACTACCTGACGATGAAGATGCCGAGCCAGGACGAGCCGACCTACTCGATGTTCACCAGCTTCATCCCGGCATCCCAGGGTCAGGCGCGCAACGTCCTCACCGGCTATCTCGCGGTGGACTCCAACGCGGGTGACGAGAAGGGCACGAAACGCGAGGACTACGGACGATTGCGGATGCTCGTGATCGACGCGGCCACGACCGTTCCCGGACCCGGTCAGGTGCAGAACACGTTCGACTCCGACACGGCGGTGTCGTCGCAGATCAACATCCTTCAGCAGGGCCAGTCGCAGGTGCTCAACGGCAACCTGCTGACGCTCCCGGTCGGTGGCGGTCTGCTCTACGTGCAGCCGGTCTTCGTGCAGTCCTCCGGCGGTACGCAGCTCCCGCAGCTTCGGCGCGTGCTCGTCGCCTTCGGTAACAGGATCGCGTTCGAGAACACGTTGAGCGAAGCGCTCGATACGCTCTTCGGCGGAGATTCGGGTGCCGAGACCGGTGACGAGTCGGTGGCGCCGACCGACCCGACCGATCAGCCCGATCAGGGCGGCGATACCCCGGCAACCCCGAACGCGCCGGCCGGCGACTACGCGGCGGCGCTGGTCGAGGCGCAGGAGGCTCTGGCCGCCAAGCAGGCGGCGCTGACAGCGGGTAACCTCGCCGAGTTCGCGACGCAGGACGCGCGCCTCAACGCGGCAGTCCAGCGCCTCATCGAGCTCGAGGGCCAGGCGCAGGACTCCGCGGAGTCGACGCCCACGCCCGCTCCCACACCCGCCGGCTGACCTGCGCACGAGAGACGCCGACGCCCTTCGGGGTGTCGGCGTCTTTCGTTTCCGCTGTTACGGGCGTTTCCGCCGTGGTGGGGGTGTCCGCCATGCAGGCCGTGGCCGGCCCGGAGCCCCGCGGGCCCGGCATCCCACCCGCCCCCCGTGGGGTGTCCAGGACACGCGGACGGCGCGGGCCGACATCCGCGTGTCCTGGACAGTGAGCATGCCCCGTGCGGGTCAGGAGCGACACCGTGCCCCCGCGTCATCCGGGGAGCGTCACGCGCTGAGGAACCACCACCAGATCAGCAGCATCGTCGTGCCGAAGCCCGCGATCTGGTTGAGCCACAGGAAACGGTTCCATCCGGCGGTGGCGCTGTCGGAGGTGGCATCCGTGACGTTGCGGTACGGCCAGCACACGACGAGGTACGGGATCACGAGGAGCGCCGCGAGCGGTCCCGGCCACGCGGTGACCAGCATGACTACGCCGGCGAGGGCGTACGCGGCCAGTGCGAAGCGTACGGTCCACCGCGCGCCGCGTGCCGTGGCGATCGAGGAGATGTCGGCGGCGCGATCCGCCTCGACGTCCTGGACGGCGCCGAAGGCGTGCGAGGCGATGCCCCACAGGGCGAAGGCGACGAGCACCGCGACCAGCTGCCAGGTCCACGTCGCCCCGGCGATCACGAGCCCGTACACGGCGGGCGAGAAGAAGTGGATGCTGCTCGTCATCGAGTCCGCGAAGGGGCGCTCCTTGAGCCGGAGCGGGGGAGCGGAGTAGAACACGACGAAGAACAGGCTGAGCGCGAGCACGAGCCACGACAGGGGCGATCCGACGATCACGAGGAACACCACGAACGGCAGGCACGACAGGGCGGAGGCCCAGAGCGTGATCGGGTGCATGCGCTTGGCGAGGACCGCGCCGTGCGTGCCGCCCTTGCGGGGGTTACGCAGATCCGACTCGTAGTCGAAGACGTCGTTCACCCCGTACATCGCGAGGTTGTAGGGGATGAGGAAGAACAGGATGCCGACGACGAGCACGACATCGACCTGTCGCGTGGTCAGCAGGTACGCGGCCGCGAAGGGGAACGCGGTGTTGATCCAGCTCACGGGTCGCGACGAGACGAACAGCTCGCGCAGGACGCGTCCCGGGGTGAGAGCGGGGGTGGTCATGCGGTGTGCCTCCGGGCGGGGACGAGCGAGAACAGCGCGGGCACGAGGAAGGCCGCGCAGATCGGATAGGCGAAGTCCTCGAGGGGAGCCAGGCCGATCCGCAGACCGCTGAGGTGCTCTTCGGGGTACGAGAACAGTCCCACCGCGATCATGACGTTGTCGAACACGGCGGTCAGCGCGACCAGCACGAGTGCCGTCCAGGCCGAGGCCCGCATCCGCCGCGCGAAGCCGGGTCGCCGCGCACTGGCGAGCGTGACGGCGAGGGTGAGCGCGACGAACGGTACGAGGATGAGGGGGTACGTCACGAGGGTGACTCCTCGGCATCGACGTGGGCTCGGGTTCCGGCATCCCGCTTCTCCTGCACACGGTCGAAGACCGTCCACAGGACGACCGCGAGGTAGCTGAGGAAGATGAGGAAGAAGACCTCTTCGACCGGCAGGTGCGGCGCGAGGTCGAGACCGACGAATAGCGGACTGTCGCCCTTCACGAAGACCCCGGTGAGGATGCCGACGGCATCCCACGCGAGGAAGAACACGGTGCCGAGACCCACCGCGAGCACCGTGCGCCGCGGAGCGGTGCGCAGGGCGAGACCGAACTTCCAATCGATCGCGATCATGCCCGCCAACGAGAACAGGATCGCGCCCAGGTAGATCCCGGGCACCTCAGACCGCCGCGTGAGCCGGCTCGTTCAGGGGCCCGGCGGTCTTGTCGCCGGTCATGCGCTTCACGACGAGTTCGGCCGAGATGAGACACATCGGCAGCCCGATGCCGGGGAGAACCGAGGTGCCGGCGTAGTACAGGTTCGACACCTTCCGTGACCGGTTCTTCGGCCGGAAGATGGCGCTCTGGCCCAGCGTGTGCGCGAGTCCCAGCGAGTTGCCGTGCCACGCGTGCAGGTCGGTGGCGAAGTCTTCCGGTGCGATCGTCTTTCGAACGACGATGCGGTCGGCGAAGTCCGGGATGCCGGCCCACTCACCGATCTGCGCGATCACGCGGTCGGCCGCGCGCTCGATGCGGGGGTCGCCCGCGCCGTCGACGCCGCCCCGGCCGCTGACCGGGTCGGCCGGCACGGGGACGAGGACGAACAGGTTCTCGTGCCCCTCGGGGGCGACGGAGTCGTCGGAGGCGCTCGGGCGGCAGACGTAGATCGACGCGGGGTCGGGGATGCGCTTGTTCTCTCCGAAGATGGCGTCGAAGTTCGTGTGCCAGTCGTCGGTGAACAGCAGTGTGTGGTGGGTGAGCTGGGGGAGTTCGCCCTTCACCCCCAACAGCAGCAGCAGCGCGCCCGGGCTGGGTACGCGATCCTTCCACCACTTCTCCGGATACTGCCGGTCGCCCTCTTCCAGAAGCTCTGTCTCGGTGTGATGGAGGTCGGCGCCCGACACCACGGCATCCGCCGAGACCACCCGCCCGTCGGCGAGGCGCACACCGCGGGCGATCCCGCCGTCGGTGATGATCGCCTCGACGGGCACGCCCGTCTCGATCTGCACCCCGCGCTCGCGCGCGAGACGTTCGATCGCGGCGATGATCTCGGTGAAGCCGCCCTTCGGGTACAGCACGCCGTCGCCCAGGTCGAGGTGGCTCATGAGGTGGTACAGGCTCGGAACCTCGAAGGGCGAACCACCGAGGAAGACGGAGGGGTAGGCCAGGATCTGCTGCAGCCGCGGGTTGGAGAAGTCGCGCGTGACGCGCTTCCACAGTGTCTGCGTCAGCAGTGGAATGAGCGTCGGGAGACGCTTCACCAGCGCGGGGTCGCCGAGACCGTGGGTGGAGGAGTACGTGTCGTACAGGAATTTCGATGTCGACAGCTCGTAGGCGTCCTTCGCGGAGTCGAGGTAGGCCTCCACCTTGTCGCCCGAGCCGGGCTCGTGCTGCTCGAACAGCGCCCGCACGGCCTCGCGGCCCGAGACGACGTCGATCGGCTCACCCTTCCCGGGAGGGCCGTAGACGCGGTATGCGGGATCCAGGCGCACGAGGTCGAGCTGCTCGGCGGCGCTGGTGCCCAGCAGACGGAAGAAGTGGTCGAAGACCTCCGGCATGAGGTACCAGCTCGGGCCGGTGTCGAACCGGAACCCGTCGCTCTCCCACGACCCGGCGCGACCGCCGAGCTGGTCACGGCCCTCGAACAGGTGCACCTCGTGACCCTGATCGGCCAGGAGAGCGGCCGTGCCGAGCCCGGCGATTCCTCCTCCGACGACGACGATGCGCTGCGAGGTCATGCGTGGGCCCCTTTCGGTGGGCGTCCGAGGAAGGCACGGGCGGCGAGAGTCGCCTTCACGGTGTCGGGGACGCGGACGCGTGGCGCGCCCGCGGGGGTGCGGCGCAGACGCCGCGAGAGTTCCGCGAACAGGTCGTGCGCGGCGGTGACCGCGCGCCGGCAGTCCGGCGGGAGGAAGGGTACGGTGGCAGCGGCGGCGGCGAGGTCCGCGTCGATGCGGTCGAGGACCGCGGTCCGACGCGCGTCCCCGGCGGCGCCGTCGAGGTAGTCGCGTCCGAGGCGCGCCGCGTCGTCGTCCAGGTCGCGCAGGAAGTTCACGTCCTGGAACGCCGCCCCGAGGCGGCGGGCGCCGTCCACGAGGTCGGGGGCGGGCCGCGCGGGGGCGGACATGCCGGCGTTCAGGAACACCTGGAGGCACATGAGTCCCACGACCTCGGCCGACCCGTAGACGTACGCGTCGTGCGAGGCGTCGTCGTGCGCGGCGGTGTCGAGGTCGGTGCGCATCGAGGCGAAGAACGGGGCGATGAGATCTTCGCCGATGCCGCACTCGCGGGCGGTGCGGGCGAAGGCGTGCACGACGAGGTTCGCGCTGAACCCCGTGGCGATGGCATCCCGTACCTCGTTCTCGAGCGCGTCGAGCGCCGCGCGTTCCTGGGCGGGGGAGAGCCCGGCGTCGTGGGCGGGACCGTCGACGATCTCGTCGGCCACGCGGACGAGGGCGTAGATGTTGCGCACGTGGGGCCGGGGCCGGGGGCCGAGCAGGCGCGCCGCGAGTCCGAACGAGGTCGAGTAGCGATGGATGACCGCCGCGGCGGCGTCGTCGGCGGTGCGCGAGTAGAGCTCCAGACCGGTCACGGAACGCGTCCCTGGACCGCGTCGACGAGGTCGTGGAGCATGGTGCGGCACTCCTCGGGAAGGGTGGATGCCGTGACGATCGCGCGCGCCTCGTCGAGGGTCTCGCGGACGAGGGCTTCCAGCCGCGCGCGGGCTCCCGAGTCGCTCAGCGCGCGTTGGGCCGCGCGGATCGCGACCGGACCGGTGTGGGCCTGCGCGAGCGCTTCGCTCACCTCGGGCCACGACTCGGTCTCGCGGGCGAGAACGATGAGGTGGGTCTTCTTGGCCTCGCGGAGATCGCAGCCCTCGTCCTTGCCGGACACGTCCGACGACCCGAATGCGCCGATGAGATCGTCGACGAGTTGGTAGGCGAGTCCGAGTCGCTGTCCGAACCTCTCCAGCGCCGCTCGAACCGGGCCGTCGGCACCCGCGAGCACGGCGCCGGCCTCGAGCGGAGCCGAGAACGAATACACCGCTGTCTTGTCGTGGGTCGTGCGCAGGATCGTCTCGGCGTCGACCTCGGCCGCGGACACCGCGTTCTCGACGTCCGCGAGCTCACCGGCGGCCGAGATCAGGACCGCGTCCTCGACGAGGCGCAGGAGCTCTCCCCGCACGCTTGCGGGCAGGTCGGCCAGCGCGACCAGTCGTCCGGCTTCGTGGAGCAGCAGGTCGCCCGCGAGGATGCCGGCGGCATCACCGAGGAGCGCAGCCCCCGTGGCATCCGCTCCGCGCTCGCGCCCGCGCGCGCGGAACTCGCCCCCGACGTTGGCGACGCCGCGACGTTCGGTGTCGTGGTCGATGACGTCGTCGTGCACGACGAAGGCGGTGTGGAGGAGTTCGAAGGCCGCGGCGACCTGGTAGGCGGCGGCGCGGTCGGCCTCGTCGCCCCGCAGCGTGTCGAACGCCGCGACGACGAGAAGCGGACGGAACCGCTTGCCGCCCCGCGTGGAGCGGGCGATGGCGGATGCCAGGGCCTGGGCGCCGTCGCCGTGACCGCGCAGGCGTCGGGCCAGGCGGGTGACGACCGCGTCGATCGCGTCGTCGATCGCGGCGCGCGCCGTGGGTGTCGTCGACAGTGCGATCATGACGCCGCCCGGATGGCGGGGGGAGGGGAGAACAGGTGGAGCTGCTGCGCCTGCAGCACCAGCCACGGGCTGAACGCCCAGGGGGTGGCCTCGAGTGCGGCGGCGAGGTCGGCCGGGTCGACCCAGCGCGACTCGGCGACCTCGGCGGGGTTCAGGCGCGGCTCCTCATCGGTGCGCGCAACGTACACGGGGCAGATCTCGTGCTCGACGATGCCGCTGGCGTCGACGGCCCGGTAGCGGAACAGCGGGAGAGCGAGTTCGACGTCGCGGATCGTGAGTCCGACCTCGAACGCGGCGCGGCGATGGACGGCCTGCAGGACCGGCTCCGCGGGGGCCGGATGGCCGCAAAACGAATTCGTCCAGACCCCGGGCCATGTCTTCTTCTCGAGGGCTCGACGCGTCACCAGCACCTGGCCGTCGGAGTTGACGACGTGGCAGGAGAACGCCAGGTGCAGCGCCGTGTCGGTGCCGTGCACGCTCGCCTTGGGCGCGGTGCCGATCTCGTTGCCCCAGTCGTCCAGGAGGACGACATATTCGGTCTCGCTCATCGTGCCTCCTGTTTGCTAGTTTAGCTAGCGATGTCGTCCGACTATACCCAGAGCGCAACGGAGGTGTCCAGCGTGTCCGTCGTCGATGCCTTCCGTGCTAATCGGCCCGCTGTCGTCCGCGCGATGGAGGCGGTTCGTGCGCTGAGCGACTCCCTCGACCGCATGAACAGCGGCATGAAGGGCGCCATGGACATGAATGCGAGCGACCTCGCGACGCTCCGCATGCTGATCATCCGCGAGCAGCGGGGGCAGATGGTCAGCCCTCACGATGTCGCCTCGCACCTGCGCATCTCGACGGCCTCGACGACGAAGCTCCTGGACCGCCTCGCCGCGTCAGGGCATCTCGAACGACGACCGCACCCGTCCGACGGTCGGGCACGTGTCGTGGTGCTGACCCCGAAGTCCCGCACGGAGTTCCTTCGCCACTTCAGCGCGCATCTCGACGCCATGGTCGCCGTGGCCGACTCGTTCTCGGACAATCAGCTGTCGACGATCGCCGAGTTCGTCGACGGCCTCAGCGACGCCATCAGCGCGACCGATTGAGGGCGCCGCGAGCCACGCGCAGTCCGACGTCGTCGAAGGCGGAGCGCGGGTTCGCCCCGCGCCGCGCTGTCGCGCGAACGACGGCACGGGCGTCGCTCCACCCGCCGCCCCGGAACACGCGGGCGTCGCTCGTCTCCGGGGCGAACAGGTCCCAGCACCACTCCGAGACGTTGCCGAGCATGTCGAACAGTCCGTGCAGATTCGGCAGACGCCCGCCGACCTCGACGGGTCCGCCCAGTCCGTCGCCCGCTGTCCAGGCGATCTCGGCGATCGGTCCGTACGTCGAGCCCGTGGACCCCGCGCGGCACGCGTACTCCCACTCGTCCTCGGTGGGGAGCCGGAAGCCGTCCGCCTCCGAATCCCAATCGACGACCTCGCCGTCGTACGCGTACACGGGGTCGCGGCCCTCCCATTCGCTCAGTGCGTTGCAGAACCGCACGGCGCGGAGCCAGCTCACCTGCACTGCGGGCCGTCGAGGGTTCTGCGCCGTGATGCCGAGGATTTCCGCCATCTGTTCCTCGGTGACCGGGTAGACGCCGAGGTCGAACGCTTCGACGGTGATCTCACGTCTCTCCGCGCCGCGCTGGTCTCCCCGCAGCACGGTCCCCGCGGGCACCCGTGTCATCTCGACATCGCTCATCGCAGCTCCAGCATCCACAGATCGCTGTCGCCGGTGAGGAACAGACGGCGCTCGTCGGCGTCGAAGGCGCAGTTGCTGACGAGATGGGGCGTCGGGATGATGCCGAGGCGTGCGCCGGTGGCATCCACCACCACCACTCCCGCTCCGCTGCTGATCCACAGCCACCCGCGGTTGTCGATGGCGAACCCGTCCGGGATGCCGGCATCCACGGTCGCGAAGGTCGTCGGGGCGCCGAGCGTCTCGCCGTCCCACGTGCACGCGACGATGCGGGGGAGCCCGTCGGCGTTCGACTCGGCGACGTAGAGCGTCGTCTCGTCGGGGCTGAAACCGATGCCGTTAGGGGCGTCGAGGTCGATCATGCGCTCGAGCGGCTGCCCCTCACGCCACCGATAGACGCTCTGGTGTGCGAGGGCGGGATCCGCGGGGTATCCCTCGCGCGGGTCGGAGATGCCGTACGTGGGGTCGGTGAACCACACGGCGCCGGCGCGATCGACGACCAGGTCGTTCGGGGAGTTCAGCGGGGCACCGTCGAAGGCGTCCGCGAGGACGTGCGTGCCGTCGCCGTCCGTCCGGCTGATCGCCCGGCGACCGTGCTCGGCGTGGAGCAGTCGGCCCTCGGCATCCACCGCGTTGCCGTTCGCGAACGCGGACGGGTCGACGACCGTGACGACGCTGCCGTCCTCCCGCCACCCGAGCGTGCGGCGCCCGACGACGTCGCTGAAGACGAGCATGCGTTCCTGCTTCCACCACATCGGGCCCTCGGCCCAGGTCGCGTCGGCGTAGAGCGAGAGCAGTCGCGCGCTCGGGGCGAGAACGTCACTCAGACGCGCGTCGTACACGCGCGGGGGCGCGACATCGACATCGGCGGGGGAACGTGGCGGCTGGAGCACACGTCCATCGACTCTCGGGTGACTGGACATCGATCCAGTCAAACGCGCGCGGGCGTCGTTGACAGCCGGGTTGACGGGCGCGTCGACGAACCGAGACTGCCGCCGAACGGGTGCGTAAGGCCACTGCGCCGGGAAGCGCAGACGAGGAGAGCACGCACCTCGCCAAGATGAGACGGTGGCAGCGAGAAAGGTGTTCGCTCAGGCACCGAGGGGGTTGCGCAGGGAAAGGCGAAGGCCCCGAATCCGAGGATCCGGGGCCTTCATTTGTTGCGGGGACAGGATTTGAACCTGCGACCTCTGGGTTATGAGCCCAGCGAGCTACCGAGCTGCTCCACCCCGCGGCACAAGAGATAAACCTAGCACGGGTTCGGATGGCTGTCCAATCGGCGTTGATCCCGATCGCCCCCGCGGGCCATGATGCGGGGATGTTGACACCTTCCGACGACCCCCGCGACGACCTCCGTGACGGCCGTCCCGAGAGTGCCGCGCAGCGCGCCGACCGCAACTGGGCGGACGTCCTCCAGGAGCTGCGGGTGCTGCAGACCGGCACGCAGATCCTCACCGGCTTCCTGCTCGCACTGGCGTTCCAGCCCGCGTTCGCCGACCTCAGCGGACCCCAGCGCATCGGGTACCTCCTGCTCGTGGGACTCTCGGCGCTCACGGCGATCCTGGCTCTCGCTCCGGTCGCGCTCCACCGCGCGGTCTTCCACCGCGGTGTGAAGCCGATCGTGGTGCGGTACGGGCATCGCGCGCTCATCGCAGCCCTCAGCGCGGTGGCCCTGCTCTTGGCGGGCGTGGTGGCGTTCGTGTTCGACGTCGTGGTCGGGGTCGAGGCCGCGGTGATCGCCGTGGTCGTCCTCGTCGCCGTGATCCTCGTACTGTGGGTCGTGGGTCCGGCCGTCCTGCGCCGGATCGGCGACGACAGCCGGCCGAGTGGCGAGAAGGGGCGCGAATGACGCACGACAGCGTGGGAGTGGCCGTGGCGCAGTTCGCCCCGACCGCGTCGAAGCCCCAGAACCTGGATGCCATCGGCGACCTCGCCCGCACCGCCGCCGCCCGGGGTGCTCGGGTCGTCGTCCTCCCCGAGTATTCGAGCTACTTCGTCGACCCGTTCGACACCTCGCTCGCGGAGAACGCCGAGGACCTCGACGGCCCGTTCACATCCGCCCTCCGCGATCTCGCGGCCGAGCTCGACGTCGTCCTCGTCGCGGGCCTCGTCGAGCGGGCCGACGACGGGCGGCGCGTGCGCAACGCCGTCGTGGCCGTGGCGGGAACCGGCATCCGGGCCGTGTATCGCAAGCTCCACCTGTACGACGCGTTCGGGCAGCGGGAGTCGGACTGGGTGGCACCCGGGGAGATCGCGCCGCCCGAGACGTTCGAGGTGGACGGCCTGCGCTTCGGGCTCATGACCTGTTACGACCTGCGCTTTCCCGAGGTGGCCCGCACCCTCGCCGACGCGGGAGTGGACGTCGCCCTCGTGCCGGCGGAGTGGGTCCGCGGGCCGCTCAAAGAGCACCACTGGGCGACCCTGCTCACGTCGCGGGCGATCGAGAACACGTTCTTCGTGGCGGGCGCCGACCACCCGCCGCCCCTCGGCGTGGGTCACTCGATGGTCATCGACCCGCAGGGCGTCGCGCTGGCGACGATCGGTACGGCCACCGACGTGGCGGTCGCCCACATCGATCCCGGTGCCATGGCCCGGGTGAGGCGGGTGAACCCGGCTCTCGAGCTCCGGCGCTTCCGCGTCACCCCGCGCTGACCGCGGCGGTCAGGCCGGCGACAGCGCCGAGAGCCGCCGTACTGCGTCCGTGAGCACCTCGACGCGCTTGCACGCGGCGAACCGCACGAGCGTGGCGTAGTCGGCGCGGTGCTCGGCGGAGGCGAAGGCCGTGAGCGGGATGCCGACGACCCCCGCCCGCGCCGGCAGGTCGCGACAGAACGCGTCGGCGTCCGTGGCGCCGAGCGGGGCGGCATCCACGACCGTGAAGTACGACCCTCCCGGTGTGCTGACGTCGAAACCCGCGGCCCGCAGGCCGGTGCCCAGAAGCTCTGCCTTCGCCTTCATCTCGGCGGCGACCGAGGCGAAGAACGCGTCCGGCAGGCGCAGACCCGCGGCGATCGCGGGCTGGAACGGCGAGCCACCGACGTAGGTGAGGTACTGCTTCACCGCGAGCACCGCCGACACGAGGTCTGCCGGGCCACTGACCCACCCGGTCTTCCAGCCCGTGAGCGAGAAGGTCTTGCCCGCCGAAGAGATCGTCAGTGTTCGCTCCGCCCCGCCCGGGAGCGTGGCGATCGGCACGTGGGGGGCGTCGAAGACCAGGTGCTCGTACACCTCGTCGGTGACGATGATCGCGTCGTGGAGGTGGGCGAGGCGGATCACCTCGTCGAGGACCTCCCGCGAGAACACCGTGCCCGTGGGGTTGTGCGGATCGTTCACGAGGATCACGCGCGTCCGGTCGGACACCGCGGATGCCAGTGCCTCGAGGTCGGGCTGGAAGTCGGGCCAGCGCAGGGGCACCGGCACCAGTCGCGCACCGGCCAACGCGACGCACGCCGCGTACGAGTCGTAGTACGGCTCGAAGACGACGACCTCGTCGTCGGGACCGTCGATGAGGGCCAGGAGAGTGGATGCCAGAGCCTCGGTCGCGCCGACCGTCACGAGGATCTGCCGGGCGGGGTCCAGCTCGATCCCGTAGAAGCGGCGCTGGTGCTCGGCGACCGCCGCGAGAAGGTCGGGGAATCCTCGACCGGGGGCGTACTGGTTCACGCCGTCGGCGATGGCCCGGCGGGCGGCCTTCAGGACGACCTCGGGCCCATCCTCGTCGGGGAAGCCCTGGCCCAGATTGAGCGCGCCGGTCGAGGCGGCGAGCGCCGTCATCTCGGCGAAGATCGTGGGAACCGAGGTGCCGTCAGCGGTGATGAGACCCGCGCCGAGGGCGGTGCGGCGCCAGGCGCCGGGGAGGTCGTGCATGATGGGGATGCCTTCGGGGGAGAGGGGGCGGTGGTCGCCGGGCCGAAACCCTCTCACCGTAGCGGAGCGCACCGTGGGCGGGCCCTCGGATGACCTCGCATTCCGTTCCTGCGACTCTGATAGACGCGACTCATCCGTGTCATAGCAAGCGCACAGCATCCGGGGTCATGGTTGATCTCGCCTGGAAGAAGGAGCATCCCATGAGCGACACCACGGACGACCGTCCCGAGGGTACCGAGCACCGCCCCACCACCGACGCGGCCGCGCAGGGCGCGGTCCCCGCGTCGCACGAGACCACCCCCGCGGCCGACGCGGCACCGCACACCGAGGCGGCGCCCATCGCCGGCGCATCGGCCACACCGCCGGTCCCCACCCGCTCGCCCGCCGATGCCGCGGCCGCCTGGCCTGCTCCGGCGCAGGGATCCGCGACCCAGCACCCCGCGCCCGGACAGGCCGCTCCGTCGCCTCAGCCGACCACACCGTTCCCGGGCGCGCCGCAGCACCCCGCGCCCCACGCCCAGGGGTACGCCGCCGCGCCGAGTGGTGCGACCGCTCCGACGGGGCAGGCGTTCGGACCCGCGGCCGCCGGTGCCTCGGGCACCCATCCCACGTTGGTCCTCCCCGGCTCGCAGCCGACCCCGCCGCGGAAGAAGGGCTCGGGCGCCAGGATCGCCGCGCTCCTGGTCGCGGCGGCCCTCGTCGGCGGCGGCGCCGGCCTCGGCGGCACCTACGCGGGCCTGGCGCTGTGGGGTGGTTCCGACAGCTCGACGGCCTCCGGGCCCACGGCGATCACCGTGAACGATCCCGGTGACGTGAACGCGACGGCGGCCGTGGCATCCAAGGTCGTCCCCAGCGTCGTGACCATCAGCGCGAGCACCGGGTCGACGGGCGGGACCGGTTCGGGCGTCATCCTGAGCGATGACGGCTACGTGCTCACCAACACGCACGTCGTCACCCTCGACGGACAGAGCGGCGACGCCTCGCTGTCCGTGACCTCGTCCGACGGGCGCGTGTACAAGGCCACTCTCGTGGGGACCGACCCCACCTACGACCTCGCCGTCATCAAGCTGGAGGGCGCATCGAACCTCACGCCCATCGAGTGGGCCGATTCGTCGCAGCTCAACGTCGGCGACGCGACCGTCGCGATCGGCGCGCCCCTCGGCCTGCCCAATACGGTCACCACCGGCATCGTCAGCGCGTTGAACCGGTCGATCCAGGTCGCGTCCTCGGCGGCCCCCAGCGACGGCTCCGACTCGAGCGAGGGCGGACAGGGCGGCCAGCAGGGCGGCGAGAGCCCGTTCTTCTTCGACTTCGGCCAGGGGCGCCAGGGCACGCAGGCCAGCCAGACGATCAAGATCGCGGTGATCCAGACCGACGCCGCCATCAATCCCGGAAACTCCGGCGGAGCGCTCGTCGACGACGAGGGCAAGCTGATCGGCATCAACGTCGCCATCGCGAGCGCCGGCGGGTCGTCGTCGGGCGGGCAGTCCGGCAACATCGGTGTCGGCTTCTCGATCCCGTCCGCCGTCGCCCAGCGCATCTCGCAGGAGATCATCGACAACGGTTCGGCGACGCACGGGCTTCTGGGCGCGAGCGTCCAGGATGCCGCGTCGGTCCAGGGTTCCACGACCACCGGTGCCTACGTCGCCGACGTCACCGCGGGCGGCGCCGCCCAGGCCGGCGGGCTGCAGAAGGGTGACGTCATCACCGAGTTCAACGGCATCCCGGTGACGAACTCGGTCGATCTGACCGCTCAGGTGCGCGCTGTCGCCGCGGGTTCCGAGGCCGAGGTGACCTATTCGCGCGGCGGACGTCAGAGCACCGCGGAGGTCACTCTCGGCGCGATGACCGACTGACGACTCCCATGACGACGCCACCCCGCGAGGACATCGCGGGGTGGCGTCGCGGTGTCCGGGGACGCTGCCCGGAGAACGGGGCCGTGGCGTCAGGACGCCAGGGGCGCCAGACGGCTGATCGCCGCCAGAGGGATGCCGATCCAGTCCGGACGGTTGCGCGTCTCGTAGATCGCCTCGTACACCGCTTTGTCGAGTTCGAACGCCGCGAGGAGCGAATCGGGAGCCTTCTGCCCGGCGCCGACGGTCTCGGCGTACCCGGCGAGGAACGACTGCTGCGCGGCGATGACCCACGCGCGCACCGCCGCCCCGTCGTCGTCGGCCACGGCTCCCGAGACGTAGTCGAACGACCGCAGCATGCCGGCGACGTCGCGCACGGCGAGGTCCGGACTGCGACGCTCGGAGATGGGTCGCAGCGGCTCGCCCTCGAAGTCGAGCAGTACCCATCCGTTCGCGGGCGTGTGCAGGACCTGGCCGAGATGCAGGTCGCCGTGCACGCGCTGCAGCGGCGGCCACTCGGCCGCGACGGCGTCGGCGTACACCTCACGGATGCGGTCGGCGTAGGGAGCCAGCGCGGGAACCTCGGCCACCGCGATCGTCAGACGACGCTCCCACGCCGCCGCCACGCGGGAACGCACGTCGGCGTCCGGGGGAATGGTGGGGAACGTCTCGGCCAGCGCGACGTGCATCCGGGCGACGCTCTCGCCGAGCGCGCGGGCGGGGGCCGAGAAGTCGTCGTCGGCACCGGCCGCCTCGAGGGCGACCCGCCAGGCGTCTTCGACCCCCTCGAAGAACTCCTGCGCGAACGCGAGCGAACCGGTCACCGTTTCGCCGCCGGCCGTCATCCACGTGCCGCGCACCTCGCCGATCGCGGCGGGTACGAACGTGGCACCTCCCGCGGCGAGGGCGGACTGCAGCTCGACGTCGGGGTTGATCCCGGCGTTCACCTGACGGAACAGTTTGCCGATCACCGGCGGGGCGCCCTCGGGCCGGAAGATGATCGACGTGTTCGACTGCTCCCCGCTCAGCACCCGCGCGGGCACGTCCGTCGCCGGTTCCGCGGGGGAGGAGGTGAGGGGGATGCCGAGGAAGCCGTCGTCCGTCACCGCTCCGGCACCACCCGTCGAGAAGAGGCGGAACAGAAGGTCGGTGAAGGCGGGATCGGTGACGGCATCCGCCCACACGCGTCCGTCGTCAGCCGGACCGATCAGGCTTCCGGGGAGGACGACGTCCGGGTCGCGGAGCGACACCGGCACCTGGTAGAGCGCTGCCGGACTGACCGCTTCGTCCCGGACGAGCAGAACGCGTGTCGAGGGAGCGACGAGCGGCCACTCCGCGACGAGCGTCAACTGGGGATTACGGCCCTTCGTGCCGTACCACCGCTGTCGCGGCATCCACACGGTCAGGAGATCGAGGAGGTCACCCATGCGGCGAGGCTAACGTCATCGCCCTCGGGTCGCCCAGGCCTTGCGCCCGGTACGCCGGGATGACAAGGCCTCAGGGCGTGTCGGACGGCGACGTCTCGTCGTCGTGGTCCTTGCGGCGGGGGAGGGCCTTGCGCGCAACGGAGCCGGTGCGCCGACCGACCGACCCGACGGCGCCGGCGATCGCGCCGCCGACGCGCTGCACGCCGCCCGCGGCGCGGCGCTCGAGCTTCTCCGCGCCGGAACGCGGTTCGAGGTCGGCGGGCACGGTCAGCGGCGGAGCGCCGAAGGCGCGCCGGGAGGTGACGAGCACGCGGCGCCCCAAGATGTTGTTGCCCGCGCCGCCGACGACGGCGCCGACGCCGAACGGCAGCGCCTTGCCGAGCCACGAGGCGCCGCCACGGGCGGCGAACTGACGGGCGAATGTGGTCTTCAGCCGGTCGACCAGGGGTCCGACGGCCGCGCGCGGCAGTGTCTTCGTGACGAGCTCGCCCCAGTACCCCGAACGCGTCGTGCCGCGACCGGCGGCCTGTGCGGCGAGCTGGGCGACGAGGTCGGTGCCCTCCTTGCCCAGCATGAGGGTGAGCACGAGCGCCCGCGCCCGGTCGGGGTCGTCGACGGCGACACCGTGCACCTCGGCGACCGACTGCGCGAACAGAGCAGTCGCCTCGAGGAACCCGATCGTCTCGACACCGCTCAGCGCGAGAGTGACCCCGGTGCCGATACCGGGCACGACGGCCGTCGCGCCCACCGCGGCCCCGCCGGTGGTGACGGCAGCCAGGTAGCGGCGCTCGACGATCTTCAGCAGCTCCTGCGGAGTGGCATCCGGATGCCGGAGGCGAATACTCCTGAGGTGCGCGAGCACGACCGGCCGCTGCACGGACAGCACTCGGTCCAGCATGCGGATCGTGCGGGGATGCTCCTCGGACCCGACGGGTGGGAGTCCGCCCTTCCAGGGCGCGTCGTCGGACAGGGAGTGGATGCGATGCACCTTCTCGGCCATGTCTCCATCCTGCCCTGCGCGATCGTCGTCGGCCGGGCCTTGACGCGCGGGGTCGCGCCCACTGCCAGGGCCGTGTCAGAAGGGGTTGATAGTTTGGGACGATGACAGCGTCGCTGCCGCAGCCCCCTGAGTCCGCCTCCTCCGGGTCGGAGGGTGATGCGGCGAGCGCAGGCGCCTCTCCGACGCCCCCACCGCGTCCGTCGGCGCCGCGTTCGTCGGCTGCCGAGAGCGAGGCGACGCCGGTGACGGAGGTCGAATCGTCCGGCGACACGCCGGTGGTGAAGAAACCCGCGAGCCCTCGTTCCGCATCCGCTCGGAACGCGTCGTCGACGTCGGCACCTCGCAGCCCACGAACCCCCGCGGACAAGAAGCCGACGACGCCGCGCACCCCCGCGGCGAAGAAGCCCGCGACACCTCGCACGCCCGCCGCCGGGAAGCCCGCGACCGCACGCACTCCCGCCTCCGGGACATCCGCGACGCCGCGAACCCCCGCGGCCAAGAAGCCGGCGACCCCTCGCACGCCGGCGGCGAAGAAGCCCGCCACCCCCCGCACATCGGCCGAGAAGAAGACGGCCGCGACTCCGCGGACACCCGCGAAGCCCCGCACGGCGGCTCCTCCGACACCGGTCACGACGCCCGCTGCCGCGCCCGACGAGATCGTGCTCCCCCCGGTTCCTGTTCCGCCGCCCTTGCCCGCTAATCTCATCGTCCCGCCGCGTCCACCATTGCCGTCCATCGGCGGCGGTGAAGCCGCTCTTCGTGAGGAAGCGTCGGTTGACGCCGATCCCGCGGAGGATGCGCCTGGTGAGGTTGATCCCGCTGACGCGTCGCCCGTTGAGGCTGAGTCCGTCGACGAGACGCCCCGTGACGCGGCGCCCGAGGTGCCGGCCGACCCGTCACCGGCAGACGTCGCGGTCGAGGAGCCGAAGATCGACGGCGCGTCGGCGGAAGCGGCGGGCAGCGAGGAACCCGCGTTCGCGGAACCCGTCCCCGAGGAGCCCGTCGTGGCGGAGCCGAACGTCGATGAGCCGGTCTCCGCGGAGCCGGACCTCGATGAACCGGTTATCGCCGAGCCCACCGTCGACCAACCTATCGCCGTCGAAGAAGCCGCTCAGGTGGAATCTGTCGTCGATGCGCCCGCCGTCGAGGGCCCCCGCGCCGAGCCGGCCGAGGACGCCTCCGCCGCTGCGGACGCCTCCGCGGCGGATGATGCCTTCGCGGCAGAAGATCCGACACCGCCGGACGTCGCGGTCGACGAAACCGCCGTCGAGCCGATGGCCCCCGAGGGCACGTCGCCGAGGGAACCGGCCGACGATGTCGCGGATCCTTCGGCCGAGCCCGCGGCCGACGGGGAAGCGACGACGGCCGCAGCGGTCATCGCACCGCGCGAAGACGCGGATTCCGACACCGCTTCCGATGTGCCGGCCCTGCGTCTGCGCAACGTCACGAAGACCTTCGGCGAGGTGCGCGCGGTCGACGGCGTCGATCTCACCGTTCCCGCGGGATCCTTCTACGGTCTCGTGGGGCCCAACGGCGCCGGGAAGACCACGACCCTGTCGATCATCGCCGGGCTCCTGCGGTCCGACGGCGGAACCGTCGAGATCAACGGTGTCGACGCGGCACACCGGTCGCGCGCGGCGAAGAAGATGATCGGTGTCCTCCCGGATCGCCTGCGTACCTTCGACCGCCTCACCGGGCGCCAGCTCCTGTCCTACTACGGGGCACTGCGCGGTCTTCCCTCGCCCGTGGTCGAGAGCCGCGCGGCCGATCTCGCGCGTGCGTTCGATCTCGTCGACGCTCTCGGGCGGCCGGTCTCCGACTATTCCGCGGGAATGACGAAGAAGGTCATGCTCGCCGGCGCCATGATCCACTCCCCGCGCCTCCTGGTGCTCGACGAGCCGTTCGAGGCCGTCGATCCGGTCTCCAGCGCGGTGATCCTCGACATCCTGCGCGCCTACGTGGAGCACGGCGGCACCGTCATCCTCTCCAGCCATGGGATGGAACTCGTCGAGCGCGTCTGCTCGCGCGTCGCCGTGATCGTCGCGGGCCAGGTGCTCGCCGAGGGCACGGTCGACGAGGTGCGCGGCGAGTCGACGCTCGAGCAGCGTTTCCTCGAACTCGCGGGCGGTCTGGGCGACGTGGAGGGGCTCGAGTGGTTGCACACGTTCTCCGCCTGAGACTGGCCATGATGCTCGGCGCCCTGCGTGGCGACCGGGATCATGTGCTGCGCCGCATCGTCGGCCTGTTCGTCCTCGTCGCGGGCACCGTGTTCGCCGCGGTCAATGTCACCGCGCTCGCCGATGCGGACGGCGTCACGACGGCGGTGGTGACGGTGCTCGCCGGGTCCGCGGTCACGCTCGGATTCGCGGTGGCCCCGCCGGTCACGGCATCCACGGATCCGCTCGACCCCCGTCGCTTCGCCGTCGTCGGTCCGGAGCCGCGGCCGCTCGCCGCGACCCTCCTGCTGGCCGGGTTTCTGAGCGTTCCCGTCTTCGTCGTCGTCGTGCTCGCCATCAGCCTCGCCACGGCGTGGACCGCGCACGGAGCTCCGATCGGACTCAGCGTCCTCGCCATCGTCCTCGGGACGACGACGTGCGTGCTGCTCGCCCGCGTGAGCATGGCCCTCGGGACCCTCGTGCGTCGCCCGCGTCAGTCGCGTGAACTCCTCGGGATCTACCTCGTGGCGGTTCTCGTGGTCGTGGTGCCCGTGGGCATCTTCCTCGGCTCGCTCGAATGGCGCGGTGTCGTGCCGTCGCAACTCGTGGTCGCCGCCGACGTCCTCGCGTGGACGCCGATCGGAGCGGCGTGGAGTATCGCGCTGGCACCCTCCGCGGGGGCGGCGTGGGGGAGCGTCGCCGTCGCTCTCGCCACGGTGGCGCTGCTCGCGTCGGCATGGTTCGCGCTCGTCCGCGTGCTCCTGACGACGACACCGCGCCCCGTCACGGTCCGTGAGCGCGCAGGGCTCGGATGGTTCGCGCTGCTCCCCGGCACGCCCGGGGGCGCTGTCGCGGCGCGGAGCCTGTCGTACTGGTTCCGCGACCGCCGGTACGTCGTCAACGTGGTGGTGGTTCCGATCGCGGCCGTCCTGACGACGCTGCCGCTCATCGTGGCGGGCGTGCCCGTCGAGCTGGCCGTTCTGCTGCCGGCGCCGATCATCGCGCTGTTCCTCGGGTGGCTGCCGCACAACGATCTGGCCTACGACTCGACGGCGCTGTGGATGCACATCGCGAGCGGTGTGAGGGGCCTGTCCGATCGGGTGGGACGCCTCGTCCCCGTCGTGCTGATCGCCCTGCCGCTTCTGGCGATCGCCATCCCGCTGGCGATCGCGGTGCACGGGCGGTGGGCGTTCGCTCCCGCGCTCGTCGGGGTGTGCGCGGCCCTGTTCCTCTCGGGCCTCGGGCTGTCGAGCATCGCTTCGGTCGTCGCTCCGTACGCCGTCTCGCGACCGGGGGACAGCCCCTTCCAGCAGCCGCAGCGGACCGGATCGGGCGGAGTGATGGCCCAGGGCCTGGTCATGGCCGGCGCGGTCCTCGCCGCCTCCCCGGCCCTCTGGTTCGCCTGGGAGGCCTTGCCCTCCGACACCGCCGACGCGTTCCCCGCTCTGTGGGCGGGCCTCGGTGCGGGGGTGCTGGTGCTGCTCGTCGGACTCGTCGTGGGGGCCGCCCAGTTCGAGCGCCGGGGCACACGCCTGATGGAGTTCGCGGAAGCGACGTAAGTCGCAGCTCGCGCCGCGAGGGCACGGCGGACCGCCGCGAATCGTCCATGACGCGCGCTCCGCGGCTACACTGGCAGACCATGAGCACCCCTCTCGACCGACCGGATAGCGGGGGTCTGGCGACCCTGGACCGTGAGCTCGAAGAGCTCATCCGGGAAGAGAACATCGAGCCGGGCGACCACGAGCGGTTCTCTCACTACGTCAAGAAGGACAAGATCCTCGAGTCCGCGTTGACGGGCAAGCCCGTGCGCGCGCTGTGCGGCAAGAAGTGGACGCCGGGACGCGATCCTGAGAAGTTCCCCGTGTGCCCGCAGTGCAAGGAGATCTACGAATCCCTCACGAGCTGACCTCGAGACGGTTCACGTCAGGACGATGCTCTCGACCTCCGACGCCGTTCCGCCGGAGCCGTAGATCGTGAACGTCACGGTGTACGTCCCCGTCGCGAGCGGGTACACATTCTCTCCCGGGTACCAGTTCAGCTGCTGCGCGTAGCCGCCAAGGGCGATCGAGAGCGACCCGGACAGGGTCGTGGGCTCGGCGGGCGAGGGAGGGACGACCTGCAGGGTGTACTGCACGAGCGCGGGCTCGGGGTCGCGCGTCGGCCACCACGTCACGTTCTGGTCGTAGTGCGCCGAGGCGTAGATCGCCAGCGGACCGCGCGTGCTGTTGGTCGCGGGATCGTACTTGCTCCCGTTCAGCACCTTCCAGTCGTCGCCGATACGCAGCTTCGAGATCGGCACCGCGGTGGCCGATTGGGCGATCGCGGGGACGAACGTCGACGCGATCACCGGTGCGGTCCAGGCCGCGGCCGTGAGGACGGCGCGGCGTGTGGGGTCGGCCCGCCGGGTCGGCGATGCATCGTCGGCCATGGAACTCTCCGTTCGGTGCGTTGCTCGCCCGACCGGTCGACCACGAGGCCGCCACTCACGGGGCGATCCTGCCCACGCTAAAGTGCGCGCACGGACGGCCTCCGGGTCGAGGACACCTGCTCACCCCGACCGGGAGGACCTTTCATCCCCTCGGCCGCTTGTCATGGGCCGCCCCGCCGGAAGGCTCAGGCCTCCAGGTACTCGGTCGGCAGTGCGGGCTCCGAACGGCTCAGGGCGAGAGCGCGGACCGGGAGTTCCTCGCGAACGCGGGCATGGTGCGCGCGCGCAGCCGCGACGCCCTGCGGCCCGAGCGCGGCGGCATCCGGCTCGCCGTCGACGATCAACGGAACCTGGAGCGCACGCGCGTCCGGGTGTTCCGCGGCGGTGGAGAGTTCCTCGAAGCCGTCGCTCACGACGATCAGTTCGGAGGTGGCGGTGCCGCCGTCGAGCGCGCGGAACGCCGCCTTGCGACCCCCGTGCGAGGCCTTCTGAGCGGATGCCTTGGCGACGGGCACCCATGACCCGTCGGCGTCGGCGCGCGCCACGAGCTTGAACACCAGGCCGGCCGTCGGCGAGCCCGATCCTGTGACGACGGAAGTGCCGACGCCGTAGCTGTCGACGGGGGAGGCGGCCAGGGAGGCGATCGCGTACTCGTCGAGGTCGCTCGTGACCGTGATCCGTGTGCCCGTGGCCCCGAGATCGTCCAGCAGCGCGCGCACCTCCCCGGCGACGATCGGGAGGTCGCCCGAGTCGATGCGCACGCCCCCGAGGCCCGTGCCCGCGACCCGCACGGCCGTGCGCACGCCCTCGGTGATGTCGTACGTGTCGATCAGCAAGGTCGTCCCGGTGCCGAGCGCGTCGATCTGCGAGCGGAACGCGTCCTCCTCGCTGTCGTGCAGAAGCGTCCACGCGTGCGCGGCGGTGCCCATGGTCGGCACACCCCAACGGCGGCCCGCCTCGAGGTTGCTCGTGGCCGCGAAGCCGGCGATGTACGCGGCGCGCGCGGCGGCGACGGCAGATTCCTCGCCGGCGCGGCGGGAGCCCATCTCGGCGAGGGGCCGGTCGCCCGCGGCGATGCTCATGCGGGATGCCGCGGTGGCGACCGCGGAGTCGAAGTTGAGCACGCTGAGGGCGATCGTCTCGAGGATCACGGCCTCGGCGAAGGTCCCCTCCACCGTCAGCAGCGGCGAGCCGGGGAAGTAGATCTCGCCCTCGCGGTAGCCGGTGATGGAGCCCGTGAAGTGGTAGCCCTCCAGGAAGTCCAGCGTCGTGGCATCCACGATCCGGTTGTCGCGCAGGTACCGCAGCTCGTCCTCACCGAAGCGGAAGTCGCGGATCGCGTCGAGCAGACGGCCGGTGCCCGCCACGACGCCGAAACGACGGCCGCCGGAAAGGCGTCGGCCGAACACCTCGAACACGCAGCGGCGCTCGGCGGTGCCGTCGCGCAGGCCCGCGTCGAGCATGGTGAGTTCGTAGCGGTCGGTGTGGAGGGCCGTACTGCGGGTCATCGCGCCAGCCTATTGCGCGCGCCCCGGCACGCCCGCGCGCCCTTGACAGGGGGGCACGGTGGGTAGGCTGGATGCCTATGAACGACGCGCCGATCGGCATCTTCGACTCCGGGGTCGGTGGTCTCACCGTCGCGCGTGCGGTCTCGGCGCAGCTGCCGCGCGAGTCGATCCTGTACATCGGCGACACCGCCCGTTCGCCCTACGGACCGAAGCCCATCGCCGACGTCCGGCGCTATGCGCTCGAGGTGCTCGACACGCTGGTCGAGCAGGGCGTGAAGATGCTCGTGATCGCCTGCAACACCGCCTCCGCCGCCATGCTTCGCGACGCGCGCGAGCGCTACGACATCCCCGTGGTGGAGGTCATCGGACCCGCGGTGCGCACGGCGATGTCCACGACCCGCAACGGCCGCGTCGGCGTGATCGGCACCGTCGGCACGATCGGGTCCCGCGCGTACCAGGACATGCTCGAGGTCAACGAGCGCCTGACGGTCTTCGCCGAGGCGGCGCCGAGGTTCGTCGAGTTCGTCGAGGCCGGGGTCACCGACTCGCCCGAGGTGCTCACCGTCGCCGAGCAGTACCTCGCGCCGCTGCGGCACGCCGGCGTCGACACGCTCGTGTTGGGCTGCACCCACTACCCGTTCCTCGAGGGGGCCATCAGCTACGTCATGGGCCCCGAGGTGAGTCTCGTCTCGAGCGACACCGAGACGGCGAAGGACGTGTACCGCCAGCTGGTCTCCCGCGACCTGCTCGCGGGACCGGATGCCGTTCCCGCCCACCACTACGAGGCCACGGGCGCATCGGCCGACGAGTTCGTGCGGCTCGCCCATCGCCTGATGGGGCGTGAGATCCGCGACGTGCAGCTGGTCCAGACCGGCGCCATCGACCTGCCGCGCTGAGGCGTGGCATCCATTCCGTCCTGAGGAGGACCCATGACCCGCAAAGACGGCAGGACCGACGACCAGCTGCGCCCCGTGACGATCGAGCGCGGGTGGTCGGCCCATGCGGAGGGCTCGGCGCTCATCACTTTCGGCGGCACGAAGGTGCTGTGCACCGCGTCGTTCACGAACGGCGTCCCGCGCTGGCTCACGGGCAAGGGCAAGGGCTGGGTCACGGCCGAGTACGCGATGCTTCCGCGCGCGACGAACAGCCGCAACGACCGCGAGAGCATCAAGGGCAAGGTCGGCGGACGAACGCACGAGATCTCGCGGCTGATCGGTCGCGCGCTGCGCGCGGTCGTCGACACGAAGGCACTGGGCGAGAACACGATCGTGATCGACTGCGACGTGCTGCAGGCCGACGGCGGGACGCGCACCGCGGCGATCACGGGCGCGTACGTCGCCCTCGCGGATGCCATCGCCTGGGGCCGCGAGAAGAAGTTCATCGCGCAGCGCTCGGAGGTGCTCATCGATTCGGTGTCGGCGGTGTCGGTCGGCATCATCGACGGCACCCCGATGCTCGACCTGGCGTACGTCGAGGATGTGCGCGCCGAGACCGACATGAACGTCGTGGTCACCGGCCGGGGACTCTTCGTCGAGGTGCAGGGCACGGCCGAGGGCGCGCCGTTCGACAAGCGCGAGCTCGACCAGCTGCTCGAGCTCGGTGTCAACGGCTGCGCCGAGCTGCGCGACCTGCAGACCGCGGCGCTGAACGCCTGACATGGCCCGCGTCGTTCTGGCCACGCACAACCCGCACAAGGTCGAGGAGTTCCAGGCCATCGTCGCGGCGACCCGCCCCGATCTCGAGGTCGTCGGGTACGACGGCCCCGAACCGGTCGAGGACGGCGTGACGTTCGCCGCGAACGCGCTCATCAAGGCGCGCGCCGCCGCGGCGCACACGGGGCTCCCCGCGCTGGCCGACGACTCGGGTGTCGCGGTCGATGTGCTGGGCGGATCGCCTGGCGTGTTCTCGGCCTACTGGGCCGGTCACAGGAAGGATGCCGCGGCCAATCTCGAGCTGCTGCTCGACCAGCTGTCCGACGTCGCCGACCCGCACCGCACAGCGCAGTTCGTGTCGGTGATCGCGCTCGTGCGCCCTGACGGCACCGAGGACATGGTCGAGGGCCGCTGGCCCGGCCGCCTCGCGACGGCGCCCGCCGGCCCGGGCGGGTTCGGCTACGACCCGATCTTCATTCCGGACGGACAGGATGCCGGATCTGAGCGCACGGTCGGGGAGTGGACAGCGGAGGAGAAGAACGCGCAGTCGCATCGGGCGCGCGCGTTCCGCAGCCTCGTGCCGCTGCTGCAGACGCTCTGACGCCGGGGCCCTGACACCCGCGGCGAGAGCGAGAACCGCTCTCATTCCCGACTAGCGGCAAACCCCTCCGGACCCGACGACCCGGCTCTAGCCTGGAGCCATGCACGATCACGCACCCGCCGGTGGCATCCGCGATGCCGGGAACCGACGGCTGCTTTCAATCGCTCTGACGCTCACCGCGACCGTGATGATCGTGCAGGTCGTCGGCGCGATCGTCACCGGATCGCTCGCTCTGCTCGCCGACGCCGCACACATGTTCACCGATGCCGCAGCCCTCGTCGTGGCGCTCATCGCGACGGCCATCGCGGCGCGTCCCGCCGATGATCGCCGCACGTACGGGTACCAGCGCGCCGAGGTGCTCGGGGCGCTCGTCAACGCCATCGTCCTCATCGTCCTGAGCCTGTGGGTCGCGTTCGAGGCCGTGCAGCGGCTCGTCTCACCGGGCGAGGCCGAGGTGCAGGGCGGCCTCATGCTGGTCGTGGCCGTCGTCGGCCTGATCGCGAATGCCGTGTCGATGTGGCTGCTCGGGCGCGCGCAGAAGCGCAGCATCAACGTCCGCGGCGCCTACCTCGAGGTGCTCGGCGACCTGATCGGTTCAGTCGCTGTGATCGTCGCGGCGATCGTCATCGTGGCGACCGGATTCGTGCAGGCGGATGCCATCGCCTCGCTGTTCATCGCGGTGATGATCGTGCCGCGGGCGATCGGGCTCCTGCGCGAGGTCATGGTCGTGCTCACCGAGTCCGCGCCGACCGGTGTCCAGGTGGCCGAGATCCGGGAGCACCTACGCGAGGCCGACGGCGTCGTCGATGTGCACGACGTCCACGTGTGGCAGCTTACCCGCGGAGCCCCCGTGTTCAGCGCGCACGTCGTCGTTCAGGACTCTGCCCTCGCCGACGGCCGGGCGGCGCGCATCCTGGCATCCCTCCAGACCTGTCTCGCCGACCACTTCGACGTCGAGCACTCCACGTTCCAGCTCGAGCCCGCCGGTCACGTCGAGCACGACGCGCAGCACGCGTAGCGCTCAGTCCTCGCGGACGACCTCCGCCGGGTCCTTGTCGGGCCGGAGTCCTCGCCAGCGCGCCTGCCGCAGGATTCCGCCGGGCGTGAACTCGGCGAACTCCACCTCGCCGACGAGGTCGGGCCGCACCCAGAGCGCGTCGCGGGCGTCGGCCGCAGGGACGCCGACGAAGGGGTCGGCATCCGTCCGCAGGGGTTCGAGGAGGGCGGACAGGCGGGCGAGCGTCTGCTCGCCGAAGCCCGAACCCACGCGCCCCGCGTACTGCAGGCCGGCAGCGGAGGGCACGCCGACCAGCAGCGAGCCGATCGTGCCCGAACGGTTGCCCTTGCCCGGACGGATGCCGCCGATGACGACCTCCTGCGTGCGGGAGTGTTTGACCTTGAGCCACCGGTCGGAGCGCTCGCCTCCCCGGTACGGCGCGTCGGGGTCCTTGACGACGATGCCCTCGAGCCCGAATCGTCCGCTCGTCGCCAGCGCCGCCTCGACGTCGTCGAAGACCGGCGGCACCACGACGACGTCCGCGGCGTCGGCGGCGAGGTCCTCGAGGAGCTCGCGGCGCTCGGCGAGCGGAAGACCTGTGAGATCGCGGCCGTCGGCCTGCAGGACGTCGAAGAGGTACAGATGAACGGGCGTTCGTGCCGCCTCGTGCGAGATCTCCCGTGCCTGCGCGAGGTTCATCCGCTTCTGCAGGAGAGGGAAGCTCGGCCGACCCTGGGGGTCGAGGGCGACGATCTCCCCGTCGAGGATGGCCGGAGCGGACCCCAGGCCGAGGTCGACGGTCGTCAGTTCCGGGTAGGTGGCGGTCAGGTCGTTGCCATTGCGGGAGCGCAGGCGCAGACGCTCACCGTCCCAGCTTCCGATTCCGCGGATGCCATCCCACTTCATCTCCACCCACTCCCGGCCCCAGCGCTCGGCGGCGGCGCGAGCCAGCCCGGCGGTCGACGCGGTGGCGAGCATCGGGCGGACGTCGGAGGGGGCGGCCGGTGCGGAGGTGGATGACGGCGATGCGCGGCGCGCGGGGTCCGCGCGCGGCACGACAGGCTCGCCGTCGCGCTGCGGGTGGCCGTCGGCATCCGTCTTCATCCGGTGCAGCAGCCACTGCGACTTCTCGCCCGAACCCTCGGTGCGGATGAGCGCGAGTCGAACGCGACCCAGAGGACCGTCGGGACGGCCGGTGAGGGTCGCGATGACCTCGTCGTCGCGCCACTTCTCGAGGTCGTACGTGCCGGTGTCCCACACGGTCATGGTGCCCGCGCCGTACTGTCCGCGCGGGATCTCGCCCGCGAAGTCGAGGTACTGCATCGGGTGGTCCTCGGTCATGACGGCGAGGCTGTTCTTCCCGGTCGTGGCGGGGACGCCTCTCGGGACCGCCCAGCTGACGAGCACGCCGCCGCGTTCGAGCCGCAGGTCCCAGTGCAGGCGCGAGGCGTGGTGCTCCTGGATGACGAACCGCGGCGATCCCTCGCCGTCCGTGTCGGCGTGGGGCGCATCCGGGACGGGCTCGGGCGTGCGCCCTGCGGTGCGCTTCGCGATGTACGCCCGGAGGGGGCCGTCCACGGCGTCGATCGGCGCGAGGGGATCGCCGGGTCGCTCGAGGACTTCGTGGAACAGCAGGTGCTGCAGCCCCGGGTCGTCGAGCTCCTCCCACGTGCGCGGGGCGGCGACCGTCGGCTCGGCGCGGCCGCGCAGCGAGTACGGTGCGATCGTCGTCTTCGAGCCGTTGTTCTGACTCCAGTCGATGAACACCTTGCCGGGCCGGGCGGCTTTGGACATCTGGCTCACGACGAGATCGGGGTGATCGGCCTCGATCGCGCGGGCCAGCTCCTTCGCGACGGCGCTGACCGCGTCGCTCGACTGGCGCCCGTCGAGATGCGCATAGAGATGGATGCCTTTGCTGCCGCTCGTGACCGGCAGTGGGTCGAGACCGATGTCGCGCAGGATCGTCCGGGCCCACCGGGCGACCTCGGCGCACTCGGCGAGCCCGACGCCCGGCCCCGGGTCGAGGTCCAGCACGATCCGGTCGGGGTTCAGACGGCTCCCGGCGGCGTCGAACCGCCACTGCGGCACATGCAGCTCGAGGCTCGCGACCTGAGCGAGATACACCAACGCCGGGACGTCGCCGACGAGCGGATAGTCCTTCGCCCCCGACGAGTGGTCGATCGGATGCCGTGGCATCCAGGTCGGAGCGCCGGGCTCCAGCGCCTTGGCGAAGAACGGCTCCCCGGGATCCGCCTCCGTGCCGACACCGTCGGGCCAGCGCTTACGGGTCACGGGCCGCCCGCTTACGTGAGGGAGCAACCGCGGAGCGATGCGGCTGTAGTAGTCGATGACCTCGCCCTTGGTGGTCCCCGTCTCCGGGTACAGCACCTTGTCGAGGTTCGACAGGCGCAGCCGGCGGCCGTCGATGCGTACCGTCTGCTCCGCCATCGCCCCAGCGTAGAGCGATGCAGGGGACGGATGCCGCGGGGTTGCGCCGCATAACTCCTGCAGCGGCCCGCCGGCAGCCGCCCACAGGCGCGCAGCGCGTTCGGGTGCAGGAGTTCTGCGCCACCGCCGACACAAGCCCCTCGGCATCCGGGGTGCCGGGGGTGTTCACTGGACGCATGCGATCGATCTGGAAAGGCGCGCTGACGTTCGGCCTCGTCAACGTGCCCGTCAAGGTGTACTCCGCCACCGAGGACCATGACGTGCCCCTCCACCAGGTGCACAACAAGGACGGCGGGCGCATCCGCTACCAGCGCATCTGCGAGGTCGACGGCGAGGTCGTGGCCTACCAGGACATCGACCGCGCGTACGACGACGGAGAGCAGACCGTCGTCCTGACCAAGGACGACCTCGCGTCGCTGCCGAGTGAGCGAAGCCGCGAGATCGAGGTGGTGGAGTTCGTGCCGAGCGATCAGGTCGATCTGCTCACCCTCGACAAGGCGTACTACCTCGAGCCCGACTCGTCGTCACCGAAGGCGTACGTGCTCCTGCGCAAAACCCTCGAACAGACCGATCGCACCGCGATCGTCCGTTTCTCGCTGCGGCAGAAGACGAGGCTGGCGGCGCTGCGCACGCGCGGCGACGTGCTGGTGCTGCAGACCCTGTTGTGGGCCGACGAGGTCCGCGCGGCCGAGTTCCCCTCCCTTGACGAGGACGTCCGCATCTCGGCGAAGGAGCTCGAGATGTCGGCATCCCTCGTCGAGAGCTTCTCGAAGGACTTCGACCCGGAAGAGTTCGGCGACGAGTACCAGCGCGAGCTGCGCACGCTCATCGACGCGAAGCTCGAGCAGGGCGATGCGATCGACACGTCGGCCACGTTCGGCGAACAGGATGCCGAGGACGACGGGGGAGAGGTCATCGACCTCATGGAGGCGCTCCGAGCGAGCGTCGAGCGCAGCCGTGCAGCCCGCTCCGGGAAGGCCGAGGAGTCGGGCCCGAAGAAGAAGGCGGAGCCGAAGAAGAAGTCCTCGAAGGCGTCCTGATCGCCTCAGCGGGCGCGGTGGTCGCCGTCCTCGAGTGTCTTGGGGTCGAGGACCAGCGACTCCGGATCGGTCGTGATGCCGGCCACCGCTTCGCGCTTCGCGGCAGCCCGCTCACGGAAGTAGTGCACCGCAATGAAGATCGCCGTTCCCGCCACGGCTGCGAGCAGGATGACGTCGATGTACTCGGTCACGATGTCACGGACGAACGGGATGTACCCGACGGCATAGCCGATCATCGTCAGACCGATACCCCCAGATGATCGCCCCGATGAGGTTGTAGAGCGAGTACTTGCGCCACGGCATGTGTCCGACGCCCGCCGCGATGGGCGCGAACGTGCGGACGACCGGCACGAAGCGGGCGAGGATCACCGTGATACCGCCGAAGCGTTCGAAGAACGCGTTCGTGCGCTCCACGTTCTTCCGGCTGAAGATGCCGGATTCCTTCCGCTCGAAGATCGAGGGTCCCGCTTTGTGCCCGATCAGATAGCCGACCTCGCCCCCGACGAAGGCGGCCACACCGATGGACAAGGCGACCCACCAGGCGTTGAGGCCGAAGACGCCGTTCGGCGCGGCCGGGGTGGAGTGCGAGAGCAGGCCCGCCATGATCAGAAGCGTGTCGCCGGGGAGGAGGAACCCGATCAGCAGCCCCGTCTCGGCGAAGACGATGAAGCACACCACCAGGAGCGCCCAGGGCTGCGAGTTGGTGATGATGGCGGCCGGGTCCAGCCAGGGGAGCAGCGCAGCGGAGTGGATCACATCGGTCCCGTCGGGTCAGGAGAAACGGTCTCGTGGAAGGGGAATCCGTGCGGAAGGGGGGACTTGAACCCCCACGCCCGAAGGCACAGGAACCTAAATCCTGCGTGTCTGCCGGTTTCACCACTCCCGCGGGTGCCCTCATTGTAGGCCCGAGCGCCTCCCGATCCGTGTGAACCACCCGCGAACCACTCGCGCCCGGCATGACCCCGCGCGCGTGTCGCGGGAATGCCCCCGAGCCGCCGCACCTTGGCATCGGTATGAAGGCCATCGTCTACACGCATCCCGGTGACTCCTCGGTCCTCTCGCTCGTGGAGCGTGAGGTCCCCGAACCCGGTGCCGGCGAGGTGCGCGTGCGCATCGCCGTGTCCGGCGTGAACCCGACTGACTGGAAGGCGCGCGCCACCGTCGGTCGCCCGCTCGTGGCGGACGAGGTGACCCCGAACCAGGACGGTGCCGGAACAGTGGATGCCGTGGGCGAGGGCGTCGCCGGACTCGCCGTCGGCGATCGCGTGTGGATCTACCTGGCCGCGCACCAGCGCCCCACCGGCACCGCGGCGGAGTACGCGGTCATCCCCTCCGCCCGCGCCGTCCCCCTCGCCGACGGGGCATCGTTCGAGCTCGGAGCGAGCCTGGGCGTTCCCGCGATGACGGCTCACCGTGCCCTCACGGTGCACGAGTCCGGTCCGGCCCGCCTCGCGCCCGGAGCGCTCGACGGACGTATCGTCCTCGTCCAGGGCGGCGCCGGCGCCGTCGGTCACGCGGCGATCCAGCTCGCCGTGTGGGCGGGGGCCACCGTGATCGCGACGGTGAGCAGCGCCGAGAAGGAGGCGTTCGCCCGAGCGGCCGGCGCGCACCACGTGCTGCGGTACCCGGATGCGGGCCTGGCCGATGGCATCCGCGGGATCGCTCCGGACGGCGTCGACCACATCGTGGAGGTGGCGATCGCCGAGAATGCCGGACTCGACGTCGAGGTCATCGCCAACCACGGTTCGATCGGGTACTACGCCGACAACGGCGGCGATTCCTTCAGCGCCGCGGTGCGGGCGAGCTTCGCCAAGAACGTGCGCTGGCAGGGTCTGCTGCTCTACACCGTCGGTGAAGAGGCCCTCGCCGCGGCCGCGGAGGACGTCGCGGCCGCGGTCGCCGCGGGGGTTCTTCCCGTCGGGGAGAACGCCGGACTTCCGCTGACGTGGTTTCCGCTCTCGGAGACCGCTGCCGCCCACGACTCGGTCGAGGGTGGAGCAACGGGCAAGGTGCTCATCCGGGTGGAGTGACGTGCGGGAGGCCGAGGTCGACCGGGCCTCAGGCCGGACGTCGAGCGAGAACGACGGCGCACGCACCTAGGGGGCGGCCGCGAGGGCGAGGGCCAGCGGGCTCCCTGCTCGGTGCGCCACCGCGCCGATCACGGCCCCGGCGAGGAGCGAGCCCCACAGGAGAAGCGGGCGGCGCCACGCCGTGCGGGAGCCGCCGGTGAGCAGTGCCGCGAGGGCGAGCCCGAGGCTCACGAGCGTGCCGGTGCTGTAGGTGATGGCCACGCGCGCGCGTCCGTCGGCCAGGAACAGCGTGTTGACCGCTCCCATGGCCGCGGCCAGGAGGCCGGCACGCCACAGGGTCGCACTGCCGCCCAGGGCCAGGATCGCCGTCGCACCGACCACGACGGCGGCCCCGCCCACGATCCAGGGGCGCGGACGCCGCATCACGGTGCTCGCGATGCCGCCGAGGGCGACACCGAGCACGAACGCGGCGATGATGCCCGCGGATGCCACGGCCACCCACGCGCCGGGACCGAACACCTCCACGGCCGCCTGCGTCGAGTTCCCGCTCATGAACGACACGAACAGCCCGCCCGTGTCGAGGAAGCCGATCGCGTCCACGAACCCCGCGACGGACGCCAGGACGGCCGAGACGGCGAGTGAGCCGCGGTCGACGTCCTTCATCGGCATCCTCCGTCCGGCGAGCGCATCGGTCTCATCGTGGTGCGGTCGGGGTGGTGAGGGCAACTCAGCGCGCGCGCGGCACGTACCGGGGCACCCACCGCACGAAGCCCACGGCTCCGACGGCGGCGACGACCCCCATCGCCGCGACGGCGACGGGCAGCGAGAACACCGCCGTCAGCACGGAGACGAGCACCGGCGCGATCGCTCCGCCGCCATCGGTCAGCGTGCGCCACGAGCCGAGGAAGGCGGCCGGGTCGTCGGGCGGCGCGAGATCGGCGCCCAGGGTCAGCAGGATGCCGCTGGACAGGCCGTTCCCCACCCCGAGCACCGCCGCGAACATGGAGAACCACATCGCCGCACCGTCCAACTCGTGGGTGACCGACAGCGCGAAGAATCCCGCGCCCATGAGGATCATCGCCGGGAGCGCGGCCCACAAACGCCCGAAGCGGTCCATGACCTGACCACTGGCGTAAAACAGCGCGAAGTCGATCGCGCCGGAGACCCCGACCACGACCGCGATCGTGGAGGCATCCAGACCCAGCGAGACGCCCCACAGGGGCAGGACGACCTGCCGCGCGGAGCGCACCGCCGAGAGGGAGCCTGCCGCGAGGCCCAGGCGGGCCAGCACCCCGCGGAACCGCCACATCGTGCGGAACACCCCGCTCCGCTCGACCGTGGGGATCGAGCCGGAGACGGGTTCGCCGGTGTCTTCCAAGAGCGGTCCCGGCGTCGCGGGGGCAGCGACGGCGCGCTCCGGATCGGGACCGAGGAAGACGAGGAGGATCGTCGCGACCTGGCACACCGCGAAAAAGGCGATGGACGCGGATTCATCGCCGAAGATGCCGAGCAGCGCCGCGGAGACGAAGGGCCCCACGAACATGCCGAGCCGGAAGGTCCCGCCCAGCAGCGACAGGGCCCGCGCGCGGAAATGCAGCGGAACGCGCGTGGTCATGAACGAATGTCGGGCGAGGGCGAAGGATGCCGCGCAGAACCCGATCACGAACACCGCCGCCGCGAACACGGCGAGCGAGTTCGCGAGGACGACGCCGACGAGACCGCCGAGGATCACGATGCCGGCCACGCCCATCGTGATCCGCTCACCGAAGCGCGCGACGGCCCATCCCGCCGGGATGTTCCCGCACAACGTGCCGACGACGAGCGCGGAGGCGATCAGGGCGGCCAGAGCGACGTCCGCGCCGAGGCGATTGGCGATCACGGGGATCAGCGGAATCACCGCCCCTTCGCCGAGGGCGAAGAGGAGGGTGGGGCCGTAGATCATCGGCGCGAACCGCACCAGCACGTCTCGGGGGGAGTCGCTCGTCATCGTGTCCACGATAGGCTGGAGTGTCATGCTCGAACTGGACCTTGCCGCCGACATCCAGGCGCTGCGCTCGACCTTCGCCGATATTCAGGCCGTGGTCGACGTCGACGCACTCACCGCCGACATCGAACGTCTGAACGAGGAGGCGGGCGCGCCCGACCTCTGGGACGACGTCGACAACGCCCAGAAGGTCACCAGCCGTCTCAGCCACCGTCAGGCCGAGCTCAAGCGCATCACCGAGCTCGAGCAGCGCCTCGACGACCTCGAGGTGTTGGTCGAACTCGCGAACGAGATGGAAGACGAAGACTCCGCCGACGAGGCTCGGAAAGAGCTCGCGTCGCTCCGCGAGGTCATCAGCCAGCTCGAGGTGCAGACCCTCCTCGACGGCGAGTACGACGCGCGCTCGGCCGTCGTGACGATCCGCTCGGGCGCCGGCGGCGACGACGCCACCGACTTCGCCGAGATGCTCCTGCGGATGTACCTGCGGTGGGCCGAGCGCCACAAGTACCCCGTGAAGGTCATGGACACCTCCTACGCCGAGGGTGCGGGCATCAAGTCCGCGACCTTCGAGGTCGATGTCCCCTACGCGTACGGCACGCTGTCGGTCGAGGCCGGCACGCACCGCCTCGCGCGCATCAGCCCGTTCGGCGGGGCGGACAAGCGCCAGACCAGCTTCGCCGCGGTCGAGGTCATCCCCGTGATGGAGGAGGCCGTCGAGGTCGAGGTCCCCGAAGGCGACATCCGCGTCGACGTCTTCCGTTCGTCCGGCCCCGGCGGTCAGTCGGTCAACACCACCGACTCCGCGGTCCGTATCACGCACCTCCCCACGGGCCTCGTCGTCTCGATGCAGAACGAGAAGTCGCAGATCCAGAACCGCGCCGCCGCCATGCGCGTCCTCCAGACCCGCCTGCTCCTGCTCAAGCGCGAAGAGGAAGCGGCAAAGAAGAAGGAGCTCGCGGGTACCATCACGGCCAGCTGGGGCGACCAGATGCGCTCCTACTTCCTCTACGGCCAGCAGCTCGTCAAGGATCTCCGCACCGGCTACGAGGTCGGAAACCCCGCGGTCGTCTTCGACGGCGACCTCGACGGACTCATCGCGGCGGGCATCCGCTGGCGCAAGCGCAAAGACGACGACTGAGCTATGGATGCCACGGTCGTGGCATCCATAGGACTCTCCCGGTTTCGTGACCCGGCGCGTCCTGTCGGGCTCGGGAGTCGGCACGCTTAGGCTCGTCGAGCCATGATCCGGTTCGAGAACGTCACCAAGCGGTATCGCGGCACCACGAGACCGGCGTTGAACGCCGTGGATTTCGAGGTGCAGCGCGGAGAGTTCGTCTTCCTCGTCGGGGCTTCGGGTTCCGGCAAGTCGTCGTGTCTGCAGCTCATCCTGCGCGCGGAGACGCCGAGCGAGGGGAGGGTCGTCGTCCTCGGACGCGACCTGCGCACGCTGTCGAACCGGAAGGTTCCGTACTTCCGTCGCCACATCGGTTCCGTGTTCCAGGATTTCCGGCTGCTGCCGAACAAGACGGTCCACCAGAACGTCGCCTTCACGCTGCAGGTCACCGGTGCGTCGCGCGGGTTCATCCAGCAGGCGGTGCCCGAGGTCCTCGCGCTCGTGGGCCTCGACGGGAAAGAGAAGCGTCTTCCGCACGAGCTGTCCGGCGGTGAGCAGCAGCGCGTCGCGATCGCGCGCGCCCTCGTGAACCGCCCGCAGGTGCTGCTCGCCGACGAGCCGACGGGAAACCTCGACCCCGGGACGTCCATCGACATCATGCGACTTCTCGCTCGCATCAACGCCGGCGGGACGACCGTCGTCATGGCGACGCACGAGGCCGGGTTCGTCGACCAGATGCAGCGCCGCGTCATCGAGCTGAGCAACGGTGAGATGGTGCGCGACGAGCGTCGCGGTGGCTACGGCGACACATCGGGTCTGCCTCGGCTCGCGCCCGAGGTCGAGAAGGGCGCGGCGGCTGTCGCGGCGCTCACGGCCGTGCTCGAGGTGCAGCGCGAGGTCGCGCACATCACGGGCTCTGTCGAGCCGCTGAACCTCGCCGACGCCGCCCGCGCCGTGGCCGAGCAGGCCGAGCAGGTCGCCGCCGCCAGCACGTCGGAACCCGCGGGGGAGCCGCGTGAACCGAATGCGCACACCCGCTCGGTTCCGGTGACGACGCCCGATGTGGACGCCCTGGGCCTCGCCGACCGTCTCGGCCTCGCAGACAAGAACGACCGCGACAGCGAAGTGGGGCCCACGTCATGAGGTTCGGGCTCATCCTCTCGGAGGCGTTCACCGGCCTCCGGCGCAACGCCTCGATGGTCATCTCGGTGATCCTCGTGACCTTCGTCTCGCTCACGTTCGTCGGTGCCGCGATGCTCATGCAGATGCAGATCGGCAAGATGCAGTCGTTCTGGGCCGATCGGGCGCAGGTTGCCGTGTTCATGTGCTCCACGGTGTCGGACCAGCCGTCCTGCACGCCGGGGCAGGTCGCCGATCAAGCGCAGATCGACGCGGTGCAGGCCGCGCTCGAAGGGCCCGCTCTCGCCCCGCTGATCCGCGATTTCACGTTCCAGACGAGTGATCAGGCGTTCGAGGACGCGAAGGGTCTGCTGTCGGACGACATCGCCGGTGTCGTCACGGCCGAACAGTTCAACGCGACGTTCAGCATCAACCTCGTCGATCAGAGCCAGTCGGATGTCATCTCCGAAGCCTTCAGCAATCAGGCGGGGGTCGAAGAGGTCACCAATCAGATGCAGTACCTGGAGCCGCTGTTCCAGACGCTCACGGTGGCGACCTATGTGGCGGTCGGTATCGCCGGGCTCATGCTGATTGCCGCCGTCCTGTTGATCGCCACGACGATCCGGCTGTCGGCGTTCGCGCGCCGGCGAGAGCTCGGGATCATGCGTCTGGTCGGCGCGTCGAACCGCTTCATCCAGACGCCGTTCGTCCTCGAAGGTGTTCTCGCCGCGCTCATCGGGTCCGCTCTCGCGAGCGTGGCCGTCTGGGCGATCGTCGGTGTCGGCGTGAACCAATACCTGCGCGAGCGCATCACCTTCGTCACGTCGTGGGTGGGATTCCCGGACCTCGCGATCGTCGTGCCGGTGATCATCGTTATCGGCGTGCTGTTGGCCGCGCTGAGCGCGAGCTTCGCGATCCGCCGCTGGCTGCGCACGTGATCGCGTAGACTGAGGGGCTCTGTGTGCCCGCGATCATGAGGAGGTGGCACCATGCCTCGTGAGCAGGGTGAGAAGCTCATCGCGTCGAACAAGAAGGCGCGCCACGACTACGCCATCGAGAAGACGTACGAAGCCGGACTCGTGCTGACGGGCACGGAGGTCAAGTCGCTCCGCCAGGGGCGTGCGAACCTCACCGACGGCTACGCCTACATCGACGGCGGTCAGGCGTACCTCGACGCGGTCCACATCCCCGAGTATTCGCAGGGACACTGGACGAACCACTCGGCCAAGCGCACGCGCAAGCTGCTGCTGCACAAGGACGAGATCGTCAAGCTCTCGCACGCGGTCGCCGCGGGTGGTTACACGCTCGTGCCGTTGCGCCTGTACTTCCTGGATGGTCGCGCCAAGGTCGAGATCGCGGTCGCGAAGGGCAAGCGCGAGTTCGAGAAGCGCCAGACCATTCGAGAGCGCGAGGACAAGCGCGAGGCCGAGAGGGCCATGCGCACGAAGAACCGCCTGGGGGAGTGACCCTCACTCCGCGCGGAAGCGTCCCTCGACGGTGGCGCTGACGACGAGCTCGGGCGGCTGCAGGCTGAAGGACGGCCCCATGTCGGCGCGGGCGGCCATCATTCGCGGGGCAGAGCTCTCGGGATGCGACTCCAGCAGGCCGGCATCCGCGATCTCGACCGCGGTGACGGATGCCAGACCCAACGCCTCGGCGTAGGCGGCGGCCCGCTCGACGGCGACCTGCACGGCGGCCGCAGCTACCTTCCGCTCCACGCGCACCCGTGTCTCGGGAGCGAGCCGCCAGTCCACCGCGGTGACCTGCACATCGTCGGACTCGGTGACGTCGCCGAGCCACCACGACAGGGCGCCCGCGTCCGTGAATGTGGCGGAGAGTTCGACGCTGGCGTGGTGGACGAGCGGCAGCTGAGCGCCGTCGTTGTTCCACGGCCGGTCCGACCAGACCGACACCCGCGCGCTCGACCACTCGGAGACCTCGCCGGATCGCAGGTGCGCGACCAGTCCGTCCTGGACGGATGCCGCCCGCTCCTGCGCCCGCTCGACGACAGGGCCGCGAGCCGGCCCGTCGGTGGAGACGGTGACGCGCACCGCGGCCTCTTCCGCGCGGACGCGCGTCTCGCTCTCGCCCCGCACCGTGATGACGACCTCGCTCATGCGGCGAGCCTATGCGAGCGGCCGGGAATGGCCCAGAGGGCGGATCCGTTGTAGTCTGTGATGCTCGGGTGCTTCGGCATCCGATTGGTAAATCAACAGTGTGACGATGGTCGCTCCTTCACGGAGTTCCCGGGGCTGATCGGTTTCGACAGCGCCTGCGAACCTGCGAGAAGCGGGCCGAGGATGTGGGGTTATCTCGTAAACGCTCCCTGCAAAACAATAAGTGCCGAAACCAAGCGCACTGACTTCGCCCTCGCTGCGTAAGCGAGCCCGATAGTCCGTCAGACCGTGTGTGACCCCGCCACGGATCCTGGCGTCATTTAGGGGTCTTGCTGTGTGACGGCGTCCGGACGTCACGCGGGACTTTTCCCGGACTGGGCCTGTCGACTTAGGTGTCTGTGACAAAGGTCGGGGCCGAGCAGAACGTCTGCACAGACTGCGCCCGGAGAAAACGCGGAGACCCAGCGTTGGACGGGGGTTCGATTCCCCCCAGCTCCACGAACCATCGTCACCGGAGAAACCCTCGCCCGCACTTCGCGGGCGGGGGTTTTTCTATGCCGCGGTCCGGGTGTGCACGTCGCTCTCGCCGGAGACGTCGTTGAGTTCGAGGTACACGCGACCCTCGGTGCGCGTCAGGGTTGCGGTGTTGCGGCGCTCGATCGCGCCCGCCATCCGCTCGACGAAACCCGCGTCGAAGGAGTGAAGCAGCACCTCCTCCGCCCGGTGGATGCGCTTGCCCGCCCAAGGCGCCGCCACCTTCTCGGGGTCGCGGTGGGTGTACACGGCGACCCGTTCGGCCTTCATGCTGCCGGTGTGGAGGCGGGCGGCATCCGGGGCTCCCACTTCGATCCAGGCCACCAGCGCGCCTGTGAGGTCGCGCACCATCACGGCCGGTTCATCGGTTGCGGAGACGCCCTCGCTGAACGCGATGCCCTCCTCGTACTCGAGGCAGTAGGCGAGCACGCGCGTGAGCATGTACGGGGCGGTCTCGGACGGATGCCGGGCCACCCGCAGCTGCAGTTCGTCGTAGACGCCGCGGTCGACGTCGGAGAGCTGCACCGTGAAGGTATGAATGGTCGCGCCGATAGCCACGACGCTCGAGCCTACGCGACCGGCTTGCCGGGGACCGCGCGCGAGACCTAGCGTCGGAGGATGCCCGATCCTCGCGCGCACCGCATCGACGTCGGTCCTTTGCAGCTGGACACGGATGCCGACTCTCCGACGTGGCGTGCCGTTGCCGCGGACGGGGTGTCGGTGCCCGCCGGGGCGTGGCATGACTGGGTCGCACTCGCACAGCGCGTGCTGCAGGTGGACGCGCTCTGGCGGGAGCGCGAAGCGCGGGGCGATGCGTGGGACCAGGGGCACGCGGCATCCGGATCCGCCGACGCGGTGAATCCCTATCGCTGAGCGGGAGGCCAGTCGATCAGCACGAGGCTTTGCTTCGTGTCGGCGACCTTCACCCAGCCGTCGCCGAACAGGTACGTGATGCCGTACCCGTCGACGCCGCGGCCGGCGAGCCAGTCGGGATTCTCGGTCACGTAGACCTCGTCGCCGGTGCCGTCCTCGCGCTTCCAGCCCGACCCGACGAGGTCGTCCTGTGCCTTCTCCGCCTCTGCCGCGTCGATCGGTGCCCACCCGAACATCTGCACACGGTCGGCGGTCGGCGACCCGCTGCTCCACTTGCGCAGGATGCCGTCGGATACCTCGGTCGCTCCGACGCGGAAGACCTCGCTCTGCGGCGACCACCCGATGCTGCGGAAGTCCGCGGCCGTCGTGCGCGGGATGATCGTCTCGCACGTCGGGTCGGCGGCGCCGGCATCCGGGGTCTCCGTCGCGGACGAATCGGCCGTCGGAGTCGGGTCGCCCTCCTCAACGGTCGCCGTGGGCGTCGGATCGGGCTCGGCCGCGGGGGCGCACGCGGCGAGCCCCGTGACAGCGAGCAGCGCGACGAAGGCCGCCGCGAGCGTGCGCCGCGTCACGGGGTGTCCGTCTCGTGCAGAAAGGCGAGGAACGCGTCGTGCAGCACGCCGTTCGTCGCGAGCGACGACTCGGCGTCGAGGCGCTCGGATCCGTCGAACGCCGAGAACCGTCCACCGGCTTCTCGCACGATCGGCGCGATCGCCGCGATGTCATACTCTTTCACCCCGAATTCCGCGACGAGTTCGAGTCGGCCCTCGGCCAGCCACATGTAGGGCAGCGCGTCGCCGTATCCACGATCGCGCCATACGGCGCGCGCGAGGCGCTCGAGCGTCGGCACGAGGTCGACGTCGTCCCATTGTTCGATGCTCTGGAAGCTGATGCTCGCGTGCGCGATCTCATCGACACCGGAGACATGGATGCCACGCGCCTCGCCGTCACGGCCGTTGGTCCAGGCCCCGTGCCCGGTGGCGGCCCACCAGCGTCGGCCGAGCGCCGGCTGGCTGACGACACCGACCTGCGGGACCCCGTCGACGGTGAGGGCGATGAGCGTCGCCCAGATCGGGATGCCACGCATGTAGTTGTGCGTGCCGTCGATGGGGTCGATGACCCAACGGCGGCGGACGGTGTCGCCGGTCGTTCCGTACTCCTCGCCGAGGATCGCGTCGTCGGGTCGCTCGGCATCCAGGATCTCCCGGATAGCCCGCTCGGTAGCGAGGTCGGCCTCGGTCACGTGGGTGCGGTCGGGCTTGGTGTCGATGCGCAAGTCGGACGCGTCGAAACGCGCCATGGCGACCGCATCGGCGGCGTCGGCCAGCCGCAGCGCGAGCGCGAGGTCGTCGCTCAGGGACGAGGGGGACTCATCGATGGGGGACACGCGTCCAGGATAGACGGCGTGCCTGCACCGATTTGGTGACGCCACGTCACGCCTGGTAACGTAATCCCTCGGTTCGGAACGCATTTTCGGGCCGACAGAATGCACCTCTAGCTCAATCGGCAGAGCAACTGACTCTTAATCAGTGGGTTCTGGGTTCAAGTCCCAGGGGGTGCACCACACGAACAAGGCCCGAGTCCCGGTCGAATCATTCGCCGAGGTTCGGGCCTTGTCCGCATCCGGTGATGGGACCATCGAGGCTCGCAGCACAAGGACCGCGCGCAGGGCAAGGGTGTAGAGGCATCGCTGCCGTTTCGCTGCACTGGGGCGATGAGTTCCGACACCGCAGGTCGCCCCACCTCGAAGGGCGAGACGCCCGCAGCTGAGCATCCGGCCAAGCCGGACTCGCCCGACGACCTCGACCGGCGCTCGTGGAAGTACGTCCTCCGCAAGACCCTGCGCGAGTTCACATCCGACGGGTGCATCGACATCGCCGCGGCCCTGACCTACTTCGCGGTCCTCTCGGTCTTCCCGGCGCTCATCGCGCTCTTCTCGCTGCTCGGCGTGGTGGGGCAGGGGAGGGCGGCCGCGGACGCGATTCTCGGGATCATCGAGCAGGCGGCGCCCGGCGAGACAGCGAACACCATCCGTGGGCCGATCGAGGAGATCGCCTCGTCGCCGGCGGCGGGTATCGCGCTCATCACCGGAATCCTTCTCGCCGTGTGGTCGGCATCCGGGTATGTGGGCGCGTTCAGCCGCGCGATGAACCGCATCTACGAGATCGAGGAAGGCCGCCCGTTCTGGAAGCTCAAGCCGGTTCAGCTACTCGTCACCGTGATCGGCATCGTTCTTCTGTTCATTGCGGCGACGATCCTCGTGGTGTCGGGTCCGGTCACCGCGGCGGTCGGCGACGCACTGGGAGTCGGCGATGTCGCGCGGACGCTGTGGTCCATCCTGAAGTGGCCGGTGCTCGCCGCCATCGTCGTGCTGATGGTCGCGATCCTGTACTACGCGACCCCGAACGCGAAGCAGCCGAAGTTCCGCTGGATCAGCATCGGCGCCCTCATCGCCATCACCGTGCTGGCCCTCGCCACCCTCGCCTTCGGCATCTACGTCGGCAACTTCTCGAACTACGACCGCACGTACGGGTCTCTCGCGGGCATCGTCATCTTCCTGCTGTGGCTGTGGATCGCGAACCTCGCGCTTCTGTTCGGTGCCGAGTTCGACGCGGAGATGGAGCGCGCGCGCGAGCTCGAAGCCGGTATCGCCGCCGAGGACGACATTCAGCTGCCGCCGCGGGATGACCGCAACCTGAAGAAGTCCGACGCAAAGGAGGCGGAGGATGTCGCCGAGGGGCGCCGCATCCGCGAGGAGCACGACGGAGCGAAGTGATCGAGGCGAGCCCCCCCCCCGGCGGTGGGCTCCGTCGCGCGGGCGATGTTCGGGCGAAGCGGCCACGTTGTCCCCGTGAGCGCTTCCCGCCGATCATCGACCTCGCCGATGATTCTCGCGGTCGCGGCGGTTGCTCTCGCCGGCCTACTGTTCGCCGAGAGTCGTGAACAAACCGTGAGCCCGAGGACACCATGAGCGCGATCACCTCCACCCGATGGCTGCGCTTCATGATGTGGTGCGGCGTCGGAATCCTCCTGCTTGCGGTCGTTTCGATCGTGCTGATACTCGTGCGCTGGGCGGAGAGCGGGGACCCGCCGTCAGTGTTGAGCGCGGTCAGCGTGATGTTGTCTCTCGCCACCGGCATCCTGTTGCTGTGTGCCTCGAGGCGGATGCTTCGACGGCTTTCGCGAGCGCAGCCTCCCGTTGGCGAGTAGGTCTCCGTTCGTTGCGGATGCCTTCCGCTTCTCGATCGAGCCGGGGGAGGATGGCGATATGGCTGACGACGAGATGTGGGACGTCACCGACGTCCAGGGCACGCCCACCGGAACGCTTCATCGACGGGGTGATGGGCCGGTGCCAGCGGGGTCGTTCCACATCGTGGCATCCGTGTGCGCGGTGGCATCCAGTGGGCGGGTTCTCATCAGCAGGCGTGCGGAGGGGAAGGAGTATCCGCTGGCGTGGGAGTTCCCGGCGGGCAGCGCGCTGCGCGGCGAGTCGAGCCGGCGCGGAGCGATCCGCGAACTGGGCGAAGAAGTGGGGATCTTCGTCCTTCCGGATGATCTCGTGCTCGTGGGGCGGGTCGTCGAAGAGCGGGCGCTGTTCGATCTGTGGGCGGTGCGGGTCGACGGTGAGCCGGAGGTCGCGGTCGATCCCGAAGAAGTGCGCGAGGCCGAGTGGGTCGAGCTCGCTGAGGTACGTCGGAGGTGGGAGGCCGGTGCCTTCGCCACACCGTGGAACGCGCGGTTCGCGCAGCTGTGGGACGAGCTCGAGGCAGCCGTGCGGGAGGACGCGTGACCAACCGCGAGTTCGGCGTGAGCGTGCCCGGAGGCACTCTGCAGGTCGGGGAGTGGCATCCGGATGCCGTCGGCCTTCCGTGGCTGCTCGTGCACGGGGTCACGGCGTCGCACCTCGCGTGGTCGTGGGTGGCGCGCGAGGCGCCGGACGTACGTCTCATCGCTCCCGACCTGCGCGGGCGCGGTCGCAGCGCCGACGTGCAGGGACCGCTGGGGATGGCCGCCCACGCCGACGATCTCGCGGCGGTCCTGGACGCCATGGGCATCGAGCGGGCGCTCGTGGTCGGGCATTCGATGGGCGCGTTCGTCTCGGCGGTGTTCGCGGACCGTCACCCCGATCGAGCTGCTGCCGTCGTGCTCGTCGATGGCGGTCTGCCGCTCGACCTTCCCGCGGGGATGCCGCCGGTCGAGGCGGTCAGGCACGTACTCGGGCCCACGGCCGCCCGTCTGGAGATGAGGTTCCCGACGACCGCGGCCTACCGCGACTTCTGGCGTGCCCACCCGGCGTTCGCCGACCGTGAGGATCCGTTGCTCGACGCCTACTTCGCCTACGACCTCGTCGGCTCGGGGCCGGAGTTGCGTCCCGCGACCACGCTCGCGACGGTGGAGGCCGACTCGATCGACCAGAACACCGGCGCGGACATCGCGGAAGCCCTCGACCGGATGCCACGACCGACGGTGCTTCTCGCCGCCGAGCGGGGGCTCCGTGGCGAGATCCCGCCGCTGTACCCCGACCTCGCGCGCGTGCGAGCCGCGGCGCCCCGTCTGCGCGACGCTCGACGGGTCAGCGGGACCGACCACTACTCCATTGTGATGTCGCACGTGGGCGCGCGGCAGGTCGTCGCGGCGGCGCGGTCACTCGCCCACGACGTGACCTGACCCGGGTGAGCCGGACGCGTCGCGGCGGTCGGCACCGGGGTGACTTCAGGCGGCCTTCGAGCCGCTTCTCGTCGTCGTCGCGCGCGACGACCCTAGCCTCGCCGGATGCGACGTCTGTTTGCCTCCGGGGCCGTTCTGGCCGTCCTCTCCGCCGCGGCTTTCGCCGTCGCCGGTTCCGCCGCCTCGGCGGTCGTGCCCGATCTGACCGGGCGCTCCTACGTCGCGCTCGGCGATTCGTACGCCGCGGGGTGGGGCTTGCCACTGGCATCCACTCAGCCCGCGCCGGGCTGCGACCAGTCCGACCAGAACTATCCGCACCTCCTCGCCGCGGAGTTCGGTTTCGCACTCACCGACCGCACCTGCGGGGGTGCGGTGATCGCGAACGTCGTGGACACCCCGCAGAACGTCGGCGGCACGGCCCCGGTCCAAACCGATTTCCTGGATGCCACCACCGACCTCGTCACCCTCACCATCGGCGGCAACGACCTCGGCTTCTGGAACATCGGCCAGATGTGCGTCGCGCTGGCGCCCACCGGTCCGGTGCTCGGAAGCCTCGACGGGCAGACACATCAGACGTGTCGCGAACAGTTCATCGTGGACACGCCCGCGGGGCCGGTGAACACTCTCGAGACGCAGATCGACGAGACCGTCGCACCCGCGTTGGGTTCCGCCCTCCAGACCATTCGCACGCGGGCACCGAACGCGAAGATCATCGTGCTCGGATACCCGGCTCTCGCACCGGACGCCGCTCACACTCCGGCCTCTGGCTGCTACACCACGTTGACGCAGGGGTTCTTCGGCTTCCGCTCGAACGCGTTCCCGTACCTCGATGTCGACGTCGCGCTGCTGCGCGACACCCAGGCATACATGGATGACGCAATGGCCGCGGCGACCGCCGCCGCCGGGGCCTCCTACGTGTCGCTCCTGCCGGGCTCGCTGGCGCACAGCCCCTGCAGCCCTTCTGATGCCTACGTGAACGGCATCACGCTCACGCTCTCGTCCGACAGCATCCCGGTCAGTGGGCTTCCCCTCGGCGGCATCAAGCGCGGAGCACTTCACCCGAACGCTTCGGGTATGGCGTTCGCGCGCGACGAGGCGGCCGACGCGGTGCGCGCGCTGTTCGCCGTGCCGGACCCGACCCCGACACCGACCGTCACGCCGGAGCCGAGTCCCACGCCGACGGCCACGCCGGATCCGACCCTGACCCNGCCGGATCCGACCCCGACTCCTACTCCGACGCCCACGCCGGACCCGACGCCGACGCCCACGCCCGAACCGAGCGCCACACCGAGTCCGACACCGGACCCCGATGCGACGGTCACACCCACCCCGACACCGACGCCCGACCCGACGGCACCCCCGTCGCCCAGTGCGACGGTCGAGCCGACGCCCACCCCCACGTCCTCCGCCTCCACGACGCCGGTCCCGAACGTGACGCAACCGCCGACCGCGGCGTCCGGATCCGACCTTGCGACGACGGGGACTCCGCCCGTCGGGCGAGCGATCGCGATCGGCATCGTGATGCTGGTCGGAGGCATCGTGGCGGCCGTGATTCTTCGCCGTCGCCGAGCCCGCGGCTGACGGCGAGCGTCCGATCGAACACGAGCGCCCGGCCACCGACGCGATGTCGGTGACCGGGCGCTCGTCGTCGTCCGGCCTTAAGCGGCGTCGCCGACCAACACGGCGGCCCCCTCGTCGGCCGCGGTCGGGTGCGCGGCATCGATGTGCGCGAGGGCCCGACGACCGAACAGCACGCACGCAGCCGCGATCACCACCGAGACGGTCGCCATGACGTACGGGACACCGGCGCCGGCCGCGTGCCAGAGGAACGCGGCGAGCGGGGGAGCCACGGCGCCACCCAGGAACCGAACCGCGGAATACGACGACGACGCGACCGAGCGGGGAAGGTCGGTGGCCTCCATCACCGCCTCGGTGAGCGCGGTGTTCACGACCCCCAGCACGAGACCGCCGACGACGATGCACGCGACGAGCGCGGGAGGCGACGCCACCACGAAGGCCGCGACGAGCAGGTCCGCCGCCAGCAGCGGCAGCGCGACGAGCAGAACGGTGGTCAATCGCATCCGCCGCAGCAGCAACGGAGCTACCCACACGCTCGTGATCGCCAGCGCCACGCCCCACCCGAAGAAGGTCAGTCCGATGCCCATCGCGCCGAAGCCGAGCGGGAACGGTGAGAACGCCAGCAGCGTGAAGAACCCGATGTTGTAGAACAGCGCCGTCGCCGCCAGGATCGCCAGCGCGGGCCGACCCAGGGCGCGGAACGGCGCGCTGAACGGGATGGGCGTGCGAGCGGGCGCCGGTCCCCGCAGCAGCACCGCGACGGCGACGAACGCGATCGCCATGAGCACGACGACACCGAAGAACGGTCCCCGCCAGCTCGCCTCGCCTAGGATGCCACCGAGCAGCGGCCCCACCGCGATACCGAGGCCGAGAGCGGCTTCGTACAGCACGATCGCCGCGGAACTCCCGCCCGAGGCGGCCCCCACGATGGTGGCGAGCGCGGTGGAGATGAACAGGGCGTTGCCGAGTCCCCAGCCCGCGCGGAAGCCGATGACGGCGTCGACGCTGCCGCTCAGGGCGCAGAACAGCGCGAACACGACGATCAGGGCGAGGCCGACGAGGAGTGTCGCCTTCGCACCGATGCGACTCGAGATCCAACTCGTCACCAGCATCGCGAGTCCCGTGACCACCAGGTAGCTGGTGAAGAGCAGCTCCGTCTCGACGGGCGACGCCTGCAGGGACTCGGCGATCGCGGGGAGGATGGGATCGACGAGGCCGATGCCCATGAACGCCACCACGCAGGCGAACGCGACGGCCCAGACCTGGGCCGGTTGCTTCCAGACGCGGGGTGCGGCGCTCATCGCACGACCTCCGGCCGCAGACCGACGCGGGTGGCGAGGGCGTCGGCGCTCACGCGCACGGCATCCCACTCGGCATCCGTGAGGTCGGCCACGTGCGGGGTGAGAGCGGAGCTCAGAGCGACGAACCACCGGTCGAGCTCCCGCAGCCCGTCGTCGGTCGCGGACACGACGCTCACGCGCGAGTCGTCCGGATGGATGCCGCGGGCGACGAGGCCGGCACCCTCCATCTGATGCACGAGTCGGGTCATGCCGGGCTGCGAGACGCGGCTGAGCGTGGCGAGGTCGCCGAGCCTTTGCGGCCCGTGATCACGCAGGAGCGTGAGCGTGCGCCACTGCGCGCCGGGGGCGTCGTTCTTGGTGTCGATGGCCGCGATGCGCGTGAGGGCGTGCACCGCGAGGATCAGTCTCTGGAGATCATCGTCGCGGGTCATTCTCCCCAGCATACCCCTGTTATATAACGTTGGTATGCGTCATCGACCGCCGATGCGGGTCGAGAGCTGATGCGCGTGCGCGAGCAGGATCCGCCCGAGCTCGGCGAGTCGGTCGCCGGAGAATCGGAACTCGACACCGGTGAGACTCAGAGCCCACTGCGGTTCTCCGGTGCGAGTGAATACCGCTGCCCCGAGGCCCCAGCTGCCCTCCACGATCAACCCCGGGTTCACGGCGTACCCGCGCGCTTTGGTGTCGGCGACCCGCGTGCGCAGTCGGGCGGGGGAGTGCGCACTGCCCCACCGTTCCGGGAGCTCCCCGTGGCGTTCGAGGTAGGCATCCACCTCGTCCGGGGGGAGGAACGCGAGGATCGCCAGTCCCGCGGATGCCACGCCGAGCGGGAACCGCACGCCCTCCGACAGCACGAAGGAGCGGATCGGGAAGCTGCCGTCCTCCCGTACCAGGCACACCGTCTCGTCGCCGCGCCGCACGGAGAGGAACGCGCTCTCCTCGGTCCGCACGGCGAGCGAGCGCACGATGTCGCGCGCGAGAGCGGTGATGTCGAACCGGGATGCCGCGACCGTACCCATGAGGTACAGCTCCGGCCCCGGAAGCCATCGTCCGGTCGTTTCGTCGCGGTCGACCAGACCCTCCTGCCGTAATGCGGACAGCACGCGATGGGCCGTGGGGCGGGTGAGGTCTGCCCGAACGGCCAGCTCGCCCACCGCCGCGCCGTCGGTTCCCGCGGCCGTGACCAAGCGGAGAAGATGCGCGGCCCGGGCGATCGCCTGCGTGCCGGGCACGCTCGTGCGGGCGGAGGGGAGCGAGGGCGTGTCCACGATGTGGACGCTACGCGGGCTGGCATCCACATCGCAAGAAGCGACACTGCCTCGCGGCAGCAGCGAGCACAGGATGAGACCACCGATCCCTGCACGAAGGAGTCCGCGTGATCGACAAGACCTGGCCGTCGCCGAGCGACGCCGTCGCCGACATCCCCGATGGGGCATCGCTCGCGGTCGGCGGCTTCGGCCTCTCCGGAAACCCCATCGCCCTCATCGAGGCGCTGCTCGCGCGAGGCACGCGTGACCTCTCGGTCGTGTCGAACAACTGCGGCGTGGACGACTGGGGGCTCGGCATCCTGCTGGGTGCCGGGCGTATCCGCAAGATGACGTCGTCGTACGTCGGGGAGAACAAGGAGTTCGAGCGGCAGTTCCTCACCGGAGAGCTCGAACTCGAACTCACACCGCAGGGCACGCTGGCCGAGAAGCTGCGCGCCGGCGGCTCGGGCATCGCCGCGTTCTACACGCAGACCGGTGTGGGGACGCAGGTCGCCGAGGGCGGTCTGCCGCAGCGCTACGACGGTGCGGGCGGTGTCGCCGTGGCATCCCCGGCGAAGGACGTCCGCACGTTCGACGTGGACGGCCAGCCGCGCGAGTTCGTGCTCGAGGAGGCGATCACCACCGACTTCTCGCTCGTGCACGCGTGGAAGGGCGACCGCCACGGCAACCTCGTGTTCCGGAAGGCCGCACGCAGCTTCAACCCGCTCGCCGCGATGGCCGGCCGCGTGTGCATCGCGCAGGTGGAGCACCTCGTGGAGCCCGGCGAGATCGACCCCGACGACGTGCACCTGCCCGGTGTCTTCGTCCACCGCCTCGTCGAGGTCGGTCCCGACATCGTCAAGCGCATCGAGAAGCGCACCGTCACCGAAGGAGCCCGCTGATATGGCCCTCACCCGCATCGAGATGGCCGCGCGCGCGGCCCGCGAACTGGCCGACGGCTCGTACGTCAACCTCGGCATCGGTCTCCCGACCCTCGTGCCCAACCACGTCCCGGACGGCGTCACGGTCGTGCTGCAGTCCGAGAACGGCATCCTGGGCGTCGGCCCCTACCCGACGGAGGATGCGGTGGATGCCGACCTCATCAACGCCGGGAAGGAGACGGTGACGTCGCTGCCCGGGGCGGCCTTCTTCGACTCGGCCACGAGCTTCGGCATGATCCGCGGCGGCAAGATCGATGCGGCGATCCTCGGGGCGATGCAGGTCTCGGCATCCGGAGATCTGGCCAACTGGATGATCCCGGGGAAGATGGTGAAGGGCCCCGGCGGGGCGATGGACCTCGTTCACGGCGCCGCCCGCGTCATCGTCCTGATGGAGCACGTCGCGCGCGACGGCTCGCCGAAGATCGTCGACGCGTGCTCGCTGCCGCTCACAGGCCGCGGGGTCGTCGACCGCATCATCACCGACCTCGCTGTGATCGATGTCACCGCCGGGGGTCTCGTGCTCGTCGAGGTCGCACCCGGTGTCTCCGTCGACGACGTGGTCGCCGCGACCGAACCCCCGCTCACCGTCCGGATCTTCGAGGAGCAGAACGCATGACCTCTCCCACCGACGTCGTCATCGTCGCCGCCGCCCGCACCCCGCAGGGCCGTCTCAAGGGACAGCTCGCGCCCCTGACGGCGGTCCAGCTCGGTGCGGCCGCCATCTCGGGGGCTCTGGAGCGCGGTGGCATCCCCACCGGCGCCGTCGACGCCGTGCTGGTCGGGCAGGTGCTCCAGGCGGGGGCCGGGCAGAATGCGGCACGCCAGGCAGCGATCGCCGCGGGCATCGGCTGGGACGTCCACGCCGCCACCGTGAACAAGGTCTGCCTCTCGGGCCTCACGGCCGTCATCGACGCCGCACGAATGCTGCGCCTCGGCGACGCGACCGTCGTGGTGGCCGCGGGCATGGAGTCGATGACGCGCGCCCCGCACCTGCTCATGAACTCCCGCGACGGCTACGCCTATGGATCGGTCGAGGTGCTCGACCACATGGCGCACGACGGCCTCACCGATGCCTACGACCGCGAGAGCATGGGCGCGTCGACGGAGCGCGCCAACGCGCGGTACGAGGTGACGCGGGAGGCTCAGGACGCCGTGGCCGCCCGGTCGCACCAGCGCGCGGCCGCGGCGCAGCAGGCGGGCGCGTTCGAGGCCGAGATCGTGCCCGTGGCGATTCCGCAGCGTAAGGGCGACCCGATCGTCGCCACCGCCGACGAAGGCATCCGTCCGGACACGACCGCCGAGACCCTGGCGAAGCTGCGCCCGGCGTTCGCCGAGGGCGGCTCGATCACGGCGGGCAACGCGTCGCAGATCTCCGACGGCGCGTCAGCGGTCGTCATGACGACGCGGGCCGTGGCCGACGAGCGCGGGTGGGACGTCCTCGCGATGGTCGGGGCGTCGGGCCAGGTCGCCGGGCCGGACAACTCGCTGCACGCCCAGCCCGCCCGAGCCATCGCCCGCGCCCTGGAGAAGCAAGGGATCGTGGCAGCCGACCTCGATCACGTCGAGATCAACGAGGCTTTCGGCGCGGTCGTCGCGCGCTCGCAGGCCGAGCTCGGCCTGCCGGATGAGGTCGTCAACCCGCACGGCGGCGGTATCGCGATCGGGCACCCGATCGGGGCGTCCGGCAACCGGCTCGTCGTGCACGCGGTGCACGAACTCGCGCGGCGGGGGAGCGGTACGGCCGCGGTGGCGCTGTGCGGTGGCGGCGGGCAGGGCGACGCGCTCATCTTGACCCGCTGACGACGAAGGGATGCCACGACCCCGAGGCCGTGGCATC
>NZ_RBZY01000149.1 GCF_004022425.1 Microbacterium enclense | reverse complement strand
GGTTCGCCCGCCCCGCCGCTTCACCTGTCGCCCCGCGGGCGACGGAGGGAGACACCATGACCGAACCGATCCTGCGCATGTCAGGGATCTCGAAGTCGTTCAACGGCGTCCCGGCTCTCGCCGACGTGTCGGTGGACGTTCACCGCGGTGAAGTGCACGCGATCTGCGGCGAGAACGGCGCGGGCAAGTCGACGTTGATGAAGGTGCTCAGCGGGGTCTACCCGGTGGGCAGCTTCGACGGCACGATCACCCTCGAGGGCCAGCCGGTCGCGTTCCGCTCGATCAACGACAGCGAGGCCGCCGGCATCGTCATCATCCACCAGGAGCTGGCTCTCAGCCCGTACCTCTCGATCGCCGAGAACATCTTCCTCG